>CAMWSU010000044.1 GCA_947176965.1 uncultured Lachnospiraceae bacterium | reverse complement strand
TTGCGGGGTGTGGCTCAGCTTGGCTAGAGCGCCTGGTTTGGGACCAGGAGGCCGCAGGTTCGAATCCTGTCACCCCGATTTTTTGATAAATGCTGCAAATCCGACGCGAACACGCGTGAAATAAAGGATTTGCGGCATTTTTCATTGCCTGTTTTACAATGTGAAATTGTAGAATAAAATGAGAGATTGTAACATTTTTTGTCATGAAATTTGTCATGACAAGGGTTAAGAAAAAAGGGTTCTTTGCAGTTTTTCTGCGGCATCCCTTTTTGCCTGTTCTTCTTTCTCTATCATGGAGTGCCGGTATACGGATTTCATGACGTGATCCGTTTCCCAACCGCCGAGTTTCAAAATATCTGCTTCAGGAACACCAAGTGCTGACATTTGGCTTGCAAAGTAGTGCCGGAGCTTATGCAGAGGGAATTGCTGGATGCCTAGATCACGTTCTATGCGTTCAAGGTGCTTTGTGATCGAGCCGGGATGTCCCTTATATATGTATCCCTGTTTGCGTATCTTGTCGGCAAGTTCCATAGGAATGATGATATTCCTGGTGCTTTCTGTTGTTTTTGTGGTTTTGAGCACCCATTTTCTATTTTCGTCGAGTACCAAGGCTTTGTTGATGTGAACGATGTCACCATCTACATCTTCAAGCTGCAAAGCACATATCTCTGATCGGCGCATGCCGTAGCATGCAAGCGTAAGGGGAATTTCAAACTTTGTATCCTTTACCGCATCCAGTATGCGTTTTACATCCACCTGTGACGGCGTGTAAGGCTCATTCTTGACTTTTTGCGGTAAAGTAGTATAAATCTTCAATTCGGGACGATAGGCGCCTAAAACGGCAGACACAAAGCCGTGATAGTTGCGCACGGTTTTAGGAGTCTTATCTTTTGACAGCTCATTCACGAGGCGGTTGATCTCAATTTGTGAAATATCCGATACCCTCAAAATATTAAACCAGTCCGGCAGGCGCTTTCCTGTCTCGGCGTATTCCTTTACCGTTCGCGGGGAAAGTACGTTCCGCTTCATGTCAACATACCCACACGCGGCTTCGTAAAAGGTCATCGGCTTGCCGGAAGACTTGATTTTGTCCAGCTCGTCAGAGATCGCCTTTAGAGCTTCTTTTTGTGTTGGTTTGTCTTTGAATGTAACGGTGTGCATTTTGCCTTGATACATTTTTCGCACGCGGTAAGAGCCGGACGGGAGTTTTTCAATCTTCATGTGCATCATCCTCCTGAAAAACGGGTATAAAAATAACAGATTCCTTCAGCCGTTTGTTATTACAGAGTTACAGTATTCCATAAGGAACAGTCTTTTATCATATCAAATCCGTCTTTTTATTAGTATGGGTTTTAATACTATCGCTTTATCAACCGTGCGTGCGATGTGCAGATAATTCTATTAAATTTACAGGACGCTTGTTGTCGTAATCTCCATTTTTGATGTGATTGATTTCGTGCCTATATGCTCTTAATTGCTGATCCTTCCCTATTTTTGCGTTAATTATTATTGTGAAGCTTGTATCGTTGTTTGATACCACAAAAGACCGTATTGTAGTAGGCATATCCATATAATATGTAAATACTCTATCTTTCATATGCAACCCTCTTTTTATATCAATCTTTGTTACTCATTCTGTCAATGAACTCTTTAACAAATTGTATATCGTCTTTTTTTATCTTTCTTGTTGCGTCGAAAAGAACCTTATATTCAGGATTCTCATAAAGAAATTGCGCGGCGTTAGAGGCATCCTTATCAAGATAATAAGGCGGTTGCTCAATGTCCATTCCTCTCAATGTATTAAGATCGGTATTAAATAAATCAGCAATAGCTTCTTCGGTTTCAAAGTCAGGTTCTCTTTGTCCTACCTCATACATACTTATCGTAGACGGGGATACGCCTAATTTTTTTGCTAATTCTTTTTGTGATAGTCCGTCTCGTATTCTAAAGTACTTTAACATATCTTTGAACTCTGGCATGGTTTTGCATCCCTCCTTTTTTTTTGATTATACACGAAATGTGAAAAAAATCAATACAAAATATACACAAAATGTGTTGACAATGTTTTTTTGCGGGTGTATAGTATGCTTACAAACACGAAACGTGAGCAATAGGAGGTGAGGAACGTGAATGTTTTAGAGATGGACGCTTGTGCTATAGGGAAAAAGCTTGTGGAATTACGCGGTGAAAAAAAGCAAGGAGACGTTGCAAAGTCAATAGGAGTAAGTGTTTCTGCGCTATCAATGTATGAATGCGGAGAGCGCATTCCGAGAGACAATATTAAACTTAGAATTGCAGCTTATTATGGAAAACCGATACAATCCATTTTTTTTGAACATATAAAACACGAAACGTGAGAACGGCAGATTAAACGAAAGGAGAAGATGCACAATGTCACAAATCGTAATAGGCGCAATCGTAGCGGCAGTCGTATCAATTGTTTTTAACATAGTGTTAGCTCATCATCTTACGTATGAGATAGATCGCTATGAAAAAGAGACGGACAAATTCGCAAAAGACAAGCTTGAAGAAATCAAAGATTTAGTCATCAATGCACACTTTAGCAAATGAACGTCCTAACGGGGTAAGCGTGACAACGCCTTTTCGAATATCCGTTTTGAAAGGTGACTGTTGACTTAGGTCTTTATAAAGAGGATGTTCTAAAAATTTATCATAAAGATTGGGTGCACCAGTCAGTACATTGCTATATGAGATTGATACAATCCCAAGTCTAGATAATGAAGATAATGACTGTGAGCAAAGTTGAAAATCTACATCAGGGAGTTCAAGAAATATATGATCGGGCAAAGTTGTATTTCCTAAATCACCAAAAACATTAATGAGATATTGGCATATTGGCAAGCCAATTTTTGATTTCTTGATAAGCTGTAAAATTCGAGCATCCAAAACAGACATTTGCTTTATGATCTCTGCAAATGAAGGATGGATATAAGACGAATAATCAGTATTCATAGAATTACAGATAAGAGAAGCAAACATTTTTCTAAGCTCCTTCTCTTCAATGCAGTACTTAGAATTCTCTAATGCCTGTGCAGTAATCTGTAAAGATGGATCGACACGTTTTTCGCGGGGAATGTTTGATATAGAATCTTCTAATTCCTTGCGGTACTGATCCAATAAAAATTCGTACTTGATTTTTTTCTTTTCGGCTCGATAGGAGACAGATGAAAAAACAAGATACCAGATGTCTGAAAGAGTGTTGCCAATATTTTGAGTGGGTTTGTCTGTTAGATTTTTTAAGGCATCGTTTATTGAGGGAGCTATTTCAAGTTTAATGTTTTTGCTGTTTTCGTCCATGGATATATCATCCTTTCACATTTGTATTTTAATATATTGATGCTACTACAATATTCACAAAATGTAAACAAATAATATAAGAAAATTATTTCAAGGAAAAGGGAAAGGAGATGCAAATGGAAAAATATTTTTTAATATCCAACGTCGCGCTATCCGTGGCGGTCGTACTTGCCGCAGTAAATCAAATAAGAATAAATTTTATAATAAGGGAATTAGAGCGGCAACAGCAGCAATTACGGCAGCAATTAGAGAGAATACGGAAATAACAACAGTGATAATAAAACGTCTAGTTTGAATTTTGGAATCTTTTTGAATATTTAGAATGATTTTATTAACAGATTCACTTGTTTCCAACACGGCGTTATCAACTTTGATCTTATGATCGTTTGTAATTTTGGAAGCAACGGAAGCTATTTCGTTCAAATTATCAAAAGACATATTCTGTACCGCCTTTCATTTTTTCTTATCATAACACAAAGGTGGCAGCAGGACAAGAACACGCGCAGGGGCGCAACACACACGAAAAGAAAGGAGGGGAGTCCGAATGCCACGGGTAGCGATCAACAAAAAGAAGTACCTTAAGAAAGACCTGTACATATGGATGTCGGGGAAAATGAAAGTACTCGGCAAGAATCAGGAACACATGGGCGAAGCACTGGAAATCAGTCAGCAGGCATTCGGAACCCGCCTGCGTGAAGCGAATTTCACAAATGATCAGTTGTACGTGATTTTTAAGGAACTGGAAGCGACAAACGATGACATCATCCGCTTGATGCGGCTGTGATATTCACGCGGCAGAAGGACAGAGTAAAAAGCAAAGCTGTTAGGTTGAAACGGATTACCACATGAGAACATGACTTTTATAAAAAAAGAACGCTGCCATATTTCGGGCAGCGTTCAGAACAAGGTCAATTAACGATGACGATGTTTTTTTGATGATTTAACAAAAGGAGCCAATACGCAAAAACCAAGGAATACAGCTAACGAAGGATTGGTTTTTGTGAGCGTCCAAAGGAACGACCACATACAACGTATGGATTCACGCAATAGCGTGTCCATTTCAATAATACTCGAGATTTCCATGTGCAAAGTACCTCCTATATGTAAGCGTAGGGTTTCAGTTCCAACCGCCAGTTGGAACATGAAAAAGATTTTTTACTTTTATGATAACTCGAAAAAAGTCCAATAAAAATCACTTTATCATAGAAGGGGAGAAAAGACACAAAAGCATGGAGCAGATGACAATATTTGACAGATTGGAGGAAACGGAGATTTGTGCGCACAAAAAACCATGGTTTACTCCAAGATGAGCAATGGAATATTTAGAATTTTTGAAAAGCAAGATTGAGATTGCAAAAGACAGCGGATTCACGACAGATGAAAAAGAGATTAACCCGAAACTGAAGCCGCATCAGAGAGATGCGGTCCTGTGGGCGCTGCGTGGCGGCAGGCGTGCATTGTTTGAGAGCTTCGGGCTTGGGAAAACAGTGCAGGAGATAGAGTTCTGCCATCAGGTCATAAAGCGGTTTGGAGGGAAAGCGCTGATCGTGTGTCCGCTTGGAGTGAAGCAGGAATTTACACATGATGCGACGGAACTGTTAGGGTATGAAAAGCCGCAGTATGTCCGCAGCATGGAGGAGGTCAGGGCATGCGGGACAGGCATTATGATCACAAATTATGAGCGCGTGAGGGACGGGGATATTGAGCCTGCCTATTTTACCGCGACTTCCCTTGACGAAGCGAGCGTACTGAGAAGTTTCGGAAGCAAGACCTATCAGACATTCCTTGATAAGTTCAAAGGCGTTCCTTACAAGCTGGTTGCGACAGCGACACCGTCACCGAACAGATACAAGGAACTGATCCACTATGCCGGATATTTGGAAGTGATGGACACCGGGCAGGCGCTTACCCGCTTCTTTCAGCGGGACAGCACGAAAGCAAACAATCTGACACTTTATCCGAACATGGAAGAGGAGTTTTGGCTGTGGGTGAGCAGTTGGGCATTATTTATCACGAAACCGTCAGACGTGAATCCTTCGTATTCGGATGACGGATATGTACTCCCGCCGCTTGACGTAAGATGGCATGAGCTTCCGATCAGCTATGGAGCCGCAGTTGATAAGGATGGGCAGATGAGCCTGTTTAACGAGGCGGCAGCAGGACTCAAAGAAGCCGCGCAGGTTAAGAGGGAGAGCATTGACGAGCGGATCGGGAAAATGAAGGAGATCGTAGAAGGATCCCCGAAGGACCATTTCATATTGTGGCATGACTTGGAAGCAGAACGCCACGCAATTAAGAATGCCCTGCCGGAGACAGTTGATATATACGGTGCACAGGACTATGAACTCCGCGAACAGCGTGTAATTGACTTTTCCGATGGCAGGACAAGGCTGTTTGCGACCAAAAAAGAACTGTCCGGATCAGGATGTAATTTTCAAAAGCACTGCCACAGGGAGATATTTGTCGGCATAGACTATGAATTCAACGATTTCATTCAGGCGATACACCGATGTTACCGTTTTTTGCAGAGAGAGCCGGTCGTTATCGACATTATCTACATGGAAAACGAGAGATCCATAAAAGACGTGCTGCTTGAAAAATGGAAAAACCATGACCATATGGTCGGGAAGATGATCGAGATCGTGAAAAAGTATGGATTATCGGGCGCAGGAAAACAGTACGACCTGCAAAGGAAGATGGGAGTGGAGACGGTGAGGGTACAGGGGAACAGATATATCGCGGTAAATGATGACTGTGTGGAAGAAACAAGGCGGATGGAGAGTAACAGCATTGACATGATCCACACATCCATCCCATTCGGCAACCACTATGAGTATTCGGCAAATTATAACGACTTCGGACACAATCAGAACACCGAGCGATTCTTTGAACAGATGGACTTTCTGACGCCGGAGCTGTTGCGGATACTAAAGCCGGGAAGGGTGGCGGCGATCCATGTAAAGGACCGTGTATTGTTTGGAAATGCAACAGGTACGGGCATGCCGACCATCGAACCGTTTCACGCCCTATGCATCAGTCATTACATGAGGCATGGATTTCAGTATTTCGGGATGATCACGGTGGTGACGGACGTCGTACGTGAAAACAATCAGACGTACAGGCTTGGATGGACGGAACAGTGCAAGGATGGAAGCAAGATGGGCGTCGGCTGCCCGGAATACATACTGCTTTTCCGTAAACTGCCGACAGACAGGTCAACTGCTTATGCGGATGAGCCGGTAGCGAAAAGCAAGGAAGAGTACACAAGGGCGCAATGGCAGATCGATGCGCACGGATACTGGCGGAGCAGCGGGGACAGGCTGATTGCCAAAGAGGAACTTCAGGACATATCGGTTGATAACCTGCAAAACGTTTACAGATTATATAGCCGGGAACACATCTATGACTATCGTGAGCATGTGGAGCTTGCTAAAAAGCTGGACGAAAACGGGAAACTTCCGGCGATTTTCATGGTGGTTGCACCGGGAAGCTGGAATCAGCTTGAGGTATGGGATGATATAAACCGCATGAAAACACTAAACACCACGCAGAGCCGCCGCAGGGCACAGATGCACGTCTGCCCTTTGCAGATAGACATTGTGGAGCGTATCATCACCCGCTATTCCAATGAGGGCGATATGGTACTTGACCCGTTCGGGGGTCTCATGACGGTACCGATGACGGCCGTGAAGATGGGGCGCAAAGGATACGGAATAGAGCTGAACGTTGACTATTTTCGGGACGGTGTCGGTTATCTGCAATCAGCAGAGCAGGAGATAGAGACACCGACATTATTTGATTTTATCGGGGAGGATGGACATGGAGAAAGAATTTAACATATTTATCCGCAGCGATAACAGGGCAGTCTGTCCGACGTGCAAAGGACTTTGCACAATGAATATCGAGCATCAGAATCTGCACTGTAATGACTGCGGGAGCAGCTATATCCATATCGGGAATACAAATTATTACTCGGAGCATGTCATGAGATACCGTAGAGCAGGAAACAGGGGGGCACTGAATGGATAACGAAGATGAACTGTATGGCAAGGTTTATGAACTGATCTTGTTGCTTGTAAAAAAGTACCACCTGATGTATCACATGCATTTTACCGTATACACGCATGAGGAGGATTTTATAAAGATATGGGAGGACGGCAAGGAAAAAGAAGGGAAATACATCTGCAACATCAGAGAGAAAGGGGAAGGAAAAAAAGCAGAATGCTTAAGAAAAGCAATCTATGAAATGACCTACTATCAAAAACAGCGAGAAGAGACAGAAAAAAGGACAGATACAGAAAACACAGACGTGGCAGTCTGAAGGAGGAGGTAAAACAGAAAATGAGCAGAAACAACACAATCGGGATTGTCGGAGTCATTACGGCGCCGGTAAAACTGATAGTCGATGCTAACGATTGGAAGCAGAGAGTATACGAGACCACGCTCACGCGGATACGACCGTCCGGCACGGCAGACACATTCATCTTACGATTTGCGGCGTCGGCAGCAGGTACGGAAAGAATGCTTGCGCAGATCGCGGAGAATGCGGAAGTGCTGGTCGGCGGGGAGATCAGGACGGAAAACGTATCTAATCCCCAGCCGGGGGAAAACCGCGTCAAAATCTACATATACGCAGAAGTGATTGCCGTAAACGAACCGCCTGCAGATGACCAAAACGAAGTAAAACTTCGGGGATTCGTCTGCCGCGCGCCTTGGTACAAGACAACAAAGCGCAGACAGCCAAACGGCAGGAAAATGCATGTGACGGACACGATCATCGCAGTCAATACGCCGAATGGGACAAGCTATATCCCGTGTGCATGCTTCGGTGAAAATGCTATTTATGCAAAAACACTAAAAGTTGGAGATCGGGTAGATGTTTACGGGCGCATGCAGTCGCGAAAATATGAAAAGAAAATAGAGGGGCATGAAGCACCGTACCTGTTTAACGCATATGAAGTATGTGCCGTGAAAATACAATGCACGCGAAGGAAAGAACGCGAGAGGGAGGAGGCAGAAGCATGATAACACCATTAGAACGGATACAGAAGAATCAGACCGGCGCAGGGATACAGCGGGGCAGACAGTATTGTGCAACCGTGCGTTTAACAAAAGAATGTCGTGACATTATGTATGAAAACACAAGAAAGGAAATGGAAAAGATCGAACGGGCGGCAGGCGTAGAAATGCACAAAACCGCACGCGTGATTATCCGTAGAGGACGCTTCAGGCAGCAGGCGGAGGGATTAAAGATTATCAATCAGACATTACAGGAGATCACAAAGACGGAAAACCGTGACGACGTACATGCGCATACTGGTATTGCGACCGGATACGCGAACGCGATGCGGGACCTTGGATTGATGTCAGAAAGTGAATTAGATGATGTCATTGCCGTGATCGGACAGGCAGGGGAAAGAGCATTGCACCGGATTGAAACGACGAAACCGCTCTTTTCAATCCACTGACCAAAGGAAGGAGAAGCATGGAACGATTAACTATTGAATGTTGTGGTGACTATGTACCGCGGGAAATGTGCAGCATTGACCGTTACGGAGATGCAGACGATTGCGACACATGCATAGAGCATTGTGGGATGTCGGAAGACGGTACCGTAGACTGCGGGGGATGTCCGATCAATCGATGTTTCAACCAGCTTGGGATTTATGAAAATGCACATGAGAAGATTGAGAAACGCATTCAGGAGATAAAGGCGTGTTCGTACTATCCGCACAATTTCACAGGGAAGATGGTAGATGATTTTGAATGGGTACTGTCACTGTTTAGAGAGGATGAGAGCCATGAGCACACGGCGCATGACCAATAGCCGACACAAACCAAGTTACATACTGAAAATCGAATAAAGAAAGACGAAAAAACGACCGTCTCAAAGTGGGGACTTCGAGACGGTCAAGCCGTACATGGAACTACTAAACTTACGATAAAAGTATACGCCATGCACGGTAAAAAGTCAAGGAAAACAGCGGATTCGAGCCGCTGTTCAAACTTGATAAATATATTATTTTACCGAAAGGAAACAGCGTATGCCATACAGACATGAAAAATGTAAAGCAGGAAAGACGATCCAGCATACCTATTACTACGCGCCACGAGCCGACACAAAAGAAGGTTCTCGGCGGAAAAAGGAGAATAAGACCAGCGAAGCACAGAAAAAGGTGAACAGCCGTCATGCAGTAAAAAAACTGACATGGATCCTGAACGAGAACTTTGACGGGACAAGCCTGTACCTTACCTGGTCATATGACAAAGAGAAACGCCCGGACGGAAAAGAAGCATTGCGGGCAGATATAGACAGACTGCTCCGCTACATACGGAAAATCTATCAGGCAGAGGGAAGGACGGCTAAATACGTGTGGGTGGCAGAGATCGGGGAACGGGGAGCGGCACATATCCATATGGTCCTTAATGCAATAGACACAGCGAAGCTAAAAAAGTGCTGGGACAAAGGATGGATCACGATCAAGCCATTGGATGACAGCGGGCAGTATAGGAAGCTGGCAAATTACTTCGTCAAGTATTCCGAAAAAACCATGAAAACCTGCGAGGGCTTTTCAAACAAACGATACAACTCAAGTAAAAACCTAAAAATTCCACAGCCAACCAAAACAACAGTCAGATCGCGTAATGCTTACAGCCACACAATAGAGATACCGCGCGGCTACTACGTGGATAAGGAGAGCATCGCCGAGGCATGGAACGAAGTAACAGGATACATGTACTTTACATACACGCTGATCAACGGCAACAAACGGAGAGATGGAAAGGATGTGCCGTCGGCAGCAGGAGACACATACACACTCAATCTTGATACCGGAGAGGTACAGATCACGGAAAAGCCAAGAAAGGAGAGGAAAAAATGGCACTCATGAAAAGAAAACAATTTTATTCTGTGGTATGCAAAGGGAAAATTGTCGGAGTAGCAGAACAAAGCGGATTCGAAATAAAAATTGACGGGGAGATATTCAACGCATACAGAAACGAGTACAAAGACAAGGCGTATATAATCGACCCGCAGACAGGTCTTGCGGTGTGTACATATGAATATAAGTACGGCGAAAACGGAATGCCGACAGAGATCGAAATGATTAAAAGAGCAAAAAATAAGCTGATGACAGAATATAAAGAAGGTTTTGAAAAATGGAGGGCGGAGGAGAGGAGCAAAGAAAGCTATAAATTAACGGTTGAAATGTTCGCAACGTACATAAAAGCAGAAGAATTGAGAGAAAAGCAAAAAGAAGCGGTATTACGCGAATCAAATGAGAAAGAGGTGGTAGCAAATGATCATTGACTGCTTTGCAGGCGGGGGTGGTGCATCTGTCGGGATTGAAATGGCATTAGGCAGATGCGTTGACATAGCCATCAATCACGATCCTGCAGCAATCCTCATGCACAAGACAAACCATCCGAACACGCTGCACTTAACGGAAGACATCTTTGAAGTAGATTTGCAGAAACATGTAAAAGGCAGACACGTCGCTTTGATGTGGGCTAGCCCGGACTGCACGAGTCACAGCAAAGCAAAGGGCGGCAAGCCACGCGAAGCCGGATTGAGGATCCTGCCGTGGGCGGTATATAAGCATGCAAAGGTGATCCTGCCGGATGTGATAATCATGGAGAACGTCGAAGAAATCCAACAATGGGGTCCGTTGGATGAGCAGGGTTATCCAATCAAAGAGAAAAAGGGTGAAGAATATCAAAAGTTTATCAGTAAAATGAAATCGCTCGGATATGTTTTTGACAGCCGCGAACTGGTAGCGGCAGACTACGGAGCACCCACAACGAGAAAACGATGGTACGCCATATTCAGGCGCGACGGAAAACCGATCACATGGCCGGAGCAGACCCACGACAAAAACGGTACAGGCGGACTAAAAAAGTGGGTAGCGGTGAGTACGGTGTTAGACTTCTCCAATTTGGGAAAATCCATCTTCGGACGAAAAAAGCCGCTCGCAGACAATACGCTGAAAAGGATCGCACGCGGGCTACAGAAATTCGTGTTTGAGAATCCCGAACCGTTTATTGTACAGGTGAATCACGGTGGCGACGGATTCCGAGGACAGAGCATCCATGAACCGCTTCCGACGGTCACACAGAAACACGGATTCGGACAGATTACGCCATACATCATGCAGATTGGACAGACAGGATTTACAAAGGACAGAAACAGATCAGTAGACAATCCGCTAAGTACGATAGTAACAAAAAATGAACACTGTATAGCAACACCCTACATGATACCGATAGGATACGGAGAGCGGAAAGGGCAAAAGCCAAGGATAAACAGTGTGAAAGAGCCGGCAGGAACGTTCGTTGCAAGTGGGGTAAAACATTATGTCGCGGCACCATTACTGATCCAGTACCATTCCGAGACACAAAGCGGCGAGGTCAGAGGGCAGAAAGTAGAAGAACCGCTGCGGACGATCGACACAAGCAACCGTTACGGTGAAGTATCAGTGTTTCTCACAAAGTTCTACAAAACATGCATCGGGCAGGACATGACAGAACCGATACATACAATCACGACCAGTCCGGGACATTTCGGGCAAATATCTGTTATGACAATAAAGCTGGAAGAACTGCTGGCAGCAGGCGTTTCCGAAGATGTAGCACAAAAATGCACATGGGTATCAGAGTTTATCATTAAGTATTACGGAGGATGCACGGGACAGACCGTGGGCGAGCCGCTTCACACGATAGAGACAAAAGACAGATTTGCCCTGATCACTGTTCTCGGCAATGAATATGTGATACTTGACATCTTCCTGCGCATGTTGACCGCCGAAGAACTGAAGCTCGGACAGGGCTTTCCCAAAGACTACATCATCGACCGTGATTACCGATGGAACGTGTACCCGGTCAGCGAGAGGGTAAAGAGGATAGGAAACAGTGTGGTACCGATCATGGCAAAGGCACTCGTAGAAGCAAATTGTAGCTATTTGAAAGTCGGTGAAAGGATCCCTTGCATCAATGTAAAGGATGACGCTGACGGACAGATGCGGATGGTTATTTGATCAAAGGGAGGACATAGCAATGTACGGAAACCTAAAACGGGGAGAGGACACAGAGCAGATCGGCGTGATCGAATGGGCGGAGTGGCATACATCACAATATCCCGAATTAAAGCTGCTTCACCACATCCCGAACGGAGGCAAGCGCAACGCAGTGGAAGCGGCACGGTTTAAGGCAATGGGAGTCAAGGCGGGAGTACCTGATCTTTTTCTGCCAGCACCATATGGTGGTTACGCCGGATTATACATCGAAATGAAATACGGCAAAAACAAGACGACGACCAAACAAAACGAATGGATAGCGGCACTACGGCAGCAGGGATACAAAGTAACAGTATGCTATAGCGGAGCGGAAGCCACACAGGAGTTGGAAAGCTATCTACATCAGCAGAGAACGGTACGATTAACCAAACTTTATCAAGCATGAGAAACTGTGACACAGAGAGGACAACACAATGAAAGTATCAAAAAAAATCGCTAAAAAAGTAAAACAATATCAGAAATTGAAAAGCCAAGCGGATAAACTTTTTGAAGAATTGGAGGCATATTTTATAGGTGAACAAGGACTGGAAGGTTTTGAAGACGCATTTATAGCGGATAAGCCGGAAGGTTCAAAACAAACAAAAGACGGCGAATACTGTGACCAAATCACGCTTGGCGAGGATTGGTATAGAGGAACATATTATTACCCAATAAAAGATTCTAAAAAATATGTAGGATGTGAATATCAGATTTAGCACACAAACGGAGAGGAGAACAGATGCATGAAAACAATCGCGATCATCAACTTAAAGGGCGGTGTCGGAAAGACCACGACTGCCATCAATATGGCGGCGCTGCTTGCAAGCAGGCATGATAAAAGTGTCCTGCTGATTGATAATGATCCGCAGGGGAACGCAAGTCAAATTTTTGAGTGTTACGAATCATGGTCGGATACATGCGGAGCAGCAGACATCCTCAATGGAGGACAGCCGGTAAGATATTTTCGCAGCGTTGGAGCAGGAGACAATCAGAACGGAATCGAGATCATAAATGCAAATATTTCATTACTGGGAGCCGACAACGCTCTGCGCGCAAGTACAGAAAGACAGGACAACAGATACCGGGCGTTTCTATCAACAGAATCGGTCACACAGCAATATGATTACTGCATCATTGATAACCCGCCTGCGCTGCTCATGTGCACGATCAATGCGCTGTGTGCTGCGGATGAGGTCATTATTCCGGTAACGCTTGATAACTGGTCGCTCGATGGCGTGGAGACGATCACAAAGCAGATCGAAGAGTTGAAGGCATTAAACGAAAAACTCACGATCGCCGGAATCCTGCTCACAAACTACAAGAAATCGCTTGAAAACGAAGCAGCGGAAAAGTGGCTTCGGGAAAACTGCAAATACAGAGTATTTGACACGCAGATCAGACGGTCGGACAAGGTAACGGCGGCGACATACTACAAAAAGCCGCTTGACGAGCACAGCCCGCGAAGCGCGGCGGCTGTCACATACAGAAAATTCGTAAATGAGTATTTAGAGCGCGCGGAGGAGGGCGGAAGAGAACATGGGATTTGACATCAAAAGCATTATGAACGTAGCCACAGTCGGCGCGGCGGCATTAGAAAAAGATTTCTCTCCGATCCGCTTGGACTATGAGCAGATCATCGTAACAAAGCACAACAAATACAGCATGGACGAGATTGACGAGCTGGCAGCAGGCATTGAGCTGGCAGGCGGACTCCACGAACCGCTGATATTAGGGCGCGTGAACGGCGAATACTGGCTAGCGAGCGGGCACCGTCGTCGTGCCGCCATTGACATGTTAGTGCAGTCCGGCGTAGAACGATTCCGCATGGTCGATTGCCGCTACAAGGACATGACCGAAACAGAGTTCCGCATCCATGTCCTGATTGGCAATGCATTTAACCGTCATTATACCGATTATGACAAGATGATGGAAGCTGACGAATGGAAAAACGCACTAAAGGCGGCACAGCGGGAAAAACTGCTGATCTTAGAGCATGGCGAGCGTGTACGCGATTACGTTGCGCGCATCATGGGAACGTCGCCGGCCGTGATTGGGGATTATAACCGCATCAACAAAAACGCCGTGCCGGAGATCAAGGAACAGTTTAAGGACGGCGCGATCGGGGTAACATCCGCAGCAGCCGCAAGTCAGTTACTGGCGGAGGAACAGAAAGAGATTGCGGAACGCGTGGCAGCAGGCGAAGACATCAAAGCGCAGGAAATCCGCAATATGGTAGAAGCAAAAAAGGAAGAGGCGGAAGAAAAGGCAGTTAACACAAGCACGGCAAGTATAGACACGGCAGCAGGCGATACAGACGAAGAAACAGCAGCACCCAAAAAGGAGAACCACAGCATCACCGAATGTAAAAAAGAACAAATGTCGGATACCGACACAAACGAGGACGAAAAAGAAAACGCACGCCGTCTGCATGCTCTCAAAATGCTTGAAAAGTACTATATCTATCTGAGCGATGAAGAAACAAACATTTTAGAGCGCATCTTAGAGGACTGTAAACGCCGAAAGCGGGAATATGGGTTAGACGATGTCGGATCAACAATATAGGGCAGAACCGACCTAATGCTGGAAAGGAGAACAATGATAACAGAATGGTTAAAGTGGGAAAACGGGACAGAATGGGGGAAAAATAACATGTCCCATGCTCGACGACGAGCCGGTGATGACGTACTACAACGAAGATGGACCGTGTTATTACACCTATACAGCCCCGTTTGTGGATGATGACGGCGAAGTTTGCTGCTACCAGTTCGACCATGACGAAGGGATATGGGACGAAGACATTTTATTCATAGGGGAATACGAAAAGGGGAAAAAATATATGCTCGGCTAAATTCAAAAAACAGAACAGGAGGAATCACATGGATGGACAGATAGATATATATATATTCTTACTTACACATGCAATGCAAAGTATTTTCTCCGGGAGAATGGGTAGAAAAAGATGTGTTAGGAAAACAGATCACATTTGACGAGATCACACAGGAGATAGGAAACCTGATAGCAATAAGTCAAAGCACCTGTTCAAGAGATATGTATAAAGTTGTCAAGGTCGAAGAAATAAGACCTGCCCGTGATGGTTGGGACAGACAGTTAGTTTATTTCGACGGTCACAAACAGCGCGGATTTATCAGAGAACACTATTTTAACGAAACAAAAGCAACAAACTTTCCGGCGCGGGCATACAGGCTGGCGACCTAAAAAAGAAATGGTGGTAAAGATGACAACAACGCAGATCATAGAGATCAAAAAAAGAAAAGGCACGCAGCTCGCCATAGAGTGGATGAAGCAGTTTGATAAAGAATGGGATACTACGGTTGCATCCATTAAGCAGAGCGGTGCCGATTTATCAAGGATCATCTTAACAGAAGAGCCAATCAGAGGGCAAATAAAAGAGATGAAAATGGATAGGAGAAAATGGACATGACGAGAGGAGAAACAACGAAACTATTGTCAGAGCTTACAGAGAAGTCAATAAACCCCAAAAAAGATCCAAGAATATATTGGGCGAAAGAAGTCACATTTGATTACGGTACAGAACACGGCATCAGAGTAGATTATATGAGGTTCAAGCCAAAGAACAACACAGTATCAGGGATCGAAAAGGGAGATTTCTATTGTTATGAGATAAAGTCATGCGTTGAAGATTTTCACTCAAAACATGGGCACAACTTTATCGGCGATTTTAATTATTACATCATGCCGAGAGAGGTATACGCCGCGGTTAGTGCAGAAATCCCACATTACGTTGGAGTTTTTGTACCGTCTGAAGGAGTATTGTTTGGAGGAATGTTATTGAGATCATCTTCCACGCTCACGTCTGTAAAAAAGGCAAAAAGGAGAGACAGAGAGCGGCCAGTGTCAGAAATGTTATTGATGATGTTCCGGTCGGCCGCGAGGGACAGGACAAAACAAAGTAATATCGGTAACTGTTAACCAAATGTTCATGAGGTTAGTTACAACATATCACGGGAAAAACATAAACAGCGGCGGTAGCAGGATATCTCTGCCGCTGGAAAGGAGGAAACATGCTGACAATACCAGTTACAAAGAAATGGTTCGACATGGAACTTGCAGGAATAAAGCCGGAGGATTATAGAGAAATCAAGCCGTATTGGGAAGTCCGGCTGTGCAAGTTATTCGGAGAAAAAGGGATAGGCAGAGGAATAGAGAAAGAAGTCAAGTTTCGAAACGGCTACGGCAGGAACGCACGGTATTTTATTGCCCGGTGTTTATGCAAGGTCGGAACAGGGCGGACAGAATGGGGAGCGGAAAAGGGCAAGTTGTATTTTGTCCTGCCACTGCATGAGCTTTTAGAGAGAGGATAGAAGAAATGCAACAGATACAGGTAACGACAACAATCACTGTAAAAGAGGATGGAGAGATCAGAGCAGAGACAACACAGACGTCAGATACATCAAGCAATCAGAATAATGAAAACAACGCGGGCACGGCAGCAGGAGCGGATAATGACATTACAGAAATGACAGAGGATGAAGCAGAACGCTACGCGGTAGCATCGGATCTTGCCAATGTATGTGACTATCTTGATGATAGCGAAGTCATTAAGATCAGGCTGATTATCCAAAAAGCGGAAGCAAGGAAGGCGCGGGAGGAAAGGACATGAGCACAGGAACAGTCATAGCGGTGTGCATAGCCGTATTTATCTACATAGAGTTGGCAATCGGCTTTGGATTTTATATGTTCATCCTGACGTCAAAAAAAGAGCAGGACACGGACACAAAAAAGAAACAGCAGATCAAGAAGTATAGCATTGTGGCGGGCGTCGCTTTTCCCGTTACAATTGCGATCATAATTGCGAACAAGGCAGCAGGAGGGAGGTAAGAGCATGAATATCAATTTAACAGCAATATTTATCACGGCAATTGTATGTGTAACGATTGTGGTTTTGGCGTGGATTGGGAACAAGGGAAATAAAAAGAAGTAGGGAAAATAAATTATATATTGGCAGCAGGGTACAGGAATGCGATTGCCAGCAACGGAACTGATTGTGAGGCTTCAATTCCATTGCTGGCAATCGAATGTGGTTTCGGGTGAAAGTTACATTTGAGCATGTCTCGATATTACAATACAAAACTTGAGATAGATTGAGAGTGTAGGAAATCGTATATGTCCCTGATAGCTACATGCAGACATCATTTGTTTGCCCGCATGGGATAGCCATGTAATGTATAGGATGGCTAGGTTAATAGTTAAGGATAGTAGCTCATAAATATTCAACATATCGGCATCCTCCTTTTCTATTTGAGTCTATTATAACTCCTTTTTTTCGACATATGTCATGTTAGTCATCGCGCGTTATCTTAAACAACGACAAACAAGTAATAGCATGCTTTCCCTTTTGTCGTTATATATAATAACTTAATTTATAAGAGATTGCAGGTTAATCGTTGAAAATTACATTATATTATCAATACGGGAATATGAAGAACTTTACAACCACTTGATTTTACTAACATTTTGGAAATGTGATAAAAAAATATTATCGTGTGGGATAGTTTATACCGCGTCCTTGAATCAAAATATCATCAACAATCATGACTAATTAGAAAAAATGTTGTTGCGTCAAAAATGGGGTTGCAAACACTTAACATTACATGTTACTATAGGATCACAAACAAGAAGTTAATCACAACGACGACAGTTATAACAGAGTCACAGACACTTACGACGATATAAAAGTATCAAAGATACTTTGACACAGACGACAACCAATTTTCATTGGGTATAGTCTGTGTCTTTTTATTTGTTCAAAAATTGCTGGGACAAAGACCCGTGCGAGAAGGCAGCAGGACAACAGACCATGACACAGAACGAACTGGCAAAGTGGATAAATGAACTGATTGCCAAGGACGAACTGTACAAGTTCTACCAGTGGCGACCATGGCGGAGACTGGCAAAATCAGTCATGAAAGAAAACAATAACGAATGTCAGCATTGTAAGATGCGCGGCATTCACACCGCAGCGCGCAGCGTGCATCACGTCAGATATGTTCGCCAGTATCCGCACTTGGCAATGTCACGGACTTATGAAGCCGATGGGGAGATACACAACAACCTGATTCCATTGTGCGAGGAGTGCCACAACAAGGTACATGGAAAGAACACCACGAAAGGAAAGCAAAAGAAAGACAGGTTTGTAAACGAAGAACGTTGGTGATGCATCCCCCCCCGGTCAAAAAGTTTTGAATTTTGCGAAATGCCTGTCAATCGGCATCCAAGTTCCGTAAACAAATTTTCGCGCGCGCATGAGGGGGTGGTATACATGGCAAAGGAAGCAGACAACAGACGCGAGGATGTCAGGCGGATCACACGCAAAAAAAGGTATAAAGAGATCGAAAAAGACCTGCGTAAGCAGTTAGAAATGAATGGTACTTGCGGAACATTTTACGACGACATGATTAACGACTACATGGCAATGTACGTCACAAAAACGCTGCTTATCGAGGACATCCAAAAGCGCGGAACGATTGTAAAATACAACAACGGCGGAGGGCAGGAGGGTTACAAAAAAAATGAAGCAGTAGAGATGTTTAACAAGACCAATGCGCAGATGCTCAAACTGCTTGCGGAGCTGGGACTGAAAGCCAACGCCACGATGGGCGGTGGGGATTTTGGCGACGAGCTATAAAGATGTGCCGGAATTGTGCGAGTACATATCTTTGGTCGAAAATGCGGGCACAAAAGGGCGAAAAAGGGTCTGTGTATGGCAAAAAAAGCTGATAAAGTTTGTCAAAAAGATATTCGAAAATGAAGATTTGATCATAAATAGGGAACAGCTTTCTAAATACATGGGGCTGCAAAAGTACTTCGATTTCTCATTGTTTCCATGGGAAAAATTTGTTTTCACGCTGCATTGTTGTGTATATAGAGCGGATGGATTGCCGCGATTTCCTGATCTGTTCCTGTTCATGGGACGTGGAGGGGGAAAAAACGGGTATTTGGCATTTGAGGACTTTGCTTTGATAAGCCCGTATAACCCAATACAGCAATATGACATAGACATCTGCGCCACGGCGGAGGAGCAGGCGAGGATGTCGTTCGATGACGTGTATAACGTGCTGGAAAAGCACAAAAAGAAGCTGAAACGGTATTTCAGATGGACAAAATCGGAGATACAGTGCAAAAAGACACTTTCAAAGCTCAAATACAGGACAAACAATGCGAAAACAAAGGATGGACTGCGTTCGGGAAAAGTAGACTTTGATGAAGTTCATGCATATGAAAGCTATGCAAACATCAAGGTGTTCACGACAGCGCTTGGAAAAAAGCCGCATCCGCGCAGGACATATATCACGTCAAACGGAGACGTATGCGACGGTGTACTTGACGATCAGATTGAAAAATCAAAACGTATTTTGGACTTTGAGATAGAGGATAACGGATTTTTGCCGTTTATGTGCTTATTAGATGATCAGAACGAGGTACACGATGAAGAAAACTGGCACAAGGCAAATCCGAGTCTGCAATATTTGCCAACGCTGCTTGAAGAGATACGGAAAGAATATCAGGAATGGAAAGAAAACAGATCGTCAGCGTCGGATTTCATGACAAAGAGAATGGGAATCCGGCAGGGAAACGGAGAGATAGAGATAACATCGTGGGAAAACATATTGGCGACGAGACAAATCGTTCTGCCGATCGTGCGCGAAATTGGTGTCCTTGGATTGGATTACACAAAAATCAATGACTTTGCATCCGCCGGCGTGCTCACAAAAAGGGAAAAGAAATTTGTATTCAAACAAAAGACATGGATTTGCAAATATAGCGAAGATTTACCAAATATCAACTTCCCGGTAGAGGAGGCGTGCGCAGCAGGAGACGCGGAGATCATTGACGCGCCGGAGATACCACCGGAATTAATCGCGGAATGGGTGGCAGAACAGACCGAATTTTACAACATACCGATGCTTACGCTTGATGATTACAGACTTGCACTCATGAGAATGGCACTATCACGTGTTGGATTTAGCAAAGAAAACGAAAATATATATCTTGTACGCCCGTCCGATAAGGTCAAGGTTGAGCCGGTTATAGACAGCGCTTTCCGCAATCACAACATCGTGTATGGAGACTGCCCGATCATGCGGTGGTATACAAACAACACAAAGCGCGTGATGTCTAAAAAATACGGCAACTATGAATATCAAAAAATCGAGCGAAGGAGACGTAAAACGGATGGTTTTTTTGCATTCGTGGCGGCGATGACGCAGCATGAGTTGATACCGGAGCAGCAGACAGCCGGGAATGTGCTGCCGCTCTTTACATTCCAGTGAAAGGAGACGGGATGATGAAATGAATATGACTGAATATTTCCTAAAAGCGTTCGGGCATCAGTCCACGATAAATGTAAAAACGAAACTTGAGGAAGAATTTACAGAAGTATTCTTCAAAGAGCTGGCAACGGCATGTGCCATAAACATGATTGCTAACACGGTCGGAAAGTGCGAAATCAGGACGTTTGCAAACGGGAAGCCACAAACGAGAACGGAATACTATCTGTGGAATTACGAGCCGAACCCGAACGAGAACAGCAGCGACTTTATGCAGCATTTTATATCAAACCTGTGTTACGACAACGAAGCGCTGATTGTTGAAGTGAACAAAAAGTTATACGTTGCAGACAGCTTCAGCAGGCAGAAATATTCCTTCAGAGAGGATCTGTTTTCGGGCATCACGATCGGGGAATTGACGTTACAACGCTCCTATAAAGCAAGTGAAGTCATCTACATGCAGCTTAACAATATTGATGCACGGCAGAGGCTTGAGGGATCGTATACAAGCTACGGCAAGACCGTAGCACGTGCGATCAGGAACATGCTGCGGCAGGGTGCGCAAAAAGGAATCTTAAATATTGACGCGCAGACGTCAAACCAACCGGATTTCACAAGCAAACTGGACGAGCTGATCAACGGACGTTTTAAGCCGTTTTATGATGCTTCTTCTGCGGTGCTCCCCTTACAGCAGGGATACACCTATATGGATGTCTCAAAGCAGGGAATGACGACGACTCCGGCAGACCTAAACGAGCGCATCAATTACGAGTTTGAAATGGCTGGCCGTGCGTGGAGGATACCGAAAGCATTGATATTAGGGGATGTCGTGGAAGTGGAGAAGATCACAAAGAACTTCCTGACGTTTGCCATTGATCCGATTACGGAAAAGCTGGGAGAGGAGATCACGCGCAAGCGGTACGGCGAGGAGGAGTTTAGCAAGGGGAACTATATCGACATCAACACAAATTGCATACAGCACATCGACATTTTTGAGCAGGCGACGAACTGTGACAAACTGTTGAGCAGCGGACTGTATTGTATCGACGAACTGCGCACGAAGCTTGGTGACACGGAAATCGGCAAAGACTGGTCGCAGAAGCATTATATTACAAAAAATTACGCCGAAGCGGAGACAATGGCACACTTAGGCGATGCGAAAGGAGGTGATAAAAAGTGAAACAGCAAAAAGCACACTATTGTTTCAGACAGGAATCAGGATCCGATGTACATAAACTATATATTTACGATGATGTGTCGGAATACGGCACATTTAACTGGTGGACGTGGGAATACACGGAAAGCGAAACAAGTGCGGAGTATTTCAGAAAGGCACTGGCGGAGATTCCTGAAAGCGCGGTCATCGAGCTGCACATCAGTTCCTATGGCGGTTCGGTTAAAGAGGGAATTGCAATCTACAATCAGTTGAAGCAGAAAAAATGCAAGGAAATCATTGCGTATGTGGATGGATTTGCCTATTCGATCGCATCAATCATCATGCAGGCGGCAGACCGAAGGGTCATGGGACTCGGTACGAGCATGTTGATTCATAACATGTGGATGTCTGTTGCGGGGAATGCGAGTGAACTGCGGAAAGCAGCGGATGATCTCGATGTACTCATGGAGAGCAACAGACAGATTTACATGGAGCGCGTGAACATCACAGAGGATGAGCTGATAGAAATGCTGAACAATGAAACATATCTGACACCCGAACAGGCGGTAGAAAAGGGCTTCGCGGATGAGGTAGCAAAAGCAGCTGCCCCTGCGCAGGATATGACACAGCAGTTACAACAGCAGATTGTACAGATGCGGCGCGAGATGGCGGAACAAAAGTCTTTCCGGGAGGAAATGAGACAGTTTTGCAGCATGAGGCAGCAGGAAAAGGGAACAGACGACGAAGCGGATGCCTGGGACAGCGGCACAGAAGACACGAACGACGAAAAAAACGCAGACCCCACCGAGACGGGAAGCGACAGCGGAAAAGATACAGAGGACACAGACGACAAAAGACAGAAAGTTACAAACAAACTCGCGGCACTGATTGGACAGGGAGTCGCACAATATCTGAAGGAGGATGAAAGAGCATGAAAAGTAAGGACGTAGAGGAAATGATGCGCGGAAATCTGGCGAAGAAATTCAACGAGGCGTTAAAAAGCGAGGACGCGGAGCAGGTCGCGCAGGCGTTCGCAGACATGGCAGAACAGATTCAGCAGGAAGTGTTAGAGCGAGCCAAAGACGCGGCGGCCGTGGAGCAGATGGATGCGGCAGCACTGGCGGCGCGTGGACTGCGGCAGCTGACATCAAAAGAAAAGAAATATTATGAAGCAGTCATCAATGCAATGAAATCTGATAACCCCAAGCAGGCGTTAGCAAATCTCGATGTTACCATGCCGAAAACAATCATCGAGGATGTCCTTGACGGTCTGAAAGCAGAACACCCGCTACTGTCTGAGGTAAACTTTGTGGACACAACGTATGTAACGGAATGGATCCTGAACAAAAACGGGAAGCAGAAGGCGATTTGGGGCAGGATTACGGCAAAAATTGAGAAAGAGCTTTCCGGCGAATTTGAAAAACTGAACATGGTAATGTACAGTTTGATGGCGTTTATGCCGGTTGCAAAGTCCATGTTAGACTTGGGTCCGACATGGCTCGACAGCTACGTCAGACAGGTCTTACAGGACGCATTATATGTCGGCTTGGAAGAGGGGATTGTTTGCGGAACAGGCGTAGAAATGCCGGTAGGCATGATGAAGGATATTGAAGCACCACATGCTGACGGAGAACCATATCAGGACAAAGAGGCAATCAAAGTCACAAAATTTACGCCTCAGGTGTATGGAGGACTGATCGGAAGAATGGCGGTAAGAAGGAACGGACGTCCGCGCACCGTTAGTAAAGTGATTATGATTGTGAATCCGGTTGATTATTGGCAGAAGTTTATGCCGGCAACAACAGTACAGCGACCGGATGGTACATTTGCAAACGATGTGCTTCCGTATCCGACCACGGTGATCCAGTCCGAGGAAATGGTGCAGGGAAAAGCGATCATTGGCATTGGAAAGCAGTATTTTATTGGAATCGGCACGAGTAAAAACGGCACAATCGAATACGATGACAGCTACAAGTTTTTGGATCGCGAAAGAATCTATGCAGCTTATTTGTACGGAAACGGCAAACCGAAGGACAACAATTCGTTCCTCGTACTCGACATCAGCGAGTTACAGCCCGCCGCATATACGGTATATACCGCGGAAGCAGGCGCAGACACAGGTGCGAAAATTGTGGCAGCAGAGCCGCAGATCGTAGAAAAAACACAGTGGACGGAAAGCGAGTTAAATGCTATCACTGTGACACAAATCGAAGGACTGGCGGCATACAAGGGCTATACCTTGACGGGCAGCAACAAGGCGGAAAAAATCGCGTCGTTTATCGCGGCACAGGAAGCGGCTAACCAGTAAAACAAGCAGGCGGCGGGAACAGCCCGCTGCCTGTCAAAAGGCGGTGTAATATGACAGAAAAAACGAAAAAAGCGGCGGAAGACCGGCTGCTTGAAGATGTCTTGAACGCGTTGGACGTTACGTTTGACGATGATGCGACAAGAAAAAAGATACGGGACATCATGAGGCAGGGACAGGCGCGGCTTGAGCAGTTAAAAGGCATGCAGATCGACTTCGCCAAAGAGCAGACCGCGCGGATGCTGCTTTTCTCGTTCTGTCGATATGGGAGGTCTAATGCGATCGAACAATTTGAGAATGACTTTTCGTGTCAGTTGACAGCGTTTTCGTTGGAGGCAGCAGTCGCAGGCATGCAGGAAAGGACGCCGGATGAAAGCAAAGTTTGAAGAATTCAATGACGGTGTCGCAGACATCTATACCGTAAACGATGATGACAGACTGGAAAAAGCAAAGAAGAATCTGCGTTTCGGCAATGAAAATGTCGGGGTCACAAGGCATTATGCAGCACGGGCAGCAGATACACGTGTTGACCGCGTCATACACATCATCCGGCAGCAGGACGTAAAGCCGCATCAGGTCGTGGTGATCAATGGCGAACAATATGACATCGACAAGGTTGATAACAGCAAAAATACATTGCCACCGATAACCAGGCTGTCGCTGATCCAGTTTGAAAAACATCGGGAAAAGGAGTTTGCATGAAAGTCGATGCATCAAAGGCGATCCAGCCGCAACAACTTGACAAAGCACTGTCAGAAGTATTGATGGACTGGTACGACCACGAAGAAAAAGAATTTGTAAAGGCAATTGATGAGGCTGCGGATGCCTGCAATGATGCGGCAAAACAATATGCACCGGAAGACACGGGGGACTATAAAGATCATTTTGCAATAAGTAAAGACTGGAAGACAAAACACCATTACAAAGCAGAATGGTATGTCCGTGCGCCGGAGTATCGTTTGACACATTTGTTGGAAAATGGACATTTAACGCGGGATGGGACAAGCAGGACAAAGGCAGTCAAGCATATCAAATACGGTAAACAGATTGCAGAGAAGGTAATGGAGGAACGACTTGCCGGATTGTGGGGTGGATAAATGGATATTCGGGAATACATAGAGACGGCTACGGGGATTCCCACGGCGGAAGTGGCATTTACCAAGCCGCAAAAGTTACCATTTATAGCCGTCATAGATCGGACAGACGCGGACGGCGACGACTTCCATACACGGGTGATCACCCACAATCTTACCGCGGAATTTTATGCCGAGCGTATCGACGCAGCGCGCGAAAGAAGCATTGAAGCCGCATTTGAAAGAAAAGCATGGAAAGCATCAAAAGACCGGGTATGGATCAATGGTGAAAAAATGTTTGAAACAATCTATAGTATCAACTTTACGGAAAAGAGGTAAAAAACATGGCAAATAAAAAGGGAAACAGAGAAAAAGTAACTTTAGGCAGCGGCAAACTCTACATGGCAGAGTTTAAGGGCAATTTTGACGAGAGTTTTGCGGATATTTTAGCAAAGCTCATGACACCGGAGAATCATGCCGGATGGATCAAGGGCGGCGCGAGTATCGAATACAAGCCGACGATGACAGAGGAAAAGGACGACTTAGGGCATATCGTTAAGGAGATTTTAACGGATGAGGAAGCAACATTTAAGTCAGGGCTATTTACAAGGAATGGGGAAACATTAAAGAAACTGACATCCACGGCAGAGATCACGGAGGAGA
>CAMWSU010000043.1 GCA_947176965.1 uncultured Lachnospiraceae bacterium | reverse complement strand
CGGCCGCGTCACCGGCGTCTTCGCCCCCCGCCGCATCGGCGTGTTTGTACTGCGAAGACTCCTCGTGATGGCACGGAGCCTACTCCGACGGATACACCGGAGCCTACGCCGACGGATACACCGGAGCCGACACCGACAGACACGCCGGAACCTACGCCGACCGTAACAATTACGGATACGCCGACACCGACAAGTGCAACACCTACGCCGACAACAACCGTGACAATCACGGATACCCCGGTACCGCTTTCGGATACACCGGAGGGCGAGGTGCTTGGTGCAAAACGTACACCGGTTGTTCCTGAACAGGGCGAGGTACTTGGTGCAAGACGTGCCCCGCAGACGGGAGATACGGCAGAAGCAAATATGTGGCTGGCAGTGATGTTCGGAGCCGCAGCAGGATTGGGAACATGGGCGTTCTTAAAGAAAAGGGACGAGAAGCGTGCACAAGCCTGATGAGTAAAAAGAAGATAGGATGTTTCGGAGAAAGTGTTTTATTTCATAGAACCGAAGATATTCTAAATTCTATAGAAGCAGTAAATTAGAGGAGGTGATATTATGAAAAAGTTGGTAGCGACGCTTTTGCTGGCGGTTATGATTGTTTCGACCGTCGGATGTGGAAGTACCAAAGGTGAATTAGACAATGAAGGTGCCTTTCGTGAGTTTGATCCGAATGACACAAGCGTCTATATCGACGATGAGTATACTGCCTTGATCAGTTCCGTAGAGAATGCGAGTATGACGGATGCGGAAAGACAGCGTTGTGCGGAGCTTCGTGCATTGGCGGTTGAAGCGTTGGAGAAAGTGAATAGCCAGCGTACCGCAGCAGGATTGCCTGCACTTGTATGGAGTGATGCACTTGCGATTGCTGCAGAAGTCAGAGCAAATGATGAGATGGTTCGTTCCTTCTCACATACAAGACCAAACGGCGGGGAATACTGGACCGTCAACAGCGATATTATTTGGGGTGAAAACCTTGCAAAGGGTTATAGTACCGCAGATGGCGTTGTTGCGGCATGGATGGCATCCCCTACACATGCGGCCAATATTTTGGACGTAGGTTATGTGACCTGTGGAATTGCAATCTATGAGGACACAGACGGCAAGCTTTATTGGGCTCAAGAGTTTGGATATTAAAGATTGGCCCTAAAGTGTATACGAAAGGACATTTTCGCAGGAAACGAAAAACGTTTCCGGAAAATGTCCTTTTTCGCTACGTGAAAAGACAGGTTGGTGCGTTTTTTCCGGACAAATGTGTAGCATTTCTCGGCAATTCATTGTACAATGGGCGTATGGATGAAGCGAAACTTAAAATAAGCGGGAAATGGCTTAACATTATAACAATTTTATATTTATATCTGCCGATTTTTTTGTTTTTATTTACTTGGGTGAAATGGTACGTTGCGGCGGCTGTTACCGT
The DNA here is from genome assembly GCA_947176965.1 of uncultured Lachnospiraceae bacterium. GTDB lineage: Bacteria > Bacillota > Clostridia > Lachnospirales > Lachnospiraceae > DLAJ01. Next base: position 25,296 of record CAMWSU010000043.1, on the reverse strand, counting down.
ATTGTTACTCCCGGCAGTGATTTGGATGGTGCGCGATTATGTAAAAGATAGACAGCAGGAGCTTAGCATCGGTACCGGAACATGCTGCGCAGTACTTATTCTGATACTGATTTTTTCCTATTATATGGGTTATACGGGAAGTGCGCCGCAGAGTGCAGACTGGAACAAGCATAATGCAATCCTTCATGACCTGACGACCAGAAAATGGCCGGTTTATTATGAGACGCGGGAGAACTCCATGCTGACCTACTATATTGCGCAGTATTTAGTTCCGTCGCTGTTTGGAAAGCTTTGCGGATCCTATTTGGTTACGCAGTGCACGCTGTATCTGTGGAATGTGATTGGACTTTTACTTGTGGTGCTGCACCTGTTTCGCGCTGTCAGGGCGCAGGATTGGAAAAAGCAGCTCGGTACGCTGGCGGTCTTTTTCTTTTTTGGGGGAATGCTGCCGATTGCACAGCAGATCCTATCGGCATTATTTCGGATTTCGATTGGCGAACAGTATGATTATTTTCATTTTTTGAATGTGAACGGATACTTTTTGCAGTACCGCAGTAATCTGGTGTCGATGCGCTGGGTATTTCCACAGTGTATCGTACCGTGGCTTGTTATGCTTATGCTGGCGGAGCATCGACAAAAAATAGAACATTATGCGGCGCTTATCATTCCCGTGATGCTTTTTGGGGTGCTGCCCATGATCGGGCTGTTTGTGTTTGCTGCGGTTTATGCCTGCAAACTGCTCATAACGGCAAAAGGGGATAAAAAAGTATGGAAGCGCTTGTTTAGTCCTTGGAATATCATCACGCTGTGCAGTTTGGGCGTGGTGCTGCTGATATATTTTGGCGGAAATATTTTTTCGGATAAGCCGAAAGAGATTGGCCTTCAACTCGTGCGCTATGGAGGGAAAAATATTTGGATCTATCTTATTTTTTGTGTATTCATGTATGGTATTTATGCCCTGTGTATTTACCAAAGAAATTGTCATGATGTGATGTTTTGGACGGCGGTGGTTACGCTGACGGTGATTCCGCTCTTTCACATGGGTTCATGGAATGATTTTTGCATGGGCGTGTCCATTCCGGCGATGTTTTATTTGATGACGGAGCTGCTGCGTTTCCTGTGGGAGCGGGCAGAAGATGTAAGGACGGGAATGATAAAAGGAGCATTGATCGTGTGCCTTTTCATTGGAGCAATCTATCCGATCGGAGAGCTGTATCAGATCATTGCAGATGACCGTATTGGAGAGCGGCAGGCGATGGACATGGATTATTCCATGCAGCCCTATGCAGATCGTTTTCGTAATGACATTGGTTATGATATGCAGTATAATTATTATACTTATGATATTGAGGACGACATGTTTGTGCAGTATCTTGCAAGAAAAAAGAAGCACTGAGCTCGTGTGTTGGCCGAGGGGAAAAAATGGAAAAATTATATATTGTCATACCTGCGTATAACGAGCAGGACACGATAAAAAATGTAATTGATGATTGGTATCCGATTGTGGACAAGATTGGCGGAGAGTCTAAGCTTGTCATTATCAATGACGGCAGCAAAGATCGGACTGCGGAGATTCTGGATCAGTACAGTGAAAGCCATGAGCGGCTGGTCGGTCTTACAAAGGAAAACGGCGGACATGGCGCGGCGGTCTTGTATGGTTATCAATATGCGCTGGATGCGGGGGCGGAATATATTTTTCAGACAGACTCGGACGGGCAGACCGTATCCGCGGAGTTTTGGGGCTTTTGGAAAAAACGTCGGGCATATGACATGGTGATCGGGCATCGGGTAAAACGGGAGGACGGTTTTTCGAGGGTCGTGGTGACAAAGGTGCTAAAACTGGTTCTATTGCTGCTGTTTCATGTGAGCATACCGGATGCAAACACGCCGTTCCGACTGATGAAAGCGGGTACGCTTGCGCGGTATCTGCCGCTGATCCCGCCGGGCTATAATCTCTCGAATGTAATTATTTCCGTCATATATAAAAAGAAAAAGCTGGCAGTAAAATATATTCCGATCACGTTCCGCCCAAGACAGGGCGGCGTGAATTCCATCAATATGAAAAAGATCATCGGGATCGGCCGGCAGGCATGGAAGGATTTCAGGACGATCAATAAAGTGATCGCGGGCAGTACGGAGGAAAATAATGGCTACAGAGGCTAAAAGGAGTACGGCAACCTACACATTAATACAGATTTTATGCACGATCGTAATGTTTATGGTTGTGGCGTATGCCGGATTGCTGAAAATGGAAGAAGAATTTTGGCAGCTCTTTCAGTGGTGGGGAGCGACCGTGATACTGGGACTTGCGTTTTATCCTTTAAGCGCCATGATCTTTCGGCGTTTTGATGACAGGGGCTATCTGTTTTCTAAGGCGATTGGGCTTGTAGTGACGGGCTGGCTCATGTGGTTTTTGGCTTCGCTCAAAATACTGCCCTTTACAACACAGAATTGTTATTGGTGTCTCGGTGCATGTATTCTGTGCAATTATATCGGCGCACTGATCTACTGGCTTCACAAAAGAAAGGGATTGACAGCGAAAGCAAGCGTAGAAGCCGGAGAACCGGAAGAGGCAGAGGACAGAGAAGACGCCGCAAAACAAGAAGCAGACACGGTACCTGAGCAAACGAAGATGGAGGAGGAAAATGAATATACGCGGGTGTTTGCGGCGTATGCAAAGAAGGAGGAGCCTGTTAAGAACATCCGTGTAAAACACCCAACAGAGAAAAGGAAGGCAGGTAAGGCGAAAGTTGATTTAGAGGCGGCTGCGCAATCGGAGGAAGGTGCGGAAACCGGGGAAAAAACGGATGTGCAAAGCCCGATCAGACCGCATTGGGAGCGTATTCTTGTCCTGGAACTGTTGTTTTTTATGCTCTTCATTGCATATATGTATATGAAGGGCTTTAATCCGAAAGCCTATGGAACGGAAAAAATGATGGACTATGGTTTCATGATGTCCATGTTTAAGACGGAATATTTTCCGGTGGAGGATTTTTGGTTTGCCGGAGAAGGATTGAACTATTATTATTTCGGACAATATATTATGACATTTCTGACAAAGATGTCATTTAACACGGTCAGCTATGGCTATAATCTGGCGCTCGGAACGGGATTTGCGTTTTGTGCGACGCTTGTATATGCGCTGGTTTGTCAGGTAATGAGGGTGTTTATCGCACAAAAGAAGAAAAAAATAAGTGATGCGGTTTCGCATGTCGCGGGCGCGGTGGCCGCGATTGCCGTGACGATCGCAGGAAACGGACACTACATTGTGTTTAACTGGATTGTTCCGATGCTGTGGGATACGTTTCAGATTCCCGGAGACAGACCAAGCTATTGGTTTCCGAATTCCACGCGCTATATTGGTTATACGCCCGATACGCATGATAAGACCATTCATGAGTTCCCGTCTTATTCGTTTATTTTAGGGGATGTGCATGCGCATGTGGTAAATATTACGTTCGTACTCACGCTGACAGCAATCCTGTTTTCTTTTTTGATGAACCGGCAGAAGGCGATGAAGGCGGCGATTGTCAAAAGAAGAAACGGAGAAAAGACAACCGTATCCATAGCCCGGGAAACGTTCCGGCTTCCCGTGATCGCGGTCGGATATTTGATCGGTATTTTCATGATGTCAAACTACTGGGATTTTCCGATCTACTTTGTGGTGGCGGGTGCGGTGATCCTGACGTCGAATGCGGTAATTTGCGGTTTTGATATGCGCACATGGATTTTGACTTTTACGCATGCCATCGTTGTTTTGGCGGTTGCGTTTTTTGTGGCGCTGCCGTTTAACAGTCATTTTGTGGCGATGGCAAATGGGATATTGCTTGCAGAGACGCATACGGCGTTTTATCAGCTTATTATTTTGTGGGGATTGCAGATCGTTGTTGTGATCGGATTTGTCACGGCGCTGATTTGGAGAGAGATTCAGAGAAATAAAAAGAAAGCGGCAGAGAAAACAGCGGAGAAATCGGCGGAGAAAGTGGTAGAGAAAACGGAAACGGCCGCTGCGGATAGCGACGAGGACAGCAAAGCGGGATCGGAAGCAGTAAGTCAGAATCGGTTTATATGCTTTTTGGAGAATCTTGCAATCTCCGATTTGTTTATCCTGATACTCGGACTTTGCGCGATCGGGCTTGTGCTCACGCCCGAGGTGATCTACATGTCGGATATTTATGCCGGGGATTACAAGCGCTCCAATACGATGTTTAAGCTGGTTTATCAGGCCTTTATTTTGTTCGGCATATCAATCGGTTATATTTTGACGCGTTTTGTTCTGATCAAGGAGACGCGCAGACAGTTCAAATGGGGGATTGCCGGTATTGTGCTGCTGCTATGGACCTGTGGATATTTCGGAACGAGTGTGCGGGCATGGTTTGGCGATCTGCGTAATGAGGATAATTATAAGGGCATGCGTGCCGACCAGTATATTTTTGAAGAGCAGCCGACGGATGCCGCCGCGATTGCGTGGCTTAATGAAAATGTACAGGGGCGTCCGGTCATACTGGAGGCAAACGGGGAAAGTTATACGATCTACAACCGGGTGTCCGTGCTGACCGGTCTGCCGACCGTGCTTGGCTGGCGTGTACACGAATGGCTTTGGCATAACAGTCTTGATCCTGTCAGCGCGCGCGCAGCGGAGGTGCAGACGATGTATACCTCACAGGATCAAGAACTTGTACGCGCGCTGCTGAATAAATATAAAGTAACGTATTTGTTTATCGGCTCATGTGAATATGATAAATACGCTTCGATCGGCATGAATACGGAGATGCTGCGGCAGTTGGGCGAGGTCGTGTATGAGGGGTATCCCGATATGCAGGGGCGCGTCGTGACGATCGTGAAGGTTCGATAATAACTCGTGGCAACCGGGAGAAGTAGGAAAGAGGGGGAATCGGCAATGGAGGAGAAGCTTGCCACTTTGCAGGAGTGGATCAATGAGAGCGGAAATATTGTTTTTTTCGGGGGAGCAGGGGTGTCCACCGAGAGCGGGATTCCGGATTTTCGGAGCGTGGACGGATTGTATCATCAAAAGTATGATTATCCGCCGGAAACGATTTTGAGCCACAGCTTTTATCGGACAAAGACGGAGGAATTTTACCGGTTTTACCGAGACAAAATGCTCTGTCTGGATGCAAAACCGAATGCGGCGCACAAGAAACTGGCGGAGCTTGAAGCGGCGGGAAAGCTCAAGGCGGTCATCACGCAGAATATTGATGGGCTGCATCAGGCGGCCGGATCTAAAAAAGTACTGGAGCTTCACGGAAGCGTGCTGCGCAATTACTGTGAGTCGTGCGGGAAATTTTTTGACGCGCAGTATATCAAGGGAACGGAGGGCGTTCCGAAATGCGATGCATGCGGGGACGGGGTCAAGCCGGATGTGGTATTATATGAGGAAGGACTTGACAACCATACGCTGTCGGAGGCTGTAAAGTGCATCAGCGAGGCGGATATGCTGATCATCGGCGGTACGTCGCTTGTTGTTTATCCGGCGGCGGGGCTCATCGATTATTACAGGGGAAACCGGCTGGTTTTGATTAACCGTTCCGCGACGGGAAGGGACAGTATGGCGGATCTTGTCATTCAGGGCAGCATTGGGGAAGTACTCGGAAGGCTTACGGTTTGAGCATGGCGGCAAGTGTGAGAGTTCGGATAGGATTTGCGTCGTTTAACCGACAGGCGGGAGGCAGGACAACATGGATATACAGGTCGGTAATATCGTTAAACTGAAAAAGAAGCATCCCTGCGGTTCGGCGGAATGGGAAGTGCTGCGCGTTGGCGCGGATTTTCGCTTGAAATGCTGCGGCTGCGGACATCAGATCATGATCGCGCGCCCGGCATTGGAAAAAAGCGTACGACAGATTTTGTAATCTTTTTGATAAAATCTCTTGATTTTGGACGGGCAGTGTGGTATCCTATAACTCCGTGATATAATTTTTTCCTTGCTCCTTCTATATTAGGGAGGGGCCAGAGACCAAAAGGAGGTAACGAGAAAGCATGAACAAGTATGAGTTATGTGTTGTTGTAAGTGCGAAGGTCGAAGATGACGTGAGAGCCGCTGAGATTGAGAAGTGCAAGGGCTACATTGAAAGATTCGGCGGACAGGTTACGAATGTGGATGACTGGGGAAAGAAGAGACTTGCATATGATATCCAGCATATGAAGGAAGGCTTCTATTACTTTATCCAGTTTGATGCGGACGCGACTGCACCGGCACAGATTGAAAGCAACGTTCGTCTTATGGAAAACGTCATCAGATTTTTGTGCGTAAAACAGGAAGCATAAAGAAAGAGAGAAACGTATGAATAAAGTAATACTTATGGGACGTTTGACGAGAGATCCGGATGTGAGATACTCTCAAGGCGAGAGCGCAACGGCAATCGCAAGATTTACGCTTGCGGTGGACCGTCGTTTTAACCGCAATAACGGTGATGATAGCAACGCGGATTTTATCAGCTGCGTGGCGTTCGGCAGAACCGGAGAATTTGTGGAGAAGTATTTACACAAGGGTACGAAGGTAGTGGCGTCGGGAAGGATTCAGACCGGAAGCTACACGAATAAGGATGGCGTCAAGGTGTATACGACAGATGTTGTCGTAGAAGACGTGGAGTTTGCGGAGAGTAAAAACGCGTCTGCAGGGAACGATGGGGGATATACGGGAGGAGCAAGACAGTCTGCTCCTGTAGCACCTGCGGGAGACGGGTTTATGAATATTCCGGACGGGATCGACGAGGAATTACCGTTTAACTAACAGTGAATTTTCAGATAGGAGGCTTTAGCAATGGCTTATATCAAAGCAGCAGCAGACAAAACCGACGCGCCTGTAAAGAGACGCGGCGGCGTTCATAGAAAAAGAAAAGTATGTGTTTTCTGTGGAAAAGATAATGTAATTGATTATAAGGACACGGCAAAGTTAAAGAGATATGTGTCCGAGAGAGGCAAGATTTTGCCGAGAAGGATCACCGGCAACTGCGCAAAGCATCAGAGAGCGCTGACGGTTGCGATCAAGCGTGCAAGACATATCGCACTTATGCCGTATGCCTGTGATTAAAAAAGATTGCCGCATGCGCACCAATCTTTCAAAGAATCCGCGAAGCGGATTCTTTTGGGATTCGCGAAGCGGATTCTTTTGAAATTTGCCTTTGCGCAATTCTTTCGGGATTGGGAAAATCCAGAAATGCTGTATGGAAAGACTTCCGCCTTCGTGCGGAAGTCTTTTTAAGTATGATGCAGGCCCATTCGGGCGTATCATGCCCGGCGACATGATACCACAATATCTATCCCAATCTTTCGCGATAATCCACTATATTATGCTATGGAAGTTCCGATAAAATAATGTTATACTAGAACGGTATAGGCGTTATGCATATCAGAGGGGACTATTCAATGGGTACGAATAAAATACGGCTGAAGGGCCGTCTGAGGACTTATATGCAGTCAACGCTGCTGCTCGGCATGCTGCTCGTCCTTGTGAATATCATTATTTATATGGTAAACGTGACGGCGGGCGTGGTGCTGTCAGCGTTCGTTGTGACTTATTTTATCATTGTCGCGCTGCTGATGAATTATAATAAGCCGATCATCATGAATGAGCTGATCAGCTTCGCAACGCAGTACGGTCAGATACAAAAACAACTCTTGCGGGAATTAGAGCTGCCGCATGCGCTGCTTGACGAAAACGGGAAAATCATTTGGACGAATGAGTGCTTCGAGGATGTCACGCATAAAGAGAAGGGCTACCGCAAATCCGTCTGGACAGTGTTTCCCACACTGACGGCGGACAAGCTCCCGCAAAAAGAAGATACGGCGCAGGAGACGATCGAGTACGAGGGCAGTGTATACGATGTGCGAATGAAAAAAATTTCCCTTCGCGAAATGGTTGCAAACAGCGATATCGTGACGGGCAGAACATATGAAGGCTATCTGATCGCCATTTATTTGTTTGACGAGACGGCGCTGCGCATCGCGTTACAGGAAAATGATGACCAGTCGCTTGCGGTCGGCATGATCTACCTTGACAATTATGATGAGGCGCTTGAAAGCATTGAGGAGGTACGGCGTTCTCTTTTAACCGCATTGATCGAGCGTAAGATCAATAAGTACATCTCTGCGCTTGACGGTATTGTTAAGAAGCTGGAAAAGGATAAATACTTAATCGTGCTGCGCAAGAAATCCGTGCAGCAGCTAAAAGAGCAGCGTTTCGATCTCTTAGAGGACGTCAAGACAGTCAATATCGGCAATGAGATGGCAGTCACTTTAAGCGTCGGCGTCGGGGTTGACGGACTGACCTATGCGCAGGATTACGAATTTGCGCGGACGGCGATCGACTTAGCGCTTGGGCGCGGCGGCGACCAGGCGGTGGTCAAGACGCCGGAGACGGTTTCCTATTACGGCGGCAAGAGCCAGCAGGTGGAAAAAAGCACGCGTGTGAAAGCAAGAGTGAAGGCGCATGCTTTAGAGGAGATCATCAGCGCCAAGGATCAGGTGCTTGTCATGGGACATCGTCTGAGCGATGTGGACAGCTTCGGCGCGGCGGTCGGGATCGTGTGTATCGCAAAAGCGCTTGAGCGGAAAGCGCGCATTGTATTGAATGATGTGACGAAATCCCTGCAGCCGCTTGTGGATCGCTACAAAAGCCAGTCGGAGTTTGAAGAAGACACAATCATATCGGGTCAGCAGGCGCTTGAATATGCGGGCAGTAATACGGTGCTTGTGATCGTGGACGTCAATAAGCCAAGTATCACGGAATGTCCCGAACTGCTGCATTACTGCAAATCCATCGTTGTGCTCGACCACCACAGGCAGGGCGCGGAGGTCATTGAAAATGCGACGCTTTCCTATGTGGAGCCGTATGCGTCCAGCGCATGCGAGATGGTCGCCGAGATTTTGCAGTATGTCGGTGACAATGTGAAGGTGCGCAGCGTGGAGGCGGACTGTCTCTATGCGGGTATTGTGGTTGATACGAACAACTTTATGAGTAAAACGGGCGTGCGGACGTTTGAAGCGGCGGCATTCTTAAGGCGGAGCGGAGCGGACGTAACGCGGGTGCGCAAGATGTTCCGTGAGGATGAAACCGAATACAAGGCGAAGGCGGAGGCAGTGCGTCAGGTCGAGATCTTCCACGACAGCTATGCCATATCCATTTGTCCGTCGCACGGGATTCAAAGCCCGACCATTGTCGGAGCGCAGGCGGCGAACGAGCTGCTCAATATTGTCGGGATCAAGGCAAGTTTTGTCTGCACCGAGTACCAGAATATGATCTATATCAGCGCGCGTTCCATTGATGAAGTCAACGTGCAGATCGTCATGGAGCGGCTCGGAGGCGGCGGACATATGAATATGGCGGGTGCACAGCTTGAAAATACCGATATAGCGGGTGCGATCGCCCGGATCAAGGAAACGCTGGAAATCATGATAGGAGAGGGTGATATTTCGTGAAAGTTATTTTACAACAGGATGTAAAAGCACTGGGGAAAAAAGGAGACCTTGTCGAGGTCAGCGATGGCTATGCGCGCAATTTTATTTTGCCGAAAAAGATCGGCGTGGAAGCGAATAATGCCAATATCAATGACCTGAAGCTGAGAAAGGCAAATGAGGAAAAAATCGCGGCGGAGAATCTTGCCAAGGCGCAGGAATTCAAAAAGACGCTGGAGGATAAAGTCATTGCTGTTTCCATTAAGGCGGGCGAAGGCGGTAAGGTATTCGGCGCCGTAACGGGCAAGGAGATCGCGCAGGCGGCCAAAGAGCAGTACGGCTATGACATTGATAAAAAGAAGATCGTTCTGAAAGATTCCATTAAGAATTTCGGTACCTATGAGGTTCCGTTAAAGCTGCATCCGAAGGTGACGGCAACCTTACGGGTACAGGTGAGCGAGAAGTAGAGGACAAAGGAGAGGAACAGTGGCGGAACTGGAAGAAGCTCTCTTAAAAAGGGTATTACCGCATAGCATTGAGGCGGAGCAGTCTGTCATTGGTTCAATGCTGATGGATAAGGACGCGATCGTGGTTGCGTCCGAGATTTTGACGGGCGACGATTTTTACGGAAAACAATACGGCATTGTATTTGAGGCCATGGTAGAGCTTCATGATGAGGCGAAACCGGTCGATATGGTGACGTTGCAAAACCGTCTTAAGGAAAAGGATGTGCCTCCCGAGGTCAGCTCCTTAGAATTTATCAAGGACATCTTAAACACGGTGCCGACATCCGCGAACGTGAAGCACTATGCGAATATTGTTGCGGAGAAGTCGCTGCTGCGCAGGCTCATCAAGACGAACGAGGAGATTGCGAACACCTGTTATGTCGGCAGGGAACCGGTTGAGGATATTTTGGCCGATACCGAACAAAAGATATTTCGGATCGTACAGAACCGCAATGTGGGAGAGTTTGTGCCGATCAGACAGGTGGTTGCCGATGCGCTCAAAAAAATTGAGATCGCATCCCATAACAAAGGCGCCGTGACGGGGATTGCCACCGGTTTTACCGATCTGGATTATCGGACGGCGGGTATGCAGCCCTCGGATTTAATTTTGATCGCGGCGAGACCTTCTATGGGAAAGACGGCGTTTGCGCTCAATATTGCAGAGTACGTGGCGTTCCGCTCGAACCAGACCGTTGCGATTTTCAGCTTGGAAATGTCGAAGGAGCAGCTTGTCAATCGTCTGTTTTCTTTGGAATCCCGCGTGGATGCGCAGAGGCTTAGAACCGGCGGACTGGATGATAATGATTGGGAGCGCCTGATCGAATCCGCGGCGGTCATCGGCAAATCAAATCTCATTATTGACGATACGCCGGGAATCAGTGTACCTGAGCTGAGAAGCAAGTGCCGGAAATATAAGCTGGAGCATAACCTGCAAATGATCATGATCGACTATTTACAGCTCATGAGCGCAAGCGGCAGGGGCAGCGATTCCAGACAGCAGGAGATTTCCGAAATCTCGCGTTCCTTAAAGGCGCTCGCAAGAGAGCTGCAGGTTCCGGTCATTGCGCTTTCCCAGCTAAGCCGTGCGGTGGAACAGCGTCCTGACCACAGACCGATGCTTTCCGATCTGCGTGAATCCGGTGCGATCGAGCAGGATGCCGACGTCGTGATGTTCATTTACCGCGATGATTATTATAATAAAGATACCGAACTGAAAAATATTGCGGAGATCATCATTGCCAAGCAGAGAAACGGTCCGATCGGAACCGTGAATCTCGTATGGCTGCCGGAATATACCAAGTTCGCGAACATGGAACGCGGCGATTACCGCAACCGGCAGGAATAACCTGCGGATGCTGAGAAAGAACAGTCCGCACAGCTGCCCGCCGGGTGATACACGAAACATAAAACCCGCATGGCGGAACCGGATGATATACAAAACAGAAAACCTGCATGACAGAGCAGGACAAATAAACGATACGATGACGGTAAGGTCAAGTATGCAAAAGAGAATTTCCAACAGGGAGATTCTCTTTTTTATATGCAAACAAAAAGGAGGGCGAGCATGAATTATTATCAAATTGCGGACGCGGCAAAAAAAGTGAACGTGGAGAGCCACGTTCTGCGTTACTGGGAGGAGGAGCTGCAGCTGCCGATTGAGCGGAATAAGCAGGGGCACAGATTGTATACGGATGAGGACTTAAACAGATTTTTGTATATCAAGGAGTTAAAAAAAGAGGGATTGCAGCTGCGGGCGATCCGCACGAAGGTACATATGAAGGACAAGCAGCCGGAGGGTATGGCGGAAAACGGAAAATGGGTTCAGGAGAAGCCGCAGGACAAGGCTTTATTGCAGGAGCAGGCGGAAAAGCACCTGCCGGAATGCGGAGAGCGCAGCGCGGGTACAGGGCAGGTAGAAGAAGAAAAAACGAGAAAGGCGGCGAGACTTTGCATGATGCTCCAACAGATGGTTGTGACGGCGGTACATGAGGAAAATGAAGGTCTTTTGCGTGAAATCAAGAAAGGGGTTGCGGAGACGGTGTCAAAGGAGATGAATTATCAATTCAGCATACAGGAACAGCGCGAGGAGGAGCATTATAAAAAGCTGGACGAGATCCTGCGTGAGCGTGAGCGGCGCAACCGGATGACATTGGGCGACCGGAAGCGCCTAAGGAGGGAACACCAGCGCGCGGAAAGGGAAAAGCTGCGTGCGGAAAAGGAGAGCGCGCGGAGAGAAAAAGAGAAGGCGCAGCAGGAACAGGCACGGATGGAGAAGGAGAAGCTGCAGAAAGAAAAAGAGAATGCGCGGATGGAGAAGGAGAAGCTTCAGAAAGAGAAGGAGAGCGCGCGAAAGGAAAAAGAGAAGCTGCAAAAGGAGAAGGAACAGGCACGGAGGGAAAGGGAAAAAGCACAGCATGAGCAGGCGCGTATGGAAAAAGAAAAGCTCAGGCAGGAGAGAGAGCATGCGCGGAAAGCGAAGGAGAAAATACAGCAGGCGAAAGCTCGGGGAAGCCTGTTCGGAAGCCGGGAAAAAAACAGACAGGGACAGGAACAGCAGGAGGGCCTTTCATAGAACCGGAAAGAACCGTGCGCATGCGGGAAAAGACTTGACAAATATAGGAAATCTTTATATACTTTGAATGTCAAAATAAAGAGAATGGGAAAGTAGAACACTGGGGGCATTTATGAAGGGAAAAATATGCGGAACAGGTGCGTATGTGCCGGAGCATCGCATGGATAATAATCAGATTGCCGCGTTTGTGGATACAAACGATGAGTGGATAAAGGAGCGCACCGGCGTGGAGGCGAGGCATATTGCAGGCGTGGAGGAGACAACGGTTTCCATGGCAGTCATGGCGGGGAAGCGCGCGCTTGCGGATGCGGGCATCACGGCGGAGGAGATTGATCTGCTCATCGTATCGACAACCTCCTCTAATCTGATACTGCCATGCACGGCATGCGAGGTGCAGAAGGAATTGGGCGCGAACCGGGCGACCTGCTTTGATCTTTCCGCGGCATGCACGGGTTTTTTGCTTGCTTATAATACGGCGCTTGCTTATCTGAACAGTGGTGTCTATCATACGGCGCTCCTGATCGGAAGTGAGTGTCTTTCCAATTTGATGGACTGGAAAGACCGCGGCACCTGTATTCTGTTTGGTGACGGCGCGGGAGCAGTCGTATTAAAGGGGACGGATGGAGACATGTATTTCCCGGTAACGCATTCCGACGGGACGAAGGGGGAGGCGCTTACCTGTAAGAGCCGTCATGACTGGAGCAATCTAAACGACGACAGCGGCGCGTCCGCAATGCAGGATCAGATGCATCGGATCGGCATGGACGGGCAGGCGGTATTTCGTTTTGCAGTAAAAAAAGTACCGGAGATCATCGGTGAGGTGCTCACGCAAAATCATGTGTCGAAAGAAGACATTGCTCTTTATGTTCTGCATCAGGCAAACAAGAGAATTGTGGAGGCGGTCGCGAAGCGGCTGGATGAGCCGATGGAAAAGTTTCCGATGAATATACAGGAATACGGAAACACATCGTCCGCCAGCATACCGATCCTGCTTAATGAGCTGCATCAAAGCGGAAAGCTGCATGAGGGGGACAAGCTGGTACTGGCAGGCTTCGGGGCAGGTTTGACATGGGGTGCCGCCATCGTGGAGTGGTAATCGATAAGAAACATAGATATACATAATAAGCGAAAGACAGATACACCGTAAGAAGGAGGCATAAGTTATGCAGACAGAGATCACAAAGCTGTTAGGAATCGAATATCCGATCATTCAGGGCGGTATGGCATGGGTTGCGGAGCATCACCTTGCGGCGGGCGTTTCCGAGGCAGGCGGATTGGGCTTGATCGGTGCAGCAGCGGCTCCCGCAGAGTGGGTCCGTGAACAGATCCGGGAAGCGAAGAAGCTGACGAATAAGCCGTTTGGCGTCAACATTATGCTGATGAGTCCGCATGCGGCAGACGTGGCGAAGGTCGTTGTCGAGGAAGGTGTGAAAGTGGTAACGACAGGAGCGGGCAATCCCGAAACCTATATGGAAATGTGGAAGGCAGCGGGCGTGAAGGTCATTCCGGTCGTGGCGAGCGTGGCACTGGCGAAGCGCATGGAGCGGTGCGGAGCGGACGCGGTCGTGGCGGAGGGCTGTGAGTCGGGCGGCCACATCGGTGAGACAACGACAATGGCGCTTGTGCCGCAGGTCGTTGATGCCGTGGATATTCCGGTCATTGCGGCGGGCGGTATCGCGGACGGCAGAGGAATTGCCGCTGCATTCATGCTGGGCGCGCGTGCCGTACAGCTGGGAACCGTGTTTGTTGTGACAAAGGAATCACAGGTACATGACAATTATAAAGAGCGCATCATAAAGGCGAAGGATATTGATACGCGTGTGACGGGAAGAACGACGGGACATCCCGTGCGTGCGTTAAGGAATGATATGACGAAAAAATACTTAGAGCTTGAGGCAGCGGGAGCAGGCTTGGAGGAGCTTGAGAGTATCACGGTCGGAAGTCTTCGCGCGGCAGTTGTGGAAGGCGATGTGAAGAACGGCACGATCATGTCGGGACAGATTGCAGGCTTAGTGAAAAAAGAAGAGACTTGTGCGGAGCTGATAGGAAGGCTTGCGCAGGAAACAGACAAACTGATCGGGGGAGCAGGATTCTATGAGTAAACTGGCATTCATTTACCCCGGACAAGGGGCACAGACTGCGGGCATGGGCGCTGATTTTTATGAGAAAAGCGCATCTGCGCGCGCGCTATATGATGCGGCAAGTGAAGCGCTGTCGCTCGATCTGAAAGAATTATGCTTCGTTCCGAACGAGAAGCTCGACCTGACAGAATATACGCAGGCAGCAATGGTGACGACCTGTTTGGCGATTACCCGCGTTCTGAAAGAAAGAGGAATCGAGCCGGACATGACGGCGGGATTAAGTCTCGGTGAATATTGCGCGATCGCGGCGGCGGGCGGCATGGAGGAATTGGACGCCATCCGTCTGGTGAGGAAGCGCGGCATTTTAATGCAGAATACGGTACCTGCCGGCGAGGGCGCAATGTGCGCGGTCATTGCGATGGCGGCAGAAGATATTGAGCGCATCATCAGTGACATAGAGGATGTGTCCGTTGCCAATTATAACTGTCCGGGTCAGATCGTAATTACCGGAAAAACGAAAGCGGTTGAGGAAGCGGAGCAGCGCTTAAAGGAAGGCGGCGCAAAACGCACGGTCATGTTAAACGTCAGCGGACCGTTTCATTCTAAGATGCTTGTTTCTGCGGGAGAGCAGCTCGCCGAGGAGATGGAGCATCTGGTTTTTTCACCGCTGCGGGTTCCTTATGTGACGAATGTGACGGCGGAGACGGTGAATGATATTGAAAAGACCAAGGGCCTGCTGGCGGAGCAGGTGAGCGCGCCCGTGCGCTGGCAGCAGAGCATGGAGCACATGATCGCCGAGGGCGTCGATACGTTTGTGGAGATCGGTCCCGGAAAGACGCTTGACGGCTTCTTACGGAAAATAGATAAGGACAAGCGCGTGCTGCATGCTTCCGTATGGGAGGACGTGGACAAGATCGTGGAAGCGCTTTTGTAGGAACGCAATTTTGCATTGTTGATGCACAAATGTGTTCTGTGCTGAGTGTATGTTTGAAATAGAGAATCTTGGATGCGCAAGACGGCAAAGGATAAGGAGATTGTGGGCAATGGCTTTAGAGGGTAAAATAGCGGTTGTGACCGGAGCGTCACGGGGAATCGGCAGGGCGGTCGCCCTGCGGCTTGCGCAGGATGGCGCAACCGTCATCATCAATTATAACGGCTCTGAGGAAAAAGCAAAGCAGACGCTTTCGGAAATGGAAGAACAGGGCGGAAAAGGTGCGATCTATCAGTGTGACGTATCTGATTTCGAACAGTGCGAGGCATTTATCAAAGATGTGATCAAGACCTATGGTTCTTTGGATATTCTCGTCAACAATGCGGGCGTGACAAGGGACGGGCTGCTCATGGCGATGTCCGAGGAGGATTTTGACCGTGTGCTTGATACGAACTTGAAAGGTGCGTTCCATACGATCCGTTTTGCGGCAAGACAGATGTTAAAGCAGAAAAGCGGGCGCATCATCAACATGGCGTCCGTTGTCGGCGTGAGCGGCAATGCGGGACAGGCAAATTATGCAGCGTCCAAAGCAGGGGTGATCGGACTTACGAAGTCAGCGGCAAAGGAACTCGCGTCCCGCGGCATCACCGTGAACGCGATCGCGCCGGGATTTATCGAGACGGATATGACGGCGGCGCTTTCCGAAGATGTGAAAGCGGGAGCCATGACGCAAATTCCGTTAGGATGCTTTGGCAAGCCGGAACAGGTGGCGGCAGCAGCCGCATTTTTGGCGTCGGAGGATGCTGCTTACATTACCGGGCAGGTACTGCATGTGGACGGCGGCATGGTCATGTAAGGGAAAGAAGTCGTTCTAAGGCGTCAAAATACGCCGCCTAAAAACGACTAAGTCATTCCCCGAAGAAATGCCCTCGGCATTTCTTCATAAGTTGATTGCGCCAGCATGGAGAGAAGTGTAAGAAGTACTACGGTTCGCAAAGCGAACCTTTCTCACACAGAAGAATGTCCTGCGGACATTCTTCATGAATTATGTAAAGCTATGATGTAAAAACGAAAGGAAAAGGATCGCAGATGAAAAGAAGAGTCGTTGTGACAGGTCTTGGGGCGGTAACGCCGATCGGAAATACCGTGGAAGAATTTTGGGCTTCCGTGAAGGAAGGGAAGGTCGGAATTGGCGCGATCACAAAGTTTGATACGACGGATTATAAAGTAAAAATAGCGGCGGAGGTCAAGGATTTTGTTGCAAAGGAGCGCATGGACTTCAAGGCGGCAAAACGTATGGAGCTGTTTTCCCAATATGCGGTGGCGGCTGCAAGCGAGGCGTTTGCGGATGCGGAACTGGATATGAGCAAGGAGGACGCGTTCCGCGCGGGCGTGATCATCGGATCGGGAATCGGCAGCCTGCAGATGGAGGAGAGCGAGTATGCTAAGATTATGACGAAGGGCCCTTCCAGAATCAATCCGCTGATGGTGCCGCTCATGATCTCCAATATGGCGGCAGGAAATGTGTCCATTCAGTTAGGGCTTAGAGGAAAATGCACGAATGTCGTGACAGCATGCGCGACGGGCACAAACTGTATCGGTGATGCATTCCGTGCGATTCAGTATGACGATGCGGATGTGATGATCGCGGGCGGAACGGAAGGATGCATTTGTCCGACCGGCGTTGCGGGTTTTACGGCGCTGACGGCGCTTTCGACCGAGGAAAATCCGCTGCGGGCATCCCTTCCGTTTGATAAAGACAGGAGCGGTTTTGTGCTCGGCGAGGGAGCGGGCGTTGTCGTGCTGGAGGAGCTTTCTCATGCGAAGGCACGTGGGGCTCATATTTATGCGGAGCTGGTCGGTTACGGTTCCACGAGCGACGCGTATCACATCACTTCCCCGATCGAGGACGGAAGCGGTGCGGCGAAAGCGATGGAGCTTGCGATGAAAGAAGCGGGCGTTGCACCGAAGGATGTGACCTACATTAATGCACACGGAACAGCAACCCATCACAATGATCTTTTTGAGACGAGAGCGATCAAGGCGGCGTTTGGTGAGGCGGCAAAGGACGTTGTCATCAATTCGACTAAATCCATGATCGGTCATCTCCTTGGCGCTGCGGGCGGCGTGGAGTTCGTCACATGCGTCAAAACGATACAGGAGGGCTTTATCCATCAGACCGTAGGAACACAGACACCGGATGAGGAATGTGACTTAAATTATACGATCGGCGCACCGATCCGAAAAGACGTGCGTTACGCTATGTCGAATTCCTTGGGCTTTGGCGGGCACAATGCGACGCTGCTCGTAAAGAAGTATGAGGAGTAAGAAGCGGTTGAAGTGGTAAGGGACGTTTCGGCAATGCAGCCGGGAATACGGCAGGAGGAAAACCATCATGGAATTGGAACAATTGATACAGTTGATCGGCGCGGTGTCCGAATCAAAGCTGACAGATTTTTGCTATGAGGAGAATGGCGTCAAGCTTTGCCTGAAAAAAGAGGCCGGGGCAGTATCGGGAGTAATACCGGCATTGCCGGGAGTGCAGACAGTGCCGGATTTGGCAGCGTTTGGCGCGGTACAGACCGTTTCGGGAGCCGCAGGGAGCGTACAGGCAGTAACGGGGGCAGCAGGAACCATGCAGATGCTGTCAGGCGCGGAAGCGGCAGCCGTGCAGGTAACCGCGGCAGAGACAACGCCCGCAGCCGACGGCAAGATCGTGAAGTCTCCGCTTGTAGGCGTATTTTATGCGGCGCCGTCGGAGGATGCGAAGCCGTATGTATCCGTCGGTGATACCGTCAAAAAAGGACAGATTCTTGCCTGCGTGGAAGCAATGAAGCTGATGAATGAGATTGAAAGCGAATATGACGGCGTGGTGGCGGAAATTTTAGTAGAGAACGGGCAGGGAGTCGGCTACGGCGAGCCGCTGTTTGTCATTAGATAGGAGCGGGGCCATGATAAAAAAGGTATTGGTGGCAAACCGGGGTGAGATTGCCGTTCGCATCATCCGTGCCTGCCGTGAAATGGGAATTGAGACGGTTGCGGTCTATTCGGAGGCGGATGCGGAGGCATTACATACAAAGCTTGCGGACGAGGCAATCTGTATCGGTCCGGCGCCCGCAGCGGACAGTTATCTGAAAATGGAGCGGATCATCAGCGCAACGATCATATCGGGCGCGGACGCCATTCATCCCGGTTATGGTTTCTTATCCGAAAACAGTATGTTCGCAAGGCTGTGTGAAAAGTGCAATATCACATTCATCGGACCCGGTTCGGAGGTCATCTCCAAGATGGGCGATAAACAGCAGGCACGAAATACAATGATGGGAGCGGGTGTGCCGATCGTGCCGGGAACGACCGATCCGATCCTGGATGCGGAAACAGGTAAACATGAGGCGGCGGGTATCGGTTATCCGGTCATTATTAAGGCGGCGTTGGGAGGCGGCGGAAAAGGAATGCGTGTCGCCGCATGTGAGGAGGAATTTGAGCAGGCGTTTCTCACCGCGCAAAAAGAAGCGGAGGCGGCGTTCGCAAGCCGCGTGATGTATATAGAGCATTTTATTGAACATCCCCGCCATATCGAATTTCAGGTTCTTGCCGATTCCTATGGCAATGTGATTCATCTCGGCGAGCGCGACTGCTCGATTCAGCGCAATCATCAGAAGATGATCGAGGAGGCGCCGTCCATGGCGTTGTCCGAGGAACTGCGCGAGCGCATGGGAAATACCGCGGTTGCGGCGGCGAAGGCGGCAGGCTATGTCAGTGCGGGAACGGTGGAATTTCTGCTGGAAAACGATGGTCATTTTTATTTTATGGAAATGAACACCCGCATACAGGTCGAACATCCCGTGACGGAGTGGGTAACAGGAATCGATCTTGTCAAGGAGCAGATCCGGATCGCGTCGGGGAAAAAGCTGTCCTATACGCAGGAGGATGTGAAGCTGACGGGACATGCGATCGAGTGCCGGATCAATGCGGAGAATCCGGAAAAAGGATTCCGGCCTTCACCGGGAACGATCACGGACATGTATCTGCCGGGCGGAAAGGGTATTCGTGTTGATTCCGCAATCTATACAGGCTGCGAGATACCGCCCTATTATGATTCCATGATCGCGAAGCTGATCGTGTGGGCAAAAAACCGCAGCGAGGCGATCCGCAAGCTGCAGAGCGCACTCGGAGAGGTCATCGTGGAAGGCATAGAGACGAACGTGGACTATCAGTACGAATTGATCAATCATCCTGATTTTTTGGCAGGAAATGTGGATATTTCCTTTATTGAACGCTATCAGCAGGGATTGTGAGGCATGTTATGAAGCTGGATCATATGTTCAAAAAAACGAAGCAGATCGCTTCCAGAAAAAATGACAATATCCGTGGGGAAAAGCATCCGAGTGTGCCGCGCGGTCTGCTGCGCAAGTGTAATAAATGCGGCGGTGCCATCATTGCGGAGGATGCGATCGCAGATTATTATATCTGTCCGAAATGCGGCGGCTATTTTCGCGTGGATGCATACAGCAGGATCGCGCGTGTCGCGGACGAGGGTTCGTTTGAGGAATGGGACAGCGGACTCTTAAACGGCAATCCGATGGCATTTCGGGGGTATGAGGAAAAGATCAAGACGCTTCAGGAAAAAACAGGTCTTGATGAGGCGATCGTCACAGGGGAAGCGCGCATCAGCGGTCACAGGGTTGTACTGGGAGTCTGCGACGGGCGTTTTATGATGGCGAGTATGGGTGAAATTGTCGGGGAGAAAGTTGCCCGCGCCGTGGAGCGCGCTACGAAAGAGAAGCTTCCCGTGATTCTGTTTGCATGCTCGGGCGGTGCGAGAATGCAGGAGGGAATTGTTTCCCTGATGCAGATGGCAAAAACGTCGGCGGCGCTCAAACGTCACAGTGATGCAGGGCTTCTATATATCAGTGTGCTCACCGATCCGACGACGGGCGGTGTGACTGCGAGCTTTGCGATGCTCGGAGATATTATTCTGGCGGAGCCGAAAGCGCTGATCGGTTTTGCGGGACCGCGCGTGATCGAGCAGACGATCGGAGAAAAGCTGCCGAAAGGCTTTCAGCGTGCGGAGTTTTTGCTCGCGCACGGGTTTATTGACGGCATCGTGGAACGCGATAAGCTGCGCGATACGTTGGACACGATCCTGCGTCTGCATGGCGGCGTGGGTGTGCATGACGAAACATCGGAGTGCGGTCAAACGGATGCGCATGATGAAGAAGAGATAAAAAAGGAACATGCATTGGCGCATGAGAGCGCAGATTTAGGTAACGGTGAAGATGAGCCGGAAAGTACAGATTTACGGCGGCATATCGATGCGTGGGAACGGGTGCAGCTTTCCCGCAGGAATGACCGTCCTGTCGGGAGTGACTATATCCATGCATTGTTTACTGATTTTGTGGAGCTACACGGCGACCGCTGTTTTGCGGACGACCGGGCGGTGATCGGCGGAATCGCCATGTTCCATGGCACGCCGGTAACGGTCATTGCGCAGGCAAAAGGAAGCAACACAAAGGAAAATATTGATCGGCATTTCGGAATGCCGTCGCCGGAAGGGTATCGGAAAGCGCTGCGGCTTATGCAGCAGGCGGAGAAGTTTCATCGTCCTGTCATCTGCTTTGTCGATACGCCGGGTGCATTTTGCGGCTTAGAGGCGGAGGAGCGCGGGCAGGGTGAAGCGATCGCGCGCAGTATTTATGAGATGTCCGCGTTAAAAACGCCGGTGCTCTCCATTGTCATCGGAGAGGGCGGAAGCGGCGGCGCGCTTGCCATGGCAACGGCGGATGAGGTATGGATGCTCGAAAATTCCGTTTATTCCATTCTCTCTCCGGAGGGCTTTGCAAGTATCCTTTGGAAAGACAGTAAACGGGCAAAAGAAGCGGCAGCGGTCATGCGTATGACAGCGGAGGAACTGAAGGAGCAGGGGATCATCGAGCTTGTTTTTGCAGAACCCGAGCAGTATACGACCGAGCATATGCAGGACGTCATCGAGTGTTTGGACAAAGAGATGCTGCGGTTTTTGGAGCAGTACGGCGCGTACAGCATGGAAGAATTGACCGATCACAGATATGAGCGGTTTCGGAGGATATAATATCAACTTTCCAGATCAATCAGATCGATTCCATCAATATTTCGGGAGGTAAGATACATATGGTTTCCTTCCAGGCAGGTATTGCCGCTTAATTTGAGCGGAACGGAAAGCGTTTTGATTTTCTGGAGGGAGTGTTTATCCCAAAAGGCAATCTCACTACAGGGATGGGAAACCGTCACAAGTATATCCTGATAGGCTCCGGCACAATCAAACATTTTGGCGTGCGCGTTTTTTTGAACGCTAAGAATTTCAAATTGTGACAGGTCTATCTGAAATAATTTTTTATCCTGAGCGGCCGCATATAATATGCTGCCTCGGGAGTTATTGTCTGCGTCTATGAAGAGACTTCGAATATTTTGCCTGCTTAAAACAAGGCTTTTTTCGAGTGACAGAGATGCTTTGTTCAATAATAATAATTGCCCCGAAACGGTTCCGCATAGCAGATGATCGTGATAGGATTTCAGACTCCACATGCTGCTGTCGGAGATGATATGTTCCGTTTCCTGAAAAGAGGTTCTGTCAACCGTTATGATTTTTCCGTTTCGAATGGAACAATAGACGGTCTTATCATCCATAGTCATTCCGCAAATGTCAGAGCTGAGATCCTCACCAAGCTGCCATTTGCCAAGCAGTTCATAGGTATATTGGTCGAAGGCATACAGCATGCAGAAGTCGCTTACAAAAATCTGCCCGTTATCTGCCGTTAAAATTCGTGCGAGACCATTCTTATCAAAAATCAATTTTTCAAATAAGAGCTGCCCGGACGCTTTTTCAAACTTTTGCAGTTTATTTGCACACAGGCAGTCAATATGATGATCCGCTACGCAAAATCCTAATACGGCACTTTCTGTTATTACGAAATGTTTCATATGCAGTTCCTCCGGTTACGTCAAGTCTTCCATCCAAAAGCTTTCTGTTTTCAGATCGCAGTAGTGTCTGCCCTTCTCGGCGGTAAATTTTAAGACGCAATAGTCGGGGTCAGTAACGCCCTGTCGGTAATACATCGTATCGCCGGTCTGCCAGATTTCCCTTTTGGTCGTGTCGTCCTGCATGACTTCCATGGTGCCGATCAGCATAATGCCCTCATAGCGGAAGCGCCCTCTTTGGTAAAAGTAGATGCTCGCTTTCGGATTTTTCATAAATTGCTGTGCGCGCATTGACGAGGTGTTTGTTGAAAAATAAAAGCAATTGCTCTCTATCTTGCGCGGCGTAAACATAGCTTTCACATTTGGAAAACCGTCCTCGTCCACGGAAGCGAGAAAGGCGGTTTTTTGTTTTTGAATAAATTCGATGATGTGCGCTCTGGTTCTTTTCATAGGAATCCTTTCCATAATACCTTTATCATAATTGTTCTATATAGAACTATTATAGCGTATCAATTAATAAAAATCAACAAAAATACAAGAAAAATAACGTGGCAATTGGAGTGTGTCCCGAATTGAAAGCAGCAGGGGTGGTGTGGTATCATGTCAATAGACATGATACCGCGCCGGAGCGAAGTATGCATAGAATAAAAAATAAAGAAGGAAAATTGGTGGAAAAAGCATGGACGGAAAATTAAGAAATATGACCTCAGTGTATTTATCAAAAGGCGAGCGGATGCTGTTGCTTTTCCGACAGGGAGGCAGGGTGGTAAACAATGTCTGGGTCGGCTCCGCGGGCGGGCATTTCGAGGAGTTTGAATTAAATGACGCGAGGGCATGCGTGCTGCGGGAGTTGGAGGAGGAATTAGGCATTGGCGAGTCCGAGATTGAAAATCTGTGCCTGCGGTATATCACGCTGCGGAGAACGAATGGGGAAATACGGCAGAATTATTATTTTTTTGCGGACTTAAAAGATGATGTGGATGAGAAGCTGGTGTCGAATGAGGGGATAAGCAAGTGGTTTGCGTATTCGGAGCTTAATGCGCTTGAAATGCCGTATACATCAAAGTTTGTGATAGAGCATTATCTGAGGACCGGGCGCACGACGAAGGAGATGTACGTCGGTGCGGCGGACGGAGAAAAGCTGGTTTTTACCGGGGTGCCGGAATTTTAGGGTACCAAGCGGCAAACGGGGGAAAGGGAAAGGAGCGGGATACGGGAATGAAAATACGAAGGAAAAGTGTTGTGATTATAACGGCCGTGGCAGCCGTGATCATTGCGGCAGTCGGTCTGTATTTGTTTACGGATATTCGTTATTTCTTTTTTCATACGAGCAGCGCGCCGGTACACGCGAAGACAAATGCGGATTTTCAAATCGCGGATATCCACAGTGCTGTGGATGCGGATGGGGACGGTATTGATGATCAGACCGACATTTTGCAGGGAGCGCGCGATTATATCGCCACGAATCCGCGGTATAAGAGCAAGTATTATGAGGGCGGTTATCCGAATGACGGGTATGGCGTATGTACGGATCTGGTCGCATATGCGTTAAGGAATGCCGGATACGATCTGCGGGCGCTTGTGGATGCGGACATTGCGGCGAACAGGGAGATGTATGCGGTTGATGCGCCGGATGATAATATTGATTACCGGCGTGTGCGGAATCTGAAAGTATTTTTCGGGCATACGGCGATCAGCCTGACAACGGATATTTATGATATTGCCGCGTGGCAGGGCGGTGATATTGTGATTTTTGAGAATCATATCGGGATCGTGTCGGACCATCGAAACGATGATGGGATCGCATATGTCATCCATCACAACGGAACGATGCAGAAAGCGTATGAGGAAGATATTCTTGCGGAGCGCGATGATATTGTCGGGCATTATCGCATGAGTGCGGCAGAATGAGGGCGGTGACGATGCCGCGGAAGGTACGGAATCCTTTTATCAGGAGGATAAAATGAAGAAAGAAGATAAGAAATCCTCATTGTCAAACGTAGTGTATATGCTGAGAATTTTGTGGCATGGCAGTCGGGGATATGTGATTTATACATTTATCAAGGAATTTACGGAGAATGTATTCTGGACTATCTTTTCAGTATATCTGACGGAGTGGATCTACAAAGCGATCGAAAACGAAACACCATTTGCGGCGCTGGCTTCGTTTGTCGGGGCCATGTGCATCGGGCATGTCTGTATCCACATCAGCGCGGCGCTCCATCAGCTTTGCGAAAAGCAGTTTCTGCCGAGAATGTATCAGGATTTTTATAAACGTGTGATCCGCAAATCCATTTCCATGGAATATGCCCGTTTTGAGCAACCCGATTTTTATGACAGGTATACCCGTGCGCTGAACGAGTGCCAGTGGCGCGGAAGTACGATTCTTCGTCATTCTGCATTACTTGTGGCAGGCATTGCCTCGGTCATTGCTGCAGCGATCATTGTTGCGGACGTTGATCCTGTGCTGCTGGCGTTCATCGTTCCCATGATGGCGGTTTCGATGTTTTTCGGTAAAAAAGAGGGAGATCTGTATTACGCGCTGGAGTTCTCAAATACTCGGGACGGACGAATCGGCAGTTATGCCAAGCGCGTGTTCTATGAAAAGAAATACGCCGGCGAATTACGCCTTTTCGGGATAGGAGAGCTGCTGTTAAGCCGCCACGAAAAGGCATGCGATGAAATGCAGGAAAGAAATCGTAAAATAAGAAGAAAGCTGAGTGTGATCGAGCCGGTCAAGTGGGTTCTCTATAACCTGTTATCTACGATATGTCTCTTATACACATATGACTCTGCCGACGAACTCTAGGGTGTAGATCTCGGTGGTCGCCGTAT
>CAMWSU010000042.1 GCA_947176965.1 uncultured Lachnospiraceae bacterium | reverse complement strand
TCTTCGTCTCCTCCGCTTTCACAAACACGCGCATGAGCGGATGCGCCGCCGCACAAACAAAAACGGATACTACCAGACAGAATGCCATGCACACCCGCACTGCGCGGGAAAATCCTTCGCGTATCCTGTCCTTCCTGTCCGCCCCGTAATTTTGGGACACAAACAGAGAAAACGCATTGCCGAATTCCTGCGCCGGCATGTACGCGAGCGTGTCAATCTTCACCGCTGCCGCAAACGCCGCCATGACAGCTTTCCCGAAGCTGTTGACCAGTCCCTGTATCATCAATATGCCGAAATTCATGACGGACTGTTGGACGGATGCCGCCATAAGGAAGCCCGCAACCTCCTTTAAGAGCTTTAAGTCCGTCCGCATGCCCGCTCGTGTAAAGCGCAGTCGTTTTTCTTTTTTCCATGTATAAAACGCAATTCCGATGCCCGAAAGTACCTGCGCGATCAGCGTCGCCTCCGCCGCGCCCCGGATACCTCTTTGAAACGTCATAACAAACAGGCAGTCCAGACCGATATTTAAGACCGACGCTGCTCCGAGAAACACGAGGGGAACCACCGAATTTCCGAGCGCGCGCAGCACAAATGCGTAATAGTGATACAGGAACACAAAGAAAATCCCCGCAAAGATGATCCTGACATATTCCCGCATCATTGCCCGGATCTCAACCGGCACGGCAAGCAGGATCAGCAGCTCATCGCAGAATAAAAGCGCAAGTGCCGAGATCAGGAGTGCAAAAAAACCGGCGAACAAAAACGCGGTCTGCATACGCTGTTTCATGCCGGGAATATCCTTTTTTCCATAATAATAAGAAAACAGTGCGCCGCCTCCCATGCACATCCCGATGAGAACGGAATTTAAGAATGTCATGAGTGTGTACGCCGAACCGACCGCCGCCAATGCATCCGGACCGAGCACACGCCCGACGATCAGCGTATCTGCAATATTATAGAGTTGTTGCAAAAAATTCCCCGCGATCATCGGCAGCGCAAAGAGGAGCAGCGTGCCTGTCACGCTGCCGCCGGATAAATCTGTTTTTTTCAATCGAACATGACACCCCTCTCCGCGCTTAGATCCCGTCGTAAATCCATGGCGTATCCCACTGATACTCCTCCATGATGACATGTCCGTCCCGAAATCCAACTCCGTCCGCTTTCAATAAGGCGATCTGACGATTTTCCCCGCCAAACGCAAACGCACTAGACACCCTGCCATCCTTTGTCACAACACGGTAACACGGAATGCCATCGGGGTCCGGATTGCCATGCAGGGCATAGCCGACGACACGCGCCCACCGCTTATTTCCCGCGAGCGCCGCCACCTGCCCGTATGTCGCCACTTTACCGCGCGGAATCTGCCGGACCACATCATAAATCCGCTCAAATGTATTTTTAGTTTGTTCCATCATGTGCTCCTCTTGAGGATTTCTTATCAAAAACCATCTAAGGAAATGCTTCCATCAACGTTTCCCTAAATTTGGCTTGTAAATTCCGTGACACTTTCCGCTTTTGCAGCCAGTTTCAGCCAGGCGCGCAAAATCTCCCCATCCTTCTGCGCAGTGATCCGTTCTTTTAAGGTTGGCGGTATCTCGCCAACTTCTCCGAGCAAATCTAAAATAGCATTGATTTTCCCTTGAATGATGCCCTCGGTAAGGCCTTCCTCTCGCCCGGCAGCTTTCCCTTCGACAAGTCCTTCCGCATGTCCAACGGCCTTCCCTTCCGCTATGCCTTCTTCCCGTATCCGTTCTTCAATCTCAAAGCTTTTCATATAGACAAGCCCCACCTTCCCGTCACGCTTGACTGCAGTTACCATCTCATGCAACCTTTGTAAGTTCTCTGTCCTTGCATTCTCCTTTGACGAATACTCCATGTAGTGCAGAAGCTCCTGCAAGTCCTTCGGTGGATTCCCCTTCGTTCCCTTTGTGTAAAGAAAAATCGTTCTCGCACCGTCCTCATACGGCAACTCCGGAACCTCCATACAGCCATTCTTGACCGTATAGACCATCCGGTCGAGCCCAAACGGTCATAGGTCGTGACAAAGATTACCACGACATTCCTGAGGACATTGTATTTCTCTCCCGCCTGCAGACTTCCCGCATCCAACTTCGCATGATAAAACCGCGCTCTTCTCGGCAGAGCGGCAACCTCCCTTTTTCCGTCATTGTTGTCGGGTTCCAAGTCGAAGAGTTCCCCGTCTTCCTCATCAAAAGAATGCAAGGCATCCTATGGGATGTCTGCATTCTTTTGTACACATCCATGCGGATGCCGTGTTTATCCGTGTCCTCCCCCTGCACAATGCGCTGCGGGACCACCCTGATCTTTCCAAGTTTTCTGCCTAAAATACATTCCAAGATGCACCGCGCCGCCGGTTCCCCATACACCTGATGGCTTGTCAGGCTGTTCACCAGAAAGTTATCCACCAGATTTAGTTCTTCCAATTTCCGTACTTGTCTCATTCGTTTCCTCCTGTTCCCATAGTGCACAAAAACAGGAGCCTGTCCGCCTCTTACGATCTTTCGTGCACTATGCTTTTTCATTTTGTTGTGGGTAAAGCATAGATTACAAAAGAATGCTACGCATTCTTTCAGAGAATTTCCTTCAGAAATTCTCTTGGAATCATAGAAAGAACTCCATCGAGAGCGGCAGAATGCCGTCTGACACGAATCGCTTTCAAAGAAGGTCAGATACCCCGAAAACAATCCATCAAAGAATATATGCTTTGTGCTGATTATACAAATTTTTATGCTGTGAGTCAAGATGATTTTAGTGAAATTAACAACGCCTTTTAGTGACGCTCCTTCCGCAGCGGAATGTTCCTGGCGGCCAACGACCTATACCAATACTACACAGAGGGCGACGCCCCCTATGTGCCGCCCGCACCGGAAAAAGCAAAAGATCTTTGGCGCATCGGTGCCGAGATCGGCTACCCGCCACACCAATACCTTTGGGCGAACGAACTGGAAAAAGCAGGCAAACTACACGAGGCCCTTCGCTGGTACAGAACCGCTGCCGAAAAGGGCGAACCGGGTGTCTGGTACCATGTTGGCAGGTTTTATGAAAAGGGCCTCGGGGTGTCTCAGGATTTCCATTCTGCCATAAGCTGCTATGAAGCCGGCGAGAGGCAGGGCGATAGCAACTGTTACAAACCTTTGGATTACTTGCTCGGCAAAAGGAGGTAGATTGAAAATCAAAGATTTTTCAAAAGCGAAGAAGTTCGCCTTCCGGTCATTTTCCGGCTGGAAAGATGCCCCTTTTGTTCTAAGGACTTTCCGCAAACATTCCTCGAGTTGTTTTTATTCGTTTTAATGAAACGCCCGCGTCTACTATGTGCGATATTGCCGCTTTTGCGGTTGACTGGTACAGGATACAATACTATAATGCAAGTGTGTTTCCGTATAAAAAAAGACGTTTTTTGATAATATTTATACATAACCGCTTATGCCATTTTAGAAAATCAGGCGGATGCGCCAATCTTTCGAAGAATCTTCCGGCATTCAATAATTTCCCTAACACAAACCGGGCAGGTATCCGTCATGGGTAACCGCCCGGTTTCCTATTTCCTAAACTCTTTTTGCCATGTCAGACTTCCATACCGTAGTCTCTCTTTGCCGCAACCGTGATCGCGCTATCCAGTTGGTGAAACAGCTCGTCATAGCCGATCCGCTTCCCCTCAAAGCGTGTCACGCCCACATGCAGGGTGAGCGGAATCTCCCTCCCCTCCCATTTGATGGGCTTATCATTGCTGCTTTTGATTTTTTCTGCAAGCGACTCCGCGTAGCTTTCATCCTCACTGTCCGTCAGCAGGGCGAATTCATCCCCGCCGATGCGAAATGCCACGTCGTTATCGCCCGCCGCATCCTGAATACGCTGCAGCGCCTCTGCGATCGCCAAATCCCCCGCTTTCCGTGAAATCTCATTGATCGCCATCATCTGTTTAATATCGCAGATCACAAAACAGCAGGCTTTCCGCTCCTGAAAAAGATCGTATAACTCACTAATATCCACATGTTTTCTTTCTGCCATCGTCGCATCTCCTTCCCCCAACGGCCCTGTCAGCCTTGGGAACAACTCCGAGAACCGCGTTTTGCCGCGGAACTCGGATGGTTTACAGTTCCAGAACCCGCGAAATGCGCGCGTAAAAGATTCGTTGGTGCCATATCCGTAGCGGAGCGCGATCTCCAAAATTCCCGTATTCGGCTCGCGCATAATATCGCGCGCCGCCCTCGTCAGCCTTCTCCGCATCAGATATTCTCTGATCGACATATGATTGACATAGCGGAACAGCTTTTCCAGCGTCGATCTGGAACAATAGCATGCTGCCGCTACATCCTCGGTTTTGATGTTGTCTTTCAGATGCTGCTCCATATACTCCAGTGCATCCGCAAGGAGCTCCGCTTTGTTCATGCATCCACCTCTTCTTTTACAATTACGCATATCCGTTTCGGTACCGATACGACTCGTTCTGTTAGATTCATTGTAGCAGATTTCCGATGTGGGTTCTTGATATTTTCGGTAAAAAAAGAACGCTTCGCGTTCTTTCGAAGAATTCCCTTCAGGAATTCTTCCGGTGCCATGAAATTTCCCATAAGTTGAGAAAGAATCCGTCAAAGGCGGATTCTTTCAATAATTTGCCACAGGCAAAGTTTTTTTGTATTGTTCGCGTCATACATTGACGTTTCGGCTATTGCTTTACTCCTCCGCAATCTCCGCAGAAAGCATAAGCTCATATTCGCCGTCTGCCCCCTGCGTTACCTGATAATGATAGGTGAAACCGTCGTATGCGATGTCTCCCTCCGCCATACCGTCGGCTAAGTCGGCAGTCAGATCCTCCGCTGCTACACAGATGCCATTCTCACTGACGCGAAGCCATACACTGCCGTCCTCATCCGTCTCTACTTCGCAGCTTACAAACGCGTACTCGCCGTCTTCGCCCGTCAGCTCCTCCCCATCAAAGGAATACGAGAGTTCTCCCGTTGCCAGCTCAATATCGTCTGTAATGGCAAACAATTCGCACTCCATATCATTCTCCAGCTCGAGCTCCGCGAAAAATGTTCCGTCTTCGTTTTCCTGCCATGTAACCTCTTTCTCCACCTTCTCACCGTTTAAGTATATCGTTACTCTCGAAACCCATGTCTCGCCCGTCGCCGCATAACAGATCCCGTTGGAAGCCACAAATAATCCAAACGCTGCTGCCAGAGCGCCCATTGCGTAACGCCATCCTCTTTTTGCTTTTTTCTCCGTCTGATTCTCCATATCCATCACCTTTCCCAACAGCTCCTCGGGAACATGAACCTTATCAAACGTTTCTTTATACCATTTCTCATTCTTCATCCTGCCACGCCTCCTCAAGCCGCTGTTTCAATTTGTTTCTCGCACGGACAAGCCTTGTTCGGACGGTCTGTTCACGGATATGCAGAAGCTCTGCAATCTCCCCTGTCCGGTAATCCTCATAGTAAAAAAGATGTATGACGATCCGATAGTCTTTGGGAAGCGCCATAACCGCTTCATACAATGCACTCTGCGAAAGCTCCTCAAACTCCGGGACCTTGGGCGGCATTCCTCTCCGCCTGCCTCTTTCGGTATGTCCCTTAAAATCGTACGGCTCCTGCACGTCTTCGTCCGTACAGCCAAACAGCCCGACGCTTCGCCGCCAAAAGGATTTCCACAGGTTTTTGCACTCGTTGACGGTCACGCGGATGAGCCACCTCCTCAGATGTTCCTCGTCCGTAAAGCTGTCCTTTGCTTCAAGCAGCTTCATAAATACAGTCTGCGTCACATCCTCCGCATCCTGCGGTGCCTTCGTAGCGCTTAACGCCGTACGATAGACGATATCCGCATAAGCTTTGACTGCATCCATGTATGCCCTGCCGTCCACCGGTGTCTCCTCCTGTCCCTGCGATCTTGTTTGTTGTCTGCTGAAAGGCCTTTCACTTTATGAACAATTGACAGCGGGAAAATGTGACAGAAATATTGATTTTTATTTTTTTACCTTCAGCGACTTCACCTTCCGCTCACTCACACAGTCCTGATCCGAGATCACCCCGCATAAGATCGGGGACACCGGATCGTATTTGCTGCAGTTGTTCCGGACACGTATCTCGCTGTCGTTCGCATAACAGTATCGACAACCATTGCGGCAGGTATGATAGGTTCCAATGTCCACACTCTCGATACATCCGCATTCGCTTCTTTGATTTTTGTCCTTCCCTGCTTTGATCGGGCAGCCGATGATACGCTCGATCAGCTCCCGGTCAATGCAGCAGTTATGCTTGATCCCGCATGCGGAAAGATCAATTCGTTCGGCGCAGCTTGCGATCTCCATGCCGTTTTGTCCCGCCGTTTTACTGAGATTTTCTGCAAACGCTATGCATTCTGGTTCAGCCAGCCCGTATGCACCGAGAGCCGCCAGCTCCTTTTTATTTTTTGCATATTCATCCACAAAACTGACAACGCATTTCTCCGTATAACCGGCAAGCGCCGCTGCGATCTGCCCGAACGCTTTCAGGTGGTATTCCGGCGTATAGGTCCTTGTAAAAAGGATAGGGTCATAACGCCAAATGACTCTATCCTTTCCGATCCTGTCTGACAACGCCTGAAATATCGGTATCATTTTTTCTTTTTTATGCGGCACGCCGGGCTCTATATCGCTCCCGTATCCGGTCAGGGTAAACTGAAAATAATACGGATACGCCGCAAGACAGTCCAGTCTGCTCATCATCGGCTCCGGATTTTTCGTCCAAAATACAATGCAGTCCACCACATCGGGAGTCAGCGCGATTCTGCTGACCTGCTTTGGATTCATCGGATTTCTCACGCAGACAAATCCTTCTTTGATACGCCGGTAAAACCAGTCCGAATAGTAATTCGGAATATCGGTTCTGCGGCTGGCACTTAAGATCATGGGTATTCCTCCTATGCCCCTTATTGTAACCCTTTTGCCCCCACCGCACAAGTTCAAAAAAGAACGCCCCCAAGCCGCAAAACGGCCTGAGAGCGCCCCCTCATAAGCAATTTTTATCTAATTCTCTCCCCTGATCGCACTGTACAATGCATCGATCTCCTCATAGGTATAGGAAACGCCCTTGTAGGTCACAGTCACCTTTTCGCTTCCTTCAAACACTTCCTCCTTGATCGTCGTGAGACTGTCCGGTAAGATCACCAGCTCCAGATTCGGACAATCCGAGAACACAAAATAACCGAGTTCTGTCACACCCTCCGGAACAAGAATCGTTTTGATGCTCTTGCATCCCTTAAACACACCGTCCCCGAGCCTGGTTACGCCCGATGGAATGGAAACATCCTCCAGCTTTTCATTCCACGCCAACAGATAATCCTCCAATTCCGTGAGTCCGCTCGGAAGTGTCACATGGACTAACTCATAACAGCCCTTAATGGCAGAACCGCCGATTCGTACGACCGTATCTGGAATCGTCAGATCGACAATATACCGGGAACCCACAAATACGCTTGAACCAATTTCCACGACCGTCTCTCCCCCGATCTGTTCGGGAATACGAACAATCCCCTCCTCACCGTTATAATAGTAAAGACCGACCGAGGTCTCCGCATAATAGATCGACACGCCGCCCGGAACGTCCTCAACCCTAAAAAACTCCTCCGCCGGATATGGTGATGCCAGGCTTGCCGCATCATCTAACACCGTATAGAGATTGTCCAGCTCCTCATAGGAATAGTCTGTTCCCTGATAGGTGACCGTGATATCCGTACAGCCGGAAAACGCGCTGCGGTCAACGGAGATCACACTGTCAGGAAGAACCAGATTCGTCAGCGCTTTGCAGTCCGCAAACGCAGAGGCGCCGATCTCCGTCACGGTGGCGGGAAGCGTTACATCCGTCAATACCGAGCAGCCGGAAAACGCCATCTCGTTCACCTGCGTTATGCCGCCTAAAATCGTCACACTTGTTAATCGTTTACAATTCAGGAACGCCATACTGCCAATTTCCGTCACGCTTTCCGGAATGACAATCTGTTCCAGATAAGTTAAGTTAAACGCGGCTTCGCCGATCTTCGTCACGCTATCCGGTATGATCACGCTCGTCACTCCGATGCACCAAAAGGCACGCTCGCCGATCTCCGTTACCTTTTTTCCTCCGATCTCGGCAGGAATATGAACATCGCCGCCCTCAATGTCATTAAAAACAACGCTCACACCGCCTTCCGTGTCCGTCACGTCAAACAAGGCTTCCGACGTGACCGGAATCGAAGCGTCTGTCCCTCCGTTCCCAGCACTGCCATTTGAGCCGCTCTGCGTATCTCCGCTTCCCCATGTCTGCCCGGAATCGTCCACTCCGTTTGATGCGGAACTGCTTTCGTTTCCCCCGCAGCCACAGACAGACAATGCCAAAAGAAGCGTTCCCATCATAACAGCCAGTGTTCTTTTTCTCATGATTCTTATCACTCCATCCTCATCCATAATGTAGTATGATCCATTGCATATCTTAACATAAAAACAGCATCATTTCATACTTGCGGCACGAGCGGTCGGGATTGCGTCGCGAACGGTTATAATTTCGGCAACTTCCGGTTTCTTGACGGAGCAGATGGGATATGCTAGAGTAATGCGTATGAAAATAGCAATTTGTGATGATGAACCTGTATTTTTGAAAAGAATATACGAATACCTATGGCAGCAGCCGGACTGCTCCGTGGAATGCTTTTCTTCTCCGCTCGCGCTCTGGGATCAGTATCTGTCAGGGGAACGGTATGACGTACTCTTTTTGGACATCCTGATGACGCCCTTAAACGGCATCGAGCTTGCAAAAAAAATCAGGGAAATCGACACCTCTGTCATTTTGGTATTCTTTACCGTTTGTCTGGATTATGCTCCCGCCGGCTATGAAGTGGACGCGTTCCGCTATCTCTTAAAGCCTGTGACAAAAGAGGCAGTCTCCCGTGTGATGAGAGATATTTATGCAAAGCTTACAGATTCCCATACGCTTCTGATCAAAACACCCGAATGCGAACTGTTGCTGCATCCGCGGGATCTGCAATATCTGAAGGCGGACAATAAAAACACGCTCGTTTATCACAAAGACGATCTCATCACGCTGCACAAAGGTCTGAATGAACTGGAAGCAATGCTTCCCCCATCCACATTTTTCCGCATTCACCGGAAATACATTGTGAATCTGGAATATGTCAGAGAATTTGACGAGACGCATTTAACGCTTGCCTGCGGGACAACCTTTCCCGTCAGCCGCAGACGCGGAAAAGATTTCCGCCGCGCAGTCGTCAATTACATCGAAGGAGGTCTGCGTTCATGAGCGCACTGCCGATTCAGCTTGCCGTTAATTTAATGGAATATTGGATTCTGCTGTTACTCATGCAGGACGTCTGCGCCGCTCATATTCGTATCAACCGCAGGAATGTGATTGTCTTTTCCTTGATTTCTCTGTTTGTGACCACACCTGCCGCCCTGTTTGAGACGGATACCTCTTTTTTATTCAGCATGCCCATTTCAATCGCGGTGACGGTACTGCTATTCAGTAAAAAAAGGCTGTCCGATCTGCTGCGTTTTTTTCCTGCCGTCGCAGTCTATTTTACACTGACGATCGTACCGGAGGCCCTGTTGGATGAAATAATTCCCGCAAGCCATATCGAGGTTGTAATTCACGAATATGATTCTACCGTGGTCAGTCTTGCAACGGACGTCATTCTTCTGGTCTTATTGCTCTTGCTCCGGTATCTGCTTCACAAGTATCAGATCACGCTTCATTTCCGCGTAAAGGAAATTCTGGGGAGTATTGCACTGTTCTTTTTTGCTTTCATCGATGTGATTTTGGTGATGTGGGTGAGCCGTTCTCATTTCAGTCTGGCAGAGTACTGCCTTTATTTATCGATTTTTATCGGTGCCTTTTTGGTAAGTACGGGATATTTTCTATATAGTCTCTTTGAGTCCCGCATCCGGATTTCCCGCCAGACAATGGTGGAAAGTGAAATGGAATATCTGCGGCTGCAATTGGATTCCTTACAGGACGTGAAGGAAAACGAGGAACAAATCAAAAAGATGCGTCATGACCTTTCCAGTCATCTGGCTGTTATGAACTCACTGTGCGAGGATGGAAACTATGATGAGATTCGGAAATATGCCAAGCAGTTAAGCCACGACACCGCATATTCCGGCGGGAAAATTCTGACCGGCAATCAGATTGCCGATCTTGTGGTCGGCTCCAAAATGAAAACCGCGAAAGAACATGGAATTGAATTCACTTTTGAAGGTTCTTTAGAAAATCTGTCAAATATGACTGCGCCGGATATTTGCGGGCTGCTGTCCAACGCTTACGACAATGCCATAGAAGCCTGTCTTGCAAAAAAGCATGCCTATATCCGCACGAAAATAAGTACAACCCGCAATTATACCGTGATTCAGATCATCAATTCCGTGGAGCAGAAGGTTCCTATCCGCGGCAATCGGATCGCAACGACTAAAGCGGATAAAAAAGCACATGGCTGCGGCATTGAGATCATGAAGCAGATTGCGGAAAAATATCACGGAAGCTGCACGGTAAGCTGCAGCGATGCGGAGTTTGAGCTGAAGATCACACTGCTCAAATAAGAACGTTTTCCCGATCTCCTAATATTTTTTGAAAAAACGTGAGGAATCCGTCTTCCACAGCGATCTGATCCAGTTTACATGCCGGCATATCATAGAAATATTGACCTGACTTCGGGTCGATCGACAGACTATCTATCGGAAATCCTTTTTTCTTTACCGCGCTGTGAGGTGTATCAGTAATGATGAATTTTTCACTTTCCATCGAGGCGTCCATGGCTTCATAGATATGCTCTTCATCCAAAACAAAGCAAATGGCATTCTTATATCTTGCGGTAAGATTTCCATACCGTTTTGCTAATCCCGTATAATATTCTAACATTTGTTCATCGGATAAATAATTTCCATTCACTGTACGAACATGTACACCTGGCTGAATCTCATCCGGAACATTGTCAAAATACAATCCCGAATCACACGAAAATACAGGAA
Organism: uncultured Lachnospiraceae bacterium; assembly: GCA_947176965.1. Taxonomy (GTDB): domain Bacteria; phylum Bacillota; class Clostridia; order Lachnospirales; family Lachnospiraceae; genus DLAJ01. The sequence continues at coordinate 15,947 of CAMWSU010000042.1, read as the reverse complement.
TATGAAATGCTATATAATATGCCGTCGCCTTCTGTCTTGCATTTTCAAGCGGTGTGTTCCCATCCTCCGGCACAGTCGGAATGGTCTTTCCTTCCGCTTTCAGATCATGTAATCCGATGAGTTCTATACCGATCGTTTCAAGCCGGCGTTTCATTGCATCCAGTTTCGCCGGATTGCCGGTTCCATATAGCAGCTTCAAGTGTCAATCACCTCTTTTGTTCTCTTGGTATTTCTTTTTCCTGATGATAGTGCGGATTGTTCTGGTTGTTAAGACAAAAACTCCGCAGGAAAACCTGCGGAGCCTATATTTTGACTTGTAAAATCTTTTGCAGACACACTCTCTAAGAGAACGTTCTTTATCTCTTTGAGAACTGCGGTGCGCGACGTGCTGCCTTGAGACCGTATTTCTTTCTCTCCTTCATACGAGGATCTCTCGTCAGGAATCCGGCCTTCTTTAAGGTCGGTCTGAAATCTGCGTCTACCTGGAGCAGCGCTCTTGCGATACCATGTCTGATCGCACCTGCCTGACCTGTCGTACCGCCGCCACGGACAGTAATGACTGCATCATACTTATCCACCGTCTCGGTTGCCGCAAGGGGCTGACGAACGATAAGTTTTAACGTATCCAATCCGAAATAATTATCTATATCTCTCTTATTGATCGTGATCTGACCTTTTCCCGGCATCAGATATACTCTTGCGATGGATTTCTTTCTTCTACCGGTTCCGTAGTATCTTGCTGTTGCTTTCGCCATTTCTATGTCCTCCTTCTAAGTTTCCTGATTAAAACGTTAATGCTTCGGGCTTCTGTGCAGCGTGCTTGTGCTCCGGTCCTACGTACACGTGAAGCTTTGTGTACATCTCCCTGCCGAGAGGTCCTTTCGGGAGCATTCCCTTGACTGCCAGCTCGATGACTCTTTCAGGTTTCTTAGCTAACATTTCCCGCAATGTGGTCTCTTTCATACCGCCCACATAATCGGAATGATGATAATAAATCTTTTGATCCAGCTTCTTACCCGTAACCTTTACTTTCTCCGCATTGATGACGATCACATAATCGCCTGTATCGATATGCGGTGTGTAGATCGGCTTATTCTTACCGCGTAATACGCTCGCAACTGCGGACGCCAAACGTCCAAGCGTCATGTCTGTCGCATCCACTACATACCATTTTCTATCAATTGTAGCCGGACTAGCCATAAATGTATTCATCATTTTCCCTCCGTAAAAAATCATGCTTACTGAATATATTCAAAATATCCGCTCCGGGGCTTTGGCTCGGACATTTTCAAACATAACCACATTGAGATATTATATTATACGCTTCCGTGCGTGTCAACACATTTTTTCATAGAAATCGTTGATCTTCCGCTGTTTTTTCTATTCCTGCCGCTATGATTCTGTGTTCCATCCGGTTTTATCAGCCTTTTTCTTCTTTTTCCGCTTCAATCTACAAAAATTCGTACGCCGTGAGCGTCAGTCCGCATGCCGGAGCCGTCGGTCCCGCCGCACTGCGGTCGCACGATGCCAAAATTGCTTCTATATCCTCAGGCTTTCTTTTTCCCTGCCCGACCTCTAACAGTGTTCCCGCGATGATCCGCACCATATTGTAAAGAAACCCGCTCCCTGTTATGCGGATAACGATGTCGCTTTCATCACCGTAGCCGCCAGACTGCAGGCAAACCTCTCTCCCGCCCTCGCGCCATACTTCCACGCGGTAAATCGTGCGGACGGTTGTTTCCGCCTGCGTATTCACACTGCAAAAGCTCTTAAAATCATGCTCTCCCTCAAGCAGCGCCCCCGCGCGCGCCATCGCCTCCACATCCAGCTTCGCATAGGTAAAAAAAGAATACAGCCGCTTTGTCGGCATCGGGAAACGCGCGTTATAAATGCGATATTCATACGTCTTGCGGCTCTGTGTGTGCCGCGGATGAAAATCCGGTGCCACTTCTTTGGACTCCCGGATACGAATATCTTCAGGCAGTCTTTGATTGAGCGCATATGCAAATTTCTCCGCCGGTATCCGGGCCGTCGTGTCAAACACCGCCGCATTGCAAAGCGCATGCACACCGGTGTCAGTGCGGCTTGCCCCGATGACTCGGATTTCCTCCCCCAGCAGTTCCGTCAGCGCACGGTTTAGCTCACTCTCGATCGTAACGGCGCCGGGCTGAAGCTGCCAGCCATGATAATTTGTGCCGTCATAGGCAACGCTAAAAAAAATACGCCTGCTCCCCGGCTTTTCCTGCTCCATGCCGACACTCCTCTCTCAGGGTAACTTCTGTGCTTTTATGAAACCGTTCACGATTGTGCAGCCTATCGGAATGCGTTTCACATCTGCCTAAATTTGGCTTCCTTCACACAACTTCTCAAAACGAGAACGGCAGCACGACTCTCCTTGTAAACACGATCACGGTCACAAACACTGCCAGCGTCAAATATGCCGCCAGATCCTGCCTCCGATAGGAAAGCGGCTTCATTTTCGTGCGGTGTTCCCCGCCCCGATAACAGCGCGCCTCCATTGCCATCGCCAAATCGTTGGCACGGCGGAATGCCGAAATAAAGAGCGGCACAAGGATCGGCACCATGCTCTTTGCTTTTTTGATCAGATTCCCGCTTTCAAAATCCGCGCCGCGCGCAAGCTGCGCCTTCATGATCTTATCCGTTTCATCCAACAGGATCGGAATAAACCTAAGCGCGATCGACATGATCATCGCGATCTCATGAACCGGCACGCGGAATAACCTAAGCGGCTTTAAGAGCTTTTCCAAGCCGTCCGTCAAGTTATTCGGCGTCGTTGTCAGCGTCATTAGCGAAGAGCCGATGATCAGAAAGGAAAGCCGGAGTGCCATAAACACCGCCTGCCGCACTCCTTCTTTCGTAATCCTCAATTTCCAAACCGACACCAGTGTTTCTCCCGGCGTCAGAAACATATTAAATAGGATCGTAATAAGGAGCAGTAACACGATCGCCTTCATGCCCTTTACCATGTACTTAAACGGCACCTTGGAAATCAGGATCACCGACGCCAAAAAGACCGCTGCCACGGCATAGCCGACCATGTTCTTCACCAAAAAAAGGGAAACGATGAACACGAGCGTACCAACGATCTTCGTGCGCGGATCCATACGATGGATGACGGAATCCGCCTGATAATATTGTCCCAGTGTAATCTCTCTTATCATGTTTTCATCCCTGCAAAAACTATCATCACGCCCGCACAAGACGTAATATCTCATCCCGTGCCTCGTCGATCGTTGTCACATCCGTTCTCACCGCAAACCCCGCCTTATTAAGCTCATGCATTATATAAGTTACCTGCGGCGCGGCAAGTCCGATCTTTTCCAGTTCCTCATAATGCGCAAATACCGCACCCGGTGTATCGTCAAACAGAACACGGCCGTGGTTCATAACGATCAGCCGCTCCACATACTCCGCAACGTCCTCCATACTGTGGGAAACAAGAATGACGGTCATACCCGTCTTCTTTTTTAAGGATGCGATCTGCTGTAAAATTTCGTCCCGTCCTTTTGGGTCAAGCCCTGCGGTCGGCTCATCCAATATCAGTACCTGCGGTTTCATCGCAAGCACGCCGGCGATCGCAACGCGCCGCTTTTGTCCGCCCGAAAGATCAAACGGGGACTGGTAAAAATATTCATCCTCGATTCCGACCAGCTTTAATGCCTCATATGCGCGCAGCTCGACTTCCTTGGGAGGCAGTCCTAAGTTTTTGGGTCCGAAGCAGACATCCTTGAACACATCGACTTCAAAAAGCTGGTGCTCCGGATATTGAAAAACAAGCCCTACCCTGCTGCGCAGTTCTTTTTTCGGATAATCCTCGTCATGAATGTCCTTACCGTCACAATAAATATTGCCGGAGGTCGGGGCAAGCAGTCCGTTTAAGTGCTGCACGAGCGTGGATTTCCCGCTCCCCGTATGTCCGATCAGCCCGATGAACTGTCCGTCCGGTATGATAAAGCTAATATCGTCAAGCGCCATCACCTGCATAGCCGTTCCTTTTTCGTATGCATGGCTGACGTGATCCAGTATGATTGCCATTGCTCTCTCCTGTTTCTAATCTCTTCAAGATAATCATTCATGCTGTCAACAACCCGCGAATTTGGGCGTCAGCACAAATTCGCCGATTGAAAAATCTTTGATTTTTCAATCTATTTCCCTGATCCGTATAAACGCGTCATTTCCTGTATCAATTCCTCTTTTGTCAGAATCCCTTTCGGCAGCGGCAGGCCTTTTTTCTGTAACTCATGAGCAAGCAGCGTTACCTGCGGCACATCCAGGCGAAGGGATTTCAAACGCTCTACCTCAGAAAAAATTTCCTTGGGCGTCCCCTGCATTTCGATCCGGCCTTTATCCATCACGAACACTCTGTCCGCATGAATGACCTCCTCCATATAATGTGTGATCAGAATAACCGTAATCTTTTCCACATCATTTAAGGCTCTGACCGCCCGCAGGACTTCTTTTCTTCCGCTCGGGTCAAGCATCGCGGTCGGCTCGTCCAAAATAATGCACTGTGGATGCATGGCGATCACGCCCGCGATCGAAACGCGCTGCTTCTGACCGCCGGAGAGCTTATTCGGTGAGGATTTCCGGTATTCATACATGCCGACCGCTTTTAAGCTTTCCTCAACCCGCTCCCAGATTTCTTTTGTCGGAACGCCCATGTTCTCCGGTCCGAATCCGACGTCCTCTTCCACGATCTGACCAATGATCTGGTTATCCGGGTTTTGGAATACCATTCCCGCATTTTGGCGTATGTCCCAAAGAGCCTTCTCATCCGCCGTATCCTTCCCATCCACCCAGACGGTTCCCTCCGTCGGATACAGGATTGCGTTCATATGTTTGGCAAGCGTGGACTTCCCGGAACCGTTATGGCCAAGGATCGCGATAAATTCCCCCTTGGCAATATCCAGATTTACGTCGTCCACGGCACGCGTAATGCCCTCCACATTGCCTTCCTCATCACGCCTGATATATTCAAATGCCACCCGATCGGCTTTTATCATACTCATCTTGTTTTTTCCCATGATCCCTAAAAAAGAGTGCTACGCCACCTTGCGCAATTTCCTATAAGATAAAAAAGGGCGTGCAGACCGTTCCTATCCGCACACCCTCACTCCCGTTTTACCGCTTATACAAGCTCAAGAACAACCATCATTGCCGCATCGCCCTTGCGCTGTCCAATCTTGACGATTCTTGTGTAACCGCCCTTGCGCTCCGTATACTTCGGTGCGATCTCATCAAAGAGCTTTGCCACAAGATCAACCTGCTTCGTTCCGCGCTTTCTGCCTGCTGCTGCCTGAGGTACCTCCGTTACCGGATATAATACCTTTAACATCTTTCTTCTTGCATGCAGTCTCGACGGAAGATCTTTCTTGATCTCCTTCTCTACTTCGTCGTAAACCGTTGCAGTCACGCCGTTCTCGATTCTCAAAATCTTGCCGTCCTTATCACGGTGCGTTTCGGAAAGAACTTTTCCCGTATCCTTATCGACGATCTGTTTTACTCTCTTGCCGTCCTTATCTTTACGCGCAACCTTCGCCGTTACCTTTACGCTCTCAAAGTTATCCTTTTCCTTTACGGCAAGCGCGATCAACGGCTCTACCTGCTTCTGGACTTCCTTGGCTCTTGCCTGCGTCGTGATGATCTTTCCGTTTAAGATCAACGCTGTGGTCTGATTTCTAAGTAATGCTTTTCTTTGGCTTGAAGTTTTTCCAAGCTTTCTGTATCCTGCCATTTTCGGCTCCTTTCATGATGATGGGATTCCTCCCATACACGCTCCATTTCATTACGCGCTTTGGACTTACTAATCAAATGGAATGAACAGTTTCATGATGCTGCTCCGCGCCCCTTGGACTTACCGGTACAGCATATCAGGCTTAATTTCACCCCGAAAGAAATGCCTCTGGCATTTCTTTGAAAGAACGCGAAGCGTTCTTTTTTACTCCTCATTGGAATTAAGCTGTAATCCCAATTCCTTTAACTTTGCAAGAACTTCCTCCAAGGACTTTCTTCCAAGGTTACGAACCTTCATCATATCATCCGACGTCTTGTTCGTTAATTCCTGAACGGTATTGATCCCTGCTCTCTTTAAGCAGTTGAAAGAGCGGACGGAAAGCTCTAACTCGTCAATGCTCATTTCAAGCACTTTTTCTTTCTCGTCATCTTCCTTCTCGATCATGACCTCTGCGGTCTTCGCATTCTCGGAAAGATCGATAAACAGCTTTAAGTGCTCGCTCAACACCTTTGCTGCGAGGCTGACGGCCTCGTCGGGTGCGAGGGTTCCGTTCGTATGGACATCCAGTGTCAGCTTATCATAATCCGTCACCTGTCCGACACGGGTATTCTCCACCGTGACATTGACTCTCTCCACCGGTGTATAGATCGAATCCACTGCGATCACACCGATCGGAAGATCGTCGTTCTTGTTCTTTTCTGCACTGATATAGCCTCTGCCCTTCGTGATCGTAAGCTCCATGAACAGTCGGCAGTCCTTGCCGCCGCTCAATGTTGCAATGACCTGATCCGGATTCATGATCTCAATGTCCTGATCCACCTGAATATCGGATGCTTTGACAACGCCTTCGCCCTCAAACTCGATATATGCCGTTTTCGGCTCATTGGTCGAGCTGTTATTCTTGATCGCAAGGCTCTTGATGTTCATGATGATCTCCGTCACATCTTCCTTTACGCCTTCGATCGAGCTAAACTCATGCAGCACGCCTGCAATCTTAACCTGACTTACTGCTGCACCCGGAAGGGATGCGAGCATGATCCTTCTCAGGGAGTTACCCAAAGTGATTCCATATCCACGCTCAAGCGGCTCTACGACAAACTTACCATACTTCTTATCTTCTGAGATTTCAGTTACCTCAATATTCGGTCTATCAAAATCAAACACTCGTATACCTCCTTACATGGTGGACTTTCCTATAAGAGATTCCATTATTTAGAATACAACTCGACAATCAACATCTCGTTCACGGGAACATCGATCGCTTCTCTTCTCGGCATTTCCTTCACGGTTCCCTTCCATGCCTCGATATCCGCATCAAGCCACTCAGGAACCAGTCTTCCGCCTGTGATCTCTGCAATATCTTTATATCTCTGCAAGCCTCTTGCCTTCTCGCTGATCTCGATCACATCGCCGGCTTTCACCAAATAGGAAGGTACGTTTACCTTCTTACCGTTTACAAGCACATGCTTATGGCCTACAACCTGTCTTGCCTCTCTTCTTGTTCTTGCAAAACCCATTCTGAAAATAACATTATCCAGTCTGGACTCTAACATGATCATGAGGTTCTCACCGGTCATGCCCTTCATACGATCAGCCTTCTCATAATAGTTATGGAACGGCTTCTCCAACATGCCGTAGATGAATTTTGCCTTCTGCTTCTCTCTAAGCTGAAGCGCATACTCACTCATCTTTTTGCCTGCTCTCTGGCTCTTTCTCTTAGATTTCTTGTCATATCCCAAAAATACAGGATCCAAATCAAGGGATCTGCATCTTTTTAACACGGGCACTCTATTTACTGCCATTTTTCTTTCCTCCTGAATATTGTTTACAGCGAACGCTCAGATGCATCCGCTTTCTTCCAACGCTGACTACGGTAACGTCCACTATACGCGACGACGCTTGGGCGGACGACAGCCGTTATGAGGTACGGGTGTCACATCTCTGATGCTGGTAACGTCGATGCCGCACGCCTGAAGTGCGCGGATTGCAGCCTCACGTCCTGAACCGGGACCTTTCACCATAACATCAACAGACTTCAAGCCTGTCGGCAGCGCAGCTTTTGCAGCCGTCTCTGCTGCCATCTGTGCTGCATACGGGGTAGATTTCTTTGAACCTCTAAATCCAAGACCACCGGCACTTGCCCAGCTCAACGCATTTCCCTCGTTATCCGTTAAGGTAACGATCGTATTGTTGAAAGACGCCTGAATATGTGCCTGTCCATGTTCAACGTTTCTTCTTACACGCTTTTTAGTTACTTTTTTTGCAACCTGTTTCGCCATCTTAAACTAACCTACTTTCCCTATTGTTTGCTTGGTCATTATTTCTTCTTGTTTGCGATCGTCTTCTTAGGTCCCTTCCGCGTTCTCGCGTTCGTCTTTGTCTTCTGACCGCGAACCGGAAGTCCCTTTCTATGACGGATTCCTCTGTAACAGCCGATTTCCTGTAATCTCTTAATGTTAAGAGCAACCTCTCTTCTCAAGTCGCCTTCTACCGTCATGGTATTCGCGATCACTTCACTGATCCTCTTAACTTCATCATCCGTCAAGTCTCTTACACGAGTGTCCGGATTCACGTTTGCCTGTGCCAAGATCTTATTGGAGCTTGTGCGTCCGATCCCATAAATATAGGTCAGTCCGATCTCAACACGTTTGTCTCTCGGTAAATCAATACCTGCGATACGAGCCATTTTTCATTCCTCCATCTTTTTGCGTTCCGTATCCTGTCCCGTCAGGCCAAGACGATCCCGGAGCGAAACACAATCCTTCAGTTACTAATTGACTGGGGCATCAAAAGACACCCAACCGGACATCATCCGGTCTTTCCAATACTCTTTATGTATGAAACGCGTGAGCGCATCACACATAATGCCGCGCCGCTTTGCGGTCACAAAAGCCGCTTGGCAGGCTTACCCTATTTCCGTAAGCTCATTTTTGGTATCAAAAGTAATCTCCCGTAGGCTCTCTACGTTCAATTATATAACCGACAGCGCTGATAGCGTCTGCCGCAGCCGTACATCATAACAGCACAGTTCCTTTCACCAATCGAAAATAAGCGGTTTTGCGACGCAAATCCCGCAAAGCATTCTTTGGCATAAGTACCGTGCCGAGTGAGGGATATTAACCCTGTCTCTGCTTGTGCTTGGGATTCTCACAAATAATCATGATTCTCCCTTTTCTCTTGATTACCTTACATTTCTCGCAAATAGGTTTTACTGATGATCTTACTTTCACGGGAAATCCCTCCTTTCAAAAAAGACCGTTTTACATTATAACACCTGACATATGGGATTGCAAGCAAATTTTTCTATAATATTTACATCATTTGCTAACAGTTCAGCCATGTCTTATTTATCACGCCAGATGATTCTTCCTTTGGTAAGGTCATAGGGAGAAAGTTCCAAAGTTACCTTATCTCCCGGCAGGATACGGATAAAATTCTGACGCAGCTTTCCGCTGATATGCGCAAGAACCTTATGCCCGTTCTCCAGCTCTACCTGAAACATCGTATTCGGCAGCTTCTCAACCACAACTCCTTCAATTTCAATCACGTCGCTTTTCGACATTATAACCCTCCATTCTTACTTCTATGTCTCATCAATATTTTCCGAGTGTGAGTATTTCCGGTTCTCCATCCGTGACCAAAATGGTATTTTCATAATGCGCGGCAAGAGAGCCGTCCAGCGTGACGACCGTCCAGTCGTCCTCCAGCCATGTCACTTCCCAGCCTCCGGCGCTGATCATCGGTTCAATGGCGAGCGTCATACCGGGCTTTAACACAATTCCCCTGCGTTTCTGCGCAAAGTTCGGTATCTGCGGATCCTCATGTAACCGCGTTCCGATACCATGCCCGACCAGATCGCGCACGGCGCTGAACCCAAAGCTCGTTACATAAGCGTCGATCGCATTGGAAATGTCATGCAGATGATTGCCCGCTCTCGCGTATTTTATCCCTTCAAAAAACGCCTGTTTCGTCACTGCCATCAGCTTTTCGGCTTCCGGTGTGACTTCTCCGACGCCAAAGGTACGCGCCATGTCGGAATGGTACCCTTTGTAGATCAATCCCGCGTCAAGGCTGACAACGTCTCCCTCCTGAACGATCCTATGCTTATTGGGGATCCCATGCACGACTTCATCGTTGACCGAAACACAAATAGATGCGGGAAACCCGTTATAGTTTTTGAAGTTCGGAACGCATCCTGCCTCGCGGATCATTTTCTCACCGATCCGGTCGATCTCATAGGTGGACATCCCCGCATGAAGATGCTCCGCCATATGGTCGAACACTCCTGAGAGCAGTCTGCACGATTCTCTCATTAATTCAATTTCTCTTGGCGATTTGATCGTTACTGCCATATCTGCCTCCAGCCTATTTATCAGCCAAGGATTGCCGTGATCGCGTTAAACACTTCCTCCATCGGAAGCGTACCGTCAACGGTTCTCAAAATTCCTTTTTCCGTATAATATGCAATGAGCGGCTGTGTCTGCTCATGATATACGTTCAAACGGTTCTTCACTGTCTCCGGCTTATCATCATCACGAAGAACAAGCGCCGATCCGCACTGGTCGCATACATCCGCTGTCTTCGGCGGCACATGCTCAATATGATACGTCGCACCGCAGCTTAAGCAGGCACGTCTCCCCGACATTCTCTTTATGATATTCTCGTCCGGCACATCCACGTCGACCGCGTAATCCACCTGTTCTCCGATCTTGTCAAGCGCCTCGTCCAGTACTTTTGCCTGCGGAATGGTACGCGGAAATCCGTCTAATACATATCCGTTTTTGCAGTCATCCTTTGCCACACGATCCAGCAGGATCCGAACCGTCAGCTCATCGGGTACCAGTTCTCCCGCATCCATATATTTCTTCGCTTCCGTTCCGAGCGCCGTACCGTTTTTGATATTGGCTCTGAACATATCACCCGTTGAGACATGCGGCACGCCGTACCGCTCTGCGATCATTTTTGCCTGTGTACCTTTCCCTGCGCCGGGGGCGCCAAGCATGATTACTTTCATATCCGAATCCCTCCCTATATGAAACCCATTGCTGCGCGGCGGAATACTGTAACGGTTCAACTTATGAACTCACTGTTTTCCTAATTCCCACTCCGCCGTATAGAAACAGGCTCCTCTGTTTTTTAGTGAAACTCAGAATTTCTAAGACGCCCCACTTCGACGTCCTAGAAATTCTGTCTGCCTTACTATGATTCAAGAAGAATCGCTTCAACGATTCAAGAAGAATCCGCAAGCGGATTCTTCGGTGCGAAGAGGATTTGCGTTAGCAAATCTTAGAATTTCTTTGTCTGCGTATTTTGCAGACTTAGAAATTCTCTTCGCCTTTATGCCCAAGAAGAATCCGCTTGCGGATTCTTCAGGGAATGACTTAGATGTTCTTAGGCGGCGTACTTCGACGCCTTAGAACATCTTCATTCCCTTTAGTCATTCAAAAATCCCTTATAATTTCTTACCAGCATCTGTGACTCTACCTGCTTGATCGTCTCTAAGATTACGCTGACGATAATGATCAGGCTCGTGCCTCCGAAAGATACCGACGCCTTAAACACACCGTTAAAGAAGAACGGCAGCACCGCGATGATGATCAGCCCGATCACACCGATGAAAATGATGTAATTGAGCAGCTTCGAGAGATACTCCGCTGTCGGCTTACCCGGACGGATACCGGGAATAAAGCCGCCCTGCTTCTTCATGTTTTCCGCGACCTCCAACGGATTAAACGTGATGGAGGTGTAGAAGTATGCGAAGAAGATCACTAAAATCACATATACCAAAAGCCCGATCGTGTAAACCGGCTGCTGCGGATTACACCAGTTACCCGAATTGAGCACATTCAGGACTTTTCTCCATACGCCGTTCCCATTATAGAAGAAAGAACTGATAATGATCGGAAACTGCATTAAAGATGATGCAAAAATGATCGGAATAACACCTGCGGTATTTACCTTCAGCGGAATACTGGAAGTCTGTCCGCCGACTAATTTTCTTCCCTGCACTTTTTTTGCATACTGTACGGGGATTTTCCGTACGCCGTCATTCAATATAATGACGATGGCAACCATCGCTACGATGATCGCTATGATGACAACAGCCGCAATGACTGCGCCCGCGATATTTCCTGCATTGACTGCCGATTTTACAAACTGCGTATACAGACTCGAAATATCCTGCGGCAGTCTGGAAAGGATGTTGATCACAAGGACGATGGAAATTCCGTTTCCGATTCCCTTATCCGTGATGCGTTCACCGATCCACATCAGTGTTGCGCTGCCCGCCGTCAGGATCAGGATCGTTCCGATGACCGTAAGTGCATTGAACGGTTTCAGCAGTCCCTGTCCTCCAAAGCCGATCGCCATCGCACCCGACTCAATCACGGAAAGCGCGATCGTCACATATCTTGTGATCGCCGCAAGCTTCTTACGTCCGTCCTCGCCGTCACGCTGCATCTCTTCCAGCTTCGGAATTGCGATCGTCAAAAGCTGGATGATAATGGAGGATGTGATATACGGCGTAATGCTCAATGCAAAAATAGCCATCTTGGAAAAGGAACCGCCGGTAAATGCCTCCAAAAAGTTGAACGTGTCGCCCCCGCCCGTCGCTTGGTTAAGCAAGTTCTGGATGTACACGGGATCAATTCCCGGCGTCGGAAGCTGCGAACCGAGCCGGATGACAACCAGCATTGCCAATGTGAATAAGATCTTGCTCCTGATTTCTTTGATCTTAAATGCATTTTTTAGAGTTTTCAGCATTAAATCACCTCTGCAGTTCCACCAAGCGCCTCAATTTTTTCTTTTGCAGATGCGCTGAAGGCATTTGCCTGAACCGTGAGCTTCTTGGTTAATTTTCCATTTCCAAGTATCTTCACTCCGTCCCTCGGATTCTTCACAATCCCCTTCTCCATCAGAGTCTCGATGGTGACCTGATCTCCATCCTCGAATGCTTCTAATCGACCAAGGTTAATGCCGATGATCTCAAGCGTATTCCTATTCTGAAAGCCTCTCTTCGGAATGCGTCTGTATAACGGCATCTGACCACCCTCAAAGCCCGGTCTCGGTGCGCCGGAACGCGCTTTCTGTCCCTTATGACCCTTGCCTGCAGTCTTGCCGTTGCCGGATCCGTGTCCGCGGCCCTTCCTGAAATCATTATGCTTAGAGCCTTCTGCCGGATGTAAATTTGATAATTCCATGCTACTGACACCTCCTTTTTATGCTTCTTCTACTTTTAACATGTATCCTACCTGCTGAATCATGCCCTTTGTCGCTGCGTTATCCGGCATTGTCACCGTCTTATGCATTTTGGTAAGACCTAATGCTTCGATCGTTCTTCTATGCTTCGGAACTGCGCCAATCGGAGATTTCACCAAAGTAATCTTTAACATTTTCTCTGCCATATCGGTTTCCCTCCTTACATCAGCTCACTGACGGAAATGCCGCGCTTGCTTGCCACTTCCTCCGGGCTCATCAGGGTGCTTAAGCCCTGAATGGTTGCAAGTACAACGTTCTGCTTATTGTTGGAGCCAAGCGATTTGGTACGGATGTTCTTGATGCCTGCAAGCTCGCACACGTTACGCGCCGGGCCGCCTGCGATGATACCGGTACCATCGGGAGACTTCTTCAAAAGTACACATGCAGAACCGAATTTTCCGGTCTGGTCATGTGTGATCGAGTTATTCTCATCAAGCGAAACCGTGATCAGATTCTTGATCGCATCCTCTTTTCCTTTGCGGATCGCCTCGGGAATCTCGGTCGCCTTGCCAAGGCCTGCGCCGACATGTCCGTTTCCGTCGCCTACAACAACAAGCGCCGTAAAGCGCATGTTGCGTCCGCCTTTTACAACCTTGGTAACGCGCTTAATGGAAACAACTTTCTCAGTTAATTCTAACTGACTGGGATCTATGATTATGCGTTTCATATGATGTTCTCCTTCCTCCTAGAATTCTAATCCGGCTTCTCTGGCTGCATCAGCCAAAGCTGCAATCTTGCCTGTGTAAAGGAAACCACCTCTGTCAAATACAACAGTCTTAATCCCTTTATCTAAAGCCCGCTCTGCGATCACCTTGCCAAGATATGCTGCTGCCTCTACGTTGTTGGTTTTCTCAAGCTCACCCTTTACGCCCTTTTCCAGTGTGGACGCTGCCACAAGGGTGTTTCCGACCGTATCATCAATAATTTGAGCATACATATGATTATTGCTTCTGAATACTGCCAGACGAGGTCTTTCGGCCGTTCCGCTGAAACGGTTCCGAATTTTCATGTGCTTTTTAACACGAATATTCTGTCTTGATTCTTTTTTAACCATCTTTCTACTCTCCTTATTTATTTCTTACCGGTCTTACCAACTTTACGTCTGATCGTCTCATCAGCATACTTGATTCCCTTGCCCTTATAAGGCTCAGGTCTTCTCTTATCTCTGATCTCAGCTGCGAATTGGCCAACCTTTTCTTTGTCAATGCCCTTTACGATAATGATGTTCTGTCCCTCGAGCACCGTCTCGATACCCTCGGGATCCGTCATCTCAACCGGATGTGAGTAGCCAAGGGATAAGGTCAATACCTTTCCTGCCTTTGCTGCCCTGTAACCTACGCCGTTTACCTCGAGCTTTTTCTCAAAGCCGTCTGTCACACCGACCACCATGTTGTGGATCAGTGTTCTGGTCAAACCATGTAACGATTTCATTTTCTTTAAGTCGTTCGGGCGGGAAACAAGCACCTGCGCTCCGTCCAGCTTAATCTCCATTTCTGCGGGTAACACTCTCTCCAGTGTTCCCTTAGGACCCTTTACGGTCACTTTATTATTTTCTGCAATATCCACAGTCACACCTGCCGGAATTGCGATTGGCATTCTACCTATCCGTGACATGCCCGTACCTCCTGTTTGTTGTATCGCTGTTTAATTAGTTGCTTTCTTTTTTCCACGCATGTGCTTTCGTCTGATTACCAAACGAACGCCAAAACCTCACCGCCGACATTGAGCTCACGTGCTTTCTTATCGGTAATGACACCCTGATTGGTGGAAATGATTGCGATGCCTAAGCCACCGAGAACCTTGGGAAGCTCATCCTTGCCTGCGTAAACGCGAAGTCCCGGCTTGGAGATTCTCTTGATTCCGGAAATGATTTTGTCATTCTTATCCGCGCCATACTTTAAGGTGATGCGGATGGTCTTGAAACCGCCGTCCTCTACAATGTCATACTTCTTGATATAGCCCTCATCTAAAAGAATCCCGGCAATCGCCAATTTCATTTTAGAAGCAGGGATGTCAACCGTATCATGTTTTGCAGTATTGGCGTTTCGTATTCTTGTCAGCATATCTGCAATAGGATCCATAGTCATGATTATTTGCCTCCTTCAAATTTTTTACCAGCTTGCTTTCTTTACTCCGGGTATCTGACCTTTATACGCTAACTCGCGGAAGCAAATTCTGCAGATTCCGTATTTTCTTAAATATCCGTGTGGACGACCACATATCTTGCAGCGGTTATATTCTCTCGAGGAGAACTTCTGCTTGCGCTGCTGTTTGATTTTCATTGATGTTTTAGCCATGAATTTACCTCCTCCTATTTTGCAAACGGCATGTTGAATAAGGTCAACAGCTCGCGTGCCTCTTCGTCGGTCTTTGCAGTCGTGACGATAATAACGTCCATACCTCTTACCTTATCGATCTTGTCATACTCAATCTCCGGGAAGATGATCTGCTCTTTGATGCCGAGCGCATAGGAGCCTCTGCCATCGAACGCATTCGGATTCACGCCGCGGAAATCGCGTACGCGGGGCAATGCAAGATTCACCAGACGGTCAAGAAACTCATACATCTTTTCGCCTCGCAGCGTTACCTTGCAGCCGATCGCCATTCCCTCACGGATCTTAAAGTTTGCAACGGCCTTCTTTGCTCTCGTAAGTACTGCCTTCTGACCTGTAATCGTCTCTAACTCACTGACAGCAGCCTCCAACACCTTCGCGTTGTCCTTTGCCTCGCCGACACGCATGTTTACGACGATCTTGTTAAGCTTCGGAACCTGCATCACGTTCTTGTAGCCAAACTTCTTCATCATGGCGTCTACGATCTCTTTATTATGCATTGCTTTCAGTCTACTACTCACAGTTGATAACCTCCTTGCTCACAATTAATCGATGACATCACGGGTTGTCTTAGCAAAACGGGCTTTCTTGTCCTTATCCAT
>CAMWSU010000041.1 GCA_947176965.1 uncultured Lachnospiraceae bacterium | reverse complement strand
CAAGCTTCATGTCCCGCAGCGCTTCCGCTTCGTAGTCTCTGTCTCCCGCAGCGGACGCCTGTGCTTCCTCAGCAGACTCTCCCGCAGCCGCACCCTGCGCCTCCTCGCCGGACTCCCCTGCAGCCGCGCCCTGTGCTTCCTCAGCAGACTCCGCGGCCGTTCCCTGTGTCTCGCCCGCAGCAGGCTCTTCTTCGGCCCGCACCGTTCCCGCGCCATCGGAGAGCAGCAGAATGCCTGTCAGAAGTAATGCCAGAATTCTTTTTTTCTTTTTCATCCGTTCCCTCCCCTTCATCGAAAACGCACTTCCTTATAAATAGTCGAAACAAACACAATGATCTCCGATATCACGTTAAAAAACAGAAGCCCGATAAACAGGATGATCCCCATCCCCAGCACGGTGATGATGCAGGTAAACACGGTTTTTCCGAGAGAATACTCATGCGTCATCATGGTTCCCATGAAGATCAGGATCGCCGTCCATGCATAGGCAATAAATCCGAAAATATAGTAGAATGCCCCTTCCTCCGCCGTGATACAAAAGCTTACCAGAACAAGCGGAAGCCGGATCAAAATGATCGGAAAGAGCGCATAACCGATCGCGGTAAAAATATCCTTCATGCGACCTTTCCCGTCCATCAGCGAGGTCGTACACCAGTTAGCCACGCACCAGAGCGTGAATACCAGCAGCACCGTGATGACGTCCACCATGACGTTCACTTCCGAGATGCGGTTCTCATTGAACAAGAATGCCGTGTTGAGTTTTTCTATTCCCAGTGTCAGCACCGTCAATGCAACGAATGTCAGCGCCGCTGACAGACTGCCTCTTTTCTCCCGCTTTAAGTCCCAAAAACCGTCCGCCGGATGAAAGATCACATAAAATACATACTTTAATTTTTCTGCATATAGCATCGAACCTCACCTACCCATCTTCTATAACGCCGGATTCTCCGGATCAGCCAGATCACCAGAAACAGGACGGCAGCCGCAATGACCGCCTTGGTCAAATATGTCTCCATCACTTCCTTTCGGTAATAGGAAAATGCCTTGGAGTAATACTTTTTACTGTTTCCGAGTTCGAAGCATTCCATCGCCTCTTTATAATTTCCTTCCGTCAAATACGTTTTTCCGAGTCCCGTATATGCCAGCTCACTGTTGGAGTTTAATTTCAGCACCTCCTGCCACTCCCTTGTGGAACCCTCTGCGTCTCCCATATTATTCAGTCGGATCGCATCCAAAAGATGACGCCCATAATCGGTGATCTGAAATACAAAAATGCGATTCAACGTATTATCCAGTACATAGATCCTGCTCTCATCCCCGCTTAAGCCGATAGAAACCGGTTTTTGGAAATTGCCTGCCCGGATGCCGTTTCGTCCGAATACAAACAAGGAAATACCGTCATAATCATAGGCAAAGATTTTTCCGTCCGTCTCATCCAGTATGAAGTAACAGCCATAGTCCGTCGCCGCCACATCCACAAAGGAGGAGTAGTCATAGCCGAACGTCGCGCCCTCCAGATCCCCGATGATCGGATATTGCCCCAAGCGCCTTAGAATATCGGTTCCGGTCGGGTTCAACCGCCGGATCGCATCCGCGCCCGCCTCTCTGTCCTCACTTGACAGATTATTGATCGTGGCATAGATGAAGTTCTCGTTATCCACAAAAATGTTACTGTACTCCGTCGGGATGATGGTCTCCATTCGGTCCTGCTGCGCCTGTGTGGAAAAATAATTTTTCCAGATATAGGTGAACATACTGACGCTGACCTGCGTTGCACCCATAAATCCCTGAAACTCGCCCTCGCCGTTAAATTCTACAAGTCCCATATTGATGCCGTAGGCGATCACATAAATTCTTCCTGCGCCATCCACAACGACCCGGGTCGGGGAATATTCCTGCGTATCCGGGATCAGAGTGGTAACGGGACGTCCGATCTCACGCAAATAATTCCCCGCGCTGTCGTACTCCACAATACGGCTGTTTCCGGTGTCCGCTACGTAGATATGCCCTTCTTCCGTCACAAACACGCCCTGTGGATTCTTTAGCGGATCGGCTTCGTTTTTTGCAAACCCGATCTCCGTCTCCAGCGCGCCGTCCATGGAGAGGACCAAAACCCTTGAGTTTCCGGTATCCGCCACATAGAGCCTCTGATCGTCAACAAAGAGATCCGAAGGGTAGCTTAAGTCCGTTCCGATCTCGTCTCCCGAGATCATACCGGCGTATAAGTAGGAATGCGGTTCCTTGACCTCCTCCCCCCAATAATTATAGGAATAGGTGTCATACGGCATATCAGCCCTTACCTCGGATGCGTCCAAAAACAGGATGGCTGCTGTAAGCAGCGCCGCCTTTCGGATTCTCACTGCAGAACTTCCACGTTGATGCTTTTTTGTATAAAACCTTTCTTTTTTTCGTCCCATCCCGTTCCTCCTTAATCCTTGATACCGGAAGATGCCATCGTCTCAACGATATTGCTCTGGCAGAGAATAAATAAGATAATGGGAACCGTCATCATGATGACGGTCACGGCTGCGGATACACCGGCTCTTGAAATTCCCGCCGCCGATATTTGGCTGAGCGCATAGGGAAGCGTCTTTAATTTTTCACTATAAATATAGGTAGCCCCCTGCATGTTCCACAAATCCTGAAAGCAAAAGATGACCAACGTCAAAAGCGCCGGTTTTACCTGCGGCAGCGCCACCCGGAAGAATACGGTAAATTCCCTTGCACCGTCAATCCTCGCAGCCTCTAAGAGCGCATCCGGTATCTGCTCCATAAACTGTTTCATCAGGAACAGCCCCAAAGGTTTCGCCATCGCCGGAACGATCAGGGACGCATAGGTGTCCAGCCATCCGATCTTTGACATGATGAGGTAGTTCGGGATCGCGGTCACCTGCACGGAAAACATCAATGCGGTAACGATAATGCCGAAGATCAGCTTCGCCCCCGGAAATTTCCGTTTTGCCAGCGCAAACGCACACATGCTGGCGATCAGAAGGTGTCCCAACGTTCCTGCCACGGTGACAAAGATCGTGTTAAAGAAATATCTCGTAAACGGCACCCATGATTCGCTCATCAGCGTGAGTAAGTCTGTAAAATTGTCCGTGGTCGGATTTCTCACCAGAAATTTCGGCGGAAATACAAACAGCTCCTCCAGCGGTTTTAGGGAATTGGATACCGATAAAATGATCGGCAGCGCCATGAACAGTCCCATGACCGTGAGAATCAAAAAACTGACTGCGTTTCCGGCTGCGGAATGACTGGCATTCGCTCTTTTTTTATGCTTCAATATCGCTCTCACATGAATCCTCCATTCTTACATATCCGCGTGAAGAATGCCTGTTAAGGCATTCTTCGGTGTGAGAAAGGTTCTGCACAGCAGAACCGTAGAAAATCTTCGCGAAACGGCTTTTGCCGTGAGCGATAGATTTTCTTCTCACACTATTTACCAACCTTTCCCAGCAGTTTTTGGATCAATTTGTTGCACGCGATCATCACGACAAACAACAGCGTTGCGATTGCGGACGCATAGCCCATCTCAAGCCTCACCGTTCCATAATCTACCAGATGGGAGACCACCGTATGTACGCAGTATTTTACGCTCGGGAAACCCGCCAGCGCAGCAAGCTGGTCATGGATCGCAAAGGAACTCGTGACTGTCATGACCGCGCCGAACAGAAGCTGTTCCTTCATGGACGGCAGGGTAATGTACCACAGTTCCTGAAAACGGTTTTTAACGCCGTCCATATATCCCGCCTCGTAAAGTGAACGGTCCACATTCTGCAACCCTGCGATAAAGGACAAAAATCCGGTTCCCATACTCATCCACAGAATCACGACAATGGAGATCGTCATACAGTAGGACGCGTCCTCGAACCAAAGGATCGGTTCGCTGATGATCCCGAGCCGCATCAGCCATCCGTTTGCGATGCCGTACAGGTCGCTCGAAAAAATGAATTTCCAGATGATATACGCCTGCCCGGATATGGTCGGTGCATAGAACAGCAGCGTCATGAACGCCCTGAGTTTTCTGTTCTTAATATCATTGATCATCCATGCGATGAACAATGCCATGAAATAACCGACCGGTCCGGTGATGATGGCAAAGATAAAGGTATTTTTTACTGCCGTCAAAAAAATATTATCCGCAAAGAACAGATCGATATAGTTGCGCAGTCCCACAAATTCCGGCGGCTCCAGCACGTTAAAATTCGTAAAGCTCAAGCCCACCGAGATACATACGGGAACCAGATAAAACAACAGAAATAGCAGGCAGTACGGCAGGATCATAAGATATGCCGATTTATTCTTTTTCATCTCCGTAAAAAGTTGTTTTCTTCTGATCTTCGCATAGGCAAGCAACATCGGCACAAGCGGCTGTTCATTTTCCCGCCCCGCGCCCTCAGACAGTTCCTGCCTGCCCTTCTTTTTTTGCATCGGTTTGATATTCTCCGCTTTTTCCTTTCCCTGAATCATACTCATGGAGCCCCTCCTACCTTGTGGTCAGACCGAATTCCCGCCGTTTACTGGTGATCTCATCATTGATGGTAATGACCGTATCCTGCAATACTTCTCTGGGATCTTCATTATCGTCATAGACCGTGTAAAACGCATTTTTGATGTTGCGCTCGAGATAATAGCTTCCGGGAATCTCCGGAATCGCCTTCACCCACTCAAGCTGCGCGCTAAGCTGCCGATAATCCGCGCTCGACCACGGAAGATTCCCGAGCGCCCCCAAGTTCGCCGTAGCGACTCTTCCCGCAACACCCAGCACGTTCTCAATCTCGTTTCCGTAATCCGTCTGCGTATCGGCGCTCATCCACCATTTTAGGAATTCCCAGCCCTGTTTCTGCTTGTCGCTGGTCGCCATGATGATGGATGCGGTCTCCCATGCGGATACGGAGTGATCGGTCTCTCCGTTTTCCTTCTCATAACCCGGAACCACGGTAAATCCCCACATTCCTTTGATCTCCGGCGCAAAGACGGACAAATAGTTATAATTGGTATAGTCCCCGATCGCAAGCGGCATCTCGCCCGTGCGGAACCGGTTGGCAAAATCATAGGTGATCGGCATTTTATAATTGGAATAATTGCCCGCCCACTGTTTGAATGCCGCGATCGCTTCCTCGCTGTCTAAGGCGCATGCGGTATCGTCCGCCGCATAATAATCCCCGCCGTACTGATATAGAAACATGGCGTAGGAAGTATAATCCGGAAGAATGCCCACGTTCATATTGCTTTTTTGTATGACTGCGAGCGCCTCGTAAAATTCATCCCATGTCCGCGGGATCCCGATTCCCAGCTCCGTTAAAATATCCGCCCGGTAAAACAGGACATGGAAAGACATCGTCTGCGGAAGCGCATACACGCCCCCGTTATAAGTAAACTGTGTCAGCGCGTCGTGATAAAACCACGACGCCACCTCCTCGTAGTCGTCAAACTGCGTGAGATCGACGGCGGCATTTCTGAGCGCGTAGTTGACCGGCTCCTTTCCCGCTACGTTCAGCGCCACATCCGGTCCTTCACCCGCAAGCGTCGCCGACAGCAGAACATCCTTGTTGACGAGCTTGACATTGACGGCGATCCCCGTCTGGGGCACAAAGTAATTATCTACGAGATCTTTGATGACGATCGCCTGATCCCGTCCGCCGCCGGACTGACTCGTGATCGCGGTACTGTCCGCTAAGATCCATACCTCCAGCGTCTCCCCGCCGTATACATTGCCGATGCTGTCATAATCCTCCACAAAGCTTGCCGCAAACTTCTTGATCTCGAAGATCAGAGAGGAAAAGAACCCCGCATTGACCTTCGGCAGCTTCTCCCCCGGTTCCTCCACAAGCAGATAATCAATCTCTAACGGCTGCTCCTTCATCGACAGCTCCCAAGAGCTTAACGCGACGATATTTTCCTTAAACGCAGACCATTGCTTCGCAATCCTCTTGGGGTTCTCCGTCATGAGCCTAAGCTGGTTTGCCAGATTCTGGATCGTCGCCGTCTGGCTTCCTTTTGACCCCCGCGAATAGTCCTTGATCTTTTCTTCCAGCACCCGGACGAGAGCATATTGCTCCTCAAGTATGGACAGCGCCTCCGGCACCTTTAATTCCAGCTGGTAGTCACGCATGGTATCCGGCGATGTGCCGATCACCATTAAAAGTTGTCTGTACGCCGCATTCAGCTGTGTCACGCACTCATCCGTCATGCGAAGGATCTCGGCGAGCTCCTCATCCAGCCCGACCATGAGTGTCAGCGTATGTATTCCTTTCGACAGATAAAACTGATAGCTTTCTTCCCCATTCCCTAATGCCGTGATCTTCCAAGAATTGTTGTAATAGAACTGCAGCTGGGAAGCCTCCGCAAACGGGATCTCGCCGTCTAAATAAAGCGCTCTGACGACCGTCACTCCCTGATTTTTATTCTGCCGGTACTTCACTGCGATCTCATATAAGCCGTCCTCGGGAACTTCTACATCCCAGGTGA
This sequence comes from uncultured Lachnospiraceae bacterium, assembly GCA_947176965.1. Lineage (GTDB taxonomy): Bacteria > Bacillota > Clostridia > Lachnospirales > Lachnospiraceae > DLAJ01. The sequence goes on along the minus strand of CAMWSU010000041.1, from coordinate 20,796 downwards.
TCCACTGACCGTTCAGGCTCCAGTTACTTCCGCCCACCGTGTTAAGCCGCGTCTTTGCCGCATTTTGAGGCTCCGTCAGCGGCGAACTTCTGTCCGTGATCGGGTACAGCGTCGAATTGGATTTGTAGGATGCGTCCTCCGCCTGAATTTTGATCGGTTCGGCGCTTACCTGCGTATATCCCGCGCGCGCATTGGCGCTTTGATACTCCGCATAGGATATGGGGCGCTCCTCCTGTTCCAGTATAAGCTGACCGATAATCATCGGCTCCTGTGTGGAGTCAAACGTGATCGTATTCACGCCCTTTTCCATATAAAAATACATCGCATCCTGATAGAACCCTTCGCTGTCCTTACAATAAACCGAGATCCACGACGGCGCTTCCTCCTGTTTCGGTCTCACGTCGTTATCCCTTGCGTCCCTCACGATCTCGTCCGCATTCTGCCAGATTCTCGTAAACTCGAAATACTGCGCCTCATCATAGGGAATCTCCCCATTGACGGACACCGATCGCCCGATCTCGTTGTTTTTTCCTTCCACCGGATAGTAAACGAGCCTCATGTTGTAGAAGCCCTCCTGCTCCACCACGACCTCATAGGTGATGCTTCCTTCCTCCAGGGTCAGAGCGCAGGCATTGCCGAGCTCCGCATAATCCTCCAGCCGCACAAAACCATCCGACGCTTCCGCAAAGTCCCCGCCGGAAACGATGATCTGCGCATCGGGATACGCCGCACCCGCATGGCTGCTTAAATAGCTCCCGTAGGAACCGCTGTCCTGCACGATGTCTAACAGCGCCTCATAGTCAATCTGATCGCTTTGATACGCCGCGCGGCTATCGAGTTCGGCCGCCGGCACCGTCGCAGCCGTTATGACCGCCGCCATGAGGATTCCGAGCATCCGTCCCGCTTTCTTTTTTAACCACATTGTTTTCATCATCCTTATACCCCTGCCTATCGAATTCCCGTTACCTGATCCGTCAGCATCCCGCCTGCTCCCGTGTCACAGTTCAAATGCCCGCAGGCTTTCAAGCGCTCTGCCGTTAAAGTCAAACATCGCCTGATTTTCCCATTCGTTTCCGCTTCCTTTTTCCATGCCGACGCCCTTTACACAGTACCAGACCGGCTCCCAGTAAAAAACACCGCAGCCGTTTTCCTCTTCCTTTACCAACCCGATGATCTCCTCCGTCACCCTGCGCTGATTCGCGACAGAAGGTTCTAATCCGGTCGTCTTTAGGGTAAGCTCGCCAGTTACCACATTGGGCATATCGTCATTGGACTCATCCGTATACGGGAACGCCGTTTCCACAATGATGACACGTCTGTGAAATCGTTCTTCCAGGTTTCTGATATTTTCTCTCAGCTTCTCATAGCCGCCTGCCCAATACGGATAATAGGAAAGCCCGATCACGTCGTAATCCGTCATGCCGTTCTTCTCCAGCGCCCGAAAAAAGCATTCGGTTCTCGGCGCATCGCCACCGCACTCGAGATGGATCATCACTTCCGTTTTATGTACGTCCCCGTCCGTATCGCGGACAGCCTTAATCCCCTGATTCAGAAACAGCGCGATATTCTCCGGGTGCTCCAAGGTTCCGAAATCCCATAGCAGTCCGCAGCCGATCTCGTTCCCGATCTGTACCATATCCGGATATGCGCCTGCTGCCTCCATCGCCTGTAAAACCTGTTTGGTGTACGCATAAACGCTCCCGGCGATCTCATCCTTTCCCTGACCGCTCCACTGCTTAGGGATCGTCTGCTTGTTCCAGTCCGCCCAAAAATCGCTGTAATGAAAATCCAAAAGAAGCTTTAAACCGGCGGCCTTAACCCGTTTTGCCATCGTCAGCGTCCCATTCAGATCACAGTAATCCCCTCTGTCAAAGGACTTTTCGGGCTGATTCCAAATCCGCAGCCTGATCGCATTTACTCCGTGCGCTTTTAAGATCTCGATCGCATCTTTCTCTTTTCCGTCAAGGTCATAGTATTTTGCCCCCTGATCCTCCATCGCCTGCAGCGACGAAATATCGGCTCCCATCCAAAAACTCATGCTCGTACCTCCTGTATGCCGCGTCAGATTTTCGTTGATTCTTTGATTAAAATTTTATAACCCAGCATTTTTTTCTTTTCACACGGCTCGCCGTTCAAAAGCCGAATCAGCATTTCTCCCGCCAGCTTCCCCAGCTTTCGTATATCAAATTCGAGGCTTGTGATATTTGAGTTCGTCTCCTCCAAAAGCATACTGTTAAAAAATGACGCCACCCTGATGTCGCGCGGCACCACGATGCCCAGCTGCCTGAAATAATCTAAAACAGTGAGACAGATTCCGTCATCCCCGCATATCACGCATTCTACCTGTTCTTTCAGAATATCCCTGACGGATTTTTCCAAAACGTTACTATCCGCCGCATCCTCCACGATCAGCTCATATTCGATCGGCAGATCATTCTCCCTGATGGCGTCCAGATAGCCGTTTAACCTGTCCTTGGAGACGGTCAGCCTTAAGTCCGCACAGAACAGCGCCATCTTCCGGATTCCTTTTTTTAACAGGATATCCGTCAGTTCACGGCAGCCGCCCCTCTGGTCCACATCCGCCTGATAGACCTCGTCATCGTCAATGGAGCCGGTAACTACAAAGGGGATTCCCTTTTCTTTCAAAAAATGAATATCCTCACAGCTGTCCAAGATCCGCGTTAAAACCGCCCCGTCGATCTTATGTTTTTTCACAACGTCTTTTAAGGCGTCAATATCCCCGCCCTGCGTTCTGACGATCAGCACATGATAGCCGCTTACATAGAAAAAATCATAGAGCGCCATCAGGATTTTCGTAAAATACGGGAGCTGTGCATATTCATCCTCACCCGGAAGCACGACTGCGATATTCATACTTTTTTTGCTGCTGTAATTTGTCCCGCGACTGCGCGGCACGATCTGATTCTTCTCGATATAGGAAAGAATGAGTTCCTTCGTCTCCCTGCCTACTCTCCCGTTTCCCGAAATCGCTCTTGAGACCGTCGTCGGGGAAACCCCCAGACTCCGGGCGATTTCAAGAACAGGAACTTCTCTTTTTTCCGCCATACTCATACCCCCGAATCGAGATTTTCTTCTGAATGTTCTCCGCCGCATCGAACCGGCGGCTCGGAAACAGATGTCCGGATTTTCCTTCTATATGAATCCCTGGCAAGTGCGCAATTGTGCAATTATCAAAGGATCAAAGAAGGGTTATTTGTTTATATTTATTATATCAAACAGGGATTTTAACAACAATTAGGCATAGTCTATCAAGATTTTTTAGACGATTTGACAGATATTACAATTTTTACGCAAAAATGCCCGCGCAATTTACTTTGTTGCGCAGGCAGGTGTTTTTAACAGGTGTTTTTAAGACATCATGATGCAGGTTTGCATTACATATTGCCTGCATTCTCCGCCCTTTTCTTTGCTGCCGAATGCCGTGTAAACCGCACAAGCCCTGCGCGGTTTAAGGCGACCATGACCACCGGAATGAACACAAGCTGCAGCACAATACCGGGGATGGCATTGAGAAACGCACCCGCAAAAAACATTTGCCATGTAAAGCGATTCCCCCGGATTCCGAGCAGCAGCATTTGAACGATTCCCCAAACCACGCGTCCCGAAAGCATTGCAATGATCAGACTACGGTATAGCGCGATCACGCACTTCCAGCGGGAACGGAAATAGATCAGCCCCGCCACCGCCCCGTAGGTCGCGAGTTCAAACGCCATAGCGACCGCCGTCGGAAACAGCACCGGCATGGAAAACAGCATGCTGCGGAAGATCGGCAGTATGAGTCCAACGATCAGACCATATTGCCAGCCGCAGATGAAACCGCACAACAGAACAGGTATGTGCATGGGCAGGAGCATCGTGCCGATCTGTTTGATCTGCCCGGTCAAAAACGGGAGCACGATGCCGACCGCTAGAAACATGGCTGACAGAGTCAGGTTGATGATCGGTCTGTTCCGGGTTTCCTGTGGCTTATTTTTCATTATTATCTCACTCATATCTCTTCTCCTTTTTTTCTTTGATTTCGTTTTCAGTCCTCATCAGAGAGTGGAATCATTTTGTTTCCGGTTTTAACGGTCCGAAAAATTGCTTTCTGTCACGGGCGATTGATTTTTGACATTTTTACTATTATAATGAAAACATAGTAACCGGTACACCGCATTGCATTAAAGGAACTTCTACGATGAAAAAAACTTCCGCTGTTTCCGTAAAAAAACTATTAAAAATCGTATGGGTGGTATATGCTTTTTTAAGCATTTGTTCCGTCTTACTTGTGGTCAACCGATTATTCACCAAAGATTACGCGTCCATATCAAAGCATCTAACGCTTGACGATGGCTGGAATATCACGATCAACAACAATTCCTATCAAAATGTTTCCCTTGATCATTTCAGCTTCGACATCACCAATAAAGGGGATGAGATCACTCTGCAGACAATCCTGCCCGACAGCTTCTGTCTCACGGAAAGCGTACTGCGTCTGCCCATCAAACAGGCCGCAGTCAAAATCTATGTTGAAGACGAACCGGTCTACGAATATGGCCATGACAGGATCGCAGAGAATAAATCTGTCGGCAGCGGCTTCCTGTTGATCAATTTTCCCAATGACTATGAGGGTAAAATGCTGACCGTCCATCTCACCGTATCCGAGAACAACGCCTTCACAAAGTTTGATCCCATTCGTATTTATGAATGGCAGAATATTTACAAAATCATCATGACCGAGAACAGAATCCCGTTATTCTTGGGCTGTTTCCTGGCAATTTTCGGACTTGTTATTTGTTTTATCACTGCCGTTGCGCTCCTATTTTCTCTAAAATACATACGGATCCTTTGTATTTCCACGTTCTCCGTGTGCATGGGACTGTGGACGTTATGCTATTATAATATTCCCATCATCTTCGCGATCCCGCTTTACTCAGCGTCCCTGATCGAGTATGTCTCCCTCTTTCTTGCACCAATCCCGCTTGTGATCTACATGCGTGAGGATGTCATCACCCTGAACAATAAATTCATACGTATAATTTACCGTATACTCCTGACAGCACAGATCGCTGCCACCACAATTACGATTACGCTGCATTCTGTCGATCTTGTTCACTGCGCCACCACACTCAAATATATGCAGGGACTGATCATCTGTCATTTGATCTACTTTATCATCGTGGAGCTCATCAATTTAAGGAAAAGCCGCCAGCTCATCCACCGTTTTTTTCTGCTGGGTATCATCGCGCTCTCCTGCTGCATTGCCTATGATCTGATCTACTATCAGGTGAATCGTTACTATGGCAGATCCATCACACCGGTCAAAGGCATAACCTCTTTGGGTCTGATTATCTTTATATTCATTCTGCTCATTTCCTTTTATATCGACCTGACGCAAAAGATGATGCATGAGACAGAGCGAAATTTCCTGATCAAGAGCGCCTACACCGACGAACTGACACAGATTCACAACCGCCGTTACTGTATGGAATATATGAATCAGATCACGGAAACGAAAAAGCAGCATTATACCGTCTTTTGTTTTGATCTGAATAATCTCAAGACCACAAATGATACCTATGGGCACGCTAAAGGAGACATTCTGATCAAAAGCGCTGCCAGCGTCATTGCAGAAACTTTCGAAGCACACGGAATCGTCGCAAGAATGGGCGGCGACGAGTTTATTGCTATCACAGAAACCGACGACGCCCGCCAGATTGCTTCCCTGCTCCATGATTTTCAATCCAATATTGACAGGAAAAACCGCAGGACCACCGACTTAAACATGTCAATCGCCTATGGCTACGCATCCGGCAGCGCGACGGAAACCAACATTGAAAAAGTATATCATCTCGCCGACAGCAATATGTATGAGAACAAGCAAAAAAGTAAAGCCACCTGACTCCTTAAAACCACAATAGGTTTTATTCGGAAGAATTGCGCAGCAATTCTTCGAAGGATGGCAAAAGCAATCAAAGATTGCTTTTGCCATCCTTTTTATCCGCAGGTATTTCCTTTCTGCGCCTCATCCGGGAGCACGTCAAATGCCTGCCCTTTCGCCCACGGACTGCCGACATCGCACCTTCCTAAGTGGTACTGCTTTTCACTTTTTCCCTGCTCGAGCTCATCCGACATCACGATCTTAAACCGACTCTCCCCGGACTTTCCGAAATTTTCCAGCATTTCGAGTACCGCATCGACATCCTCTTTTGCGACATCCTCATTCGCAATCTCCTTGTTCCTCACTTCTTCTGCCATCGGTTCTCCTCCTTCTGCAAAAAACGAATATCCATGCAAAAACGCACTTTGCTTTTTGCGTCCGCTTGTTTGTTTTTTGCGCCTATTACATCGTACAATGAATCCGTCATTTTTTCAATAGTTCTCCGCTCCTCTTGTGCGCAATAAAAAGGAAAGAAAACGGCAGACGGTTCAAAATCTACTATTTGTACGAAGCATCATTCCTATTTTTATATAGAATGCCGAACTTTTTCGCCTTTTATTCCGTTTTTTCTCATCCAATTCTTTGTGAAAAATGCACATTGCCATCATGCTCATGCTCTGCTACACTTGTCTTAACTGAATTGTCCGTGACGCGGACATACGGCTGTGGGTTCTCTCACATGCGGCTTCGCCGCATTCTTTTTTCACTTCTGTTTCTTTGTATATCATAAGCTCTGCTTTTCCCTTGATATGCAATAACCTGCGGTTTGAATAAGGCTTTCAGACCGGTCTTTTATCACATAGCCGATTACGAAACGCAATTGATAACATTTTTGATTGTACAAAATATACAGATCCATAAGTAGGTACTGCAAATGAATTTCTTTGAAATTCATTTTAACGCCGGTACTTACATGCGGTATTCTCGCATGTTATGTACCGCTGCGATTGAACTGTAGCGAAAGCGGGCCTACGTTGGATTGTATATTTTGTACACACACAATCTGATATTATGCGTTTCGTAATCTCCTATTGATCCCATCACGAAAGGAGGACTTCCATGTCCCAGATCACTTCTTTTCTCACCCTGCTTCCCCCGTCCCCGTATCTTCCGCTATCCGGACGCAGCGGGAAACTGCCGTTTTCACTCACCAATGACTATCTGTTCAAGGCAGTGCTTCAGACGGATGAATCCGTTCTCCGCTCCCTGCTATGCAGCCTGCTTGACTTAACCCCCGAAGACATCTGTTCCGTCACCATCACGAATGCGCTTGTTCTCGGTGCCACCGTCAAGGATAAGGACACGTTCCTCGACATCCGGCTTGTCTTAAACAACTGCCGGCTCATTAATCTGGAGATGCAGATGAAGAACGAGCAGAACTGGCCGGAACGCTCCCTGTACTATCTGTGCCGTGCTTTTAACAACCTCGAAACAGGCGCTCTCTATCCGGAGGTAAAGCCCGCGCACCACATCGGCATCCTGAATTTCAGCCTGCCCCATGTGCAGAAGCAGTTTTACAGCCACTATTTTATGATCAACGAAGCAACCCATGAAAGATTCAGTGATAAACTCCGTCTGTCCGTGCTCAACCTGACACAGACAGCGCTCGCAACCGAACACGACAGGCATGCCGGTCTTACCCGATGGGCTGCCGCCTTCAAAGCAAAAACCTGGGAGGAATACCAAATGTTAGCCGAGGAAGATTCCATATTTGAAAAAGTATCCGATGCCCTCTATCTGCTCTCTGAGAACCGTGAGGTCGCCGAACAGTGCCTCCGCATGCAGGAGGCTGCTGCCGAACGGAAGTACTGGGAGAACATGAAAGAGCAGCTTGTTGAAGCAGAGAAGACTCTTGCCGAAAAACAAAAAGCTCTTGCTGAAAATGAAAAAGCTCTTGCTGAAAATGAAAAAGCTCTTGCTGAAAATGAAAAAGCTCTTGCTGAAAAAGAAGCCGAAGGCAACGCGCTCCGCGCTGAACTGGAGCAATTAAAGGCACAATTGCGCGAGTATCAGAAATAAATCAAACATGTTCCATTCTTTTTTCCTGTATGAAATTCAAAAAAACGTCTATACTTCCAAACAACAGAAGGCTTATTTCTCATTATATATCATTGCAAAAAGAGTAAATTGACAAGCGCGGCAAGTCACCGCGCTTCGCATACTCGGAAAGGCGTGGAACGATTATGACAGGATCGATTCGGCTGCCCGCGGTAAACGACATGGGCAATTATGAGATCCGTTTGGAGAGTATCGGCGGTCTCGGCGCAAATCTATGTGGCAAAATGCTCGGCGAGCTCGGTCTGCGCCATCTGCATCTAAACAGCGCGAGTTTTTCCAGCTATGGCTCGGAAAAGACAGGTACGCCCGTCACGGCATATATCCGCTATTGTGATTGGGATAAAGACATCCGCGTCCATTCACCCGTCGTTCACCCGCATCTGCTCTGTATCTTTCATGACGCATTATTATCGGACGCCGGCGTTTTAGCAGGCTGTACGAAGGACACCGTGATCATCCTTCATACGGCGGACACACCCGACCGTATTGAAGAAAGGCTTCGCCGGCTCTCACACCGGACTCATTTTCAGGCGCTCTATACCCTTCCTGCCCAGCAGATTGCCATGGAAACGCATTCGCGCATCAATGTCGTCATGCTCGGTGCAATGGTAAAGGCAATGGGATTCATACCGCTTGTATCAGCGGAGGAAATCTGCCGCGAAACGCTCGGAAAGAAATATCCCGACGCGCTCGCCGCCAATCTCGCCGGATTACGCGGTGGCTACGAAGCGGCCAATCTTCTTGCCATGCCAAAAGAACCTGATGGTACAACAAACAAAACAACAGCAGACGGCACAGCAGGCGACATAGACAACAACGACGCTGCCGCTTCCCCCACAGCTGTTTCCCCCATGCCGACCGGCGGATTAAATCCGCACTTCGGAAACAGTGTCGCTAACGACCTTTCACCGTCCAGACAGGGCTACATTCCACTTTTTATACAGTAGCGCTGTATCAACTGCGGACTATGCGACTCGACCTGCCCCGACATGGTTTTTCAATTTGAAAAAGGTATTTACCGCGACAGGGAAATGATGGTAAACCGCGGACTTGACTATTACCATTGTAAGGGCTGCCTGCGCTGCGTTCAAGTGTGCCCGACACAAGCACTCGTAAAGGGCTTGGAGTCCGAACATCCTCATAAGGAATGGTTTTTGCCGAATCAGGAACTGATCCGCAAACCCGACTATTACGAAAAGACAGGTGCCGACGGATATATCACCTCGGAATCCTACCTGACCGAAAAGAGAATCGAGGGCGGCGAAGTTTAGCGCAGCCGCCGGACAGTAAGCTGCGCAAAACCCACCTGACACAATCATAACGAATCATTATTCAAAAATAGATTATCTCCGGAAAGCGAGAACGGACATGGCATCCACGGAACAAACAATCGAATACGCAAGCGGAAATGAAATGGCGGCGATTGCCGCACGCCAAATCGGATATGACTTAATGGGCTACTATCCCATCACGCCATCCACACAGATTGCGGAGAATTTAGACCAGATGCGCGCGCAGGGACAGACCGACCTGATCATGATCGCGGCGGAAGGCGAGCACAGCGCGGCGGGCATCTGCTACGGTGCATCCGTCGGCGGCGGGCGTGTGTTTAACGCGACGAGCGCAAACGGTCTTTTATATGCGTTAGAACAGCTCCCCGTACAGTCCGGCACCCGGTATCCGATGGTCATGAACGTGGCATGCCGCACGGTTTCCGGTCCGCTGTCCATCAAGGGAGATCACAGCGATATTATGTATATGCTGAATGCCGGATGGATCATCTTTTTTGCCCACAGCGCCCAGGAAGTCTATGACTTCAATCTCATGGCGCTCAAGCTTGCAGAGCAGGTACGGCTTCCCGCCGTCGTCGCCTTTGACGGCTTTTTCACAAGTCATCAGAAACGGCGATGTAAACGATTTGCAAACGATGACAGTGTACGCGCCTATATCGGCAGGCGCAGCGAGCCGCATCCCTTTTTTGATTTAGAACACCCTTTAACGGTCGGCTCATACATGAACGAACCGGACTTGATCCGCAACCGCCATGAGCTTCATCTTGCCATGAACGAGGCTGCGGCAGCCCTGCCGTCGCTGTTTTGTGAGTATACCGCACATTCCGGACGCTCATATGAAGCGGTGGAGGGCTACTGCCATGAAGATGCGGACACGATTATGATCGTGCTCGGTTCTTCATTTGACACGGCGCTTGAAGCGGTGGATCTGCTGCGTGCACAAAAAAAGAAAGTCGGCGTACTGACGCTTCATCTGCTTCGCCCGTTCCCTTATGAAGAACTTTGCACAAAATGCCGTTCGGCAAGACGGCTTCTCGTGGCGGACAGGCAGGACAGCTACGGCGCGGGCGGCGGAAATCTGTCCTTAGAGGTACGCGCCGCTCTGCAGCGCGCAGGATTGACGTCCACGGTAAAAAGTCTTGTATACGGCTTGGGCGGCAGGGATTTCTATGTGGAGGACGCGCTGCGCATGTTTGCAATGACGGAAGATGCCGACACACCGGATTTCGACTATTACGGTGTCGAGCGCGCAGACAGTCCCGCTCCCACCCCCTGCCGCTCCGAGTTCTTTGCCCCGCTCACGAGGGAGCGGACGCAGCTTGGACTAACACAGGTGTCGGAAAAAGACGGTAAAGCGATTGTACAGGGCGGTCAGCTTGGCGCCACGACGCAGATTCCGAAACGGATCGCGCCGGGGCACGGTGCCTGTCCGGGATGCGGCATTCCCGTCAATCTGAATCTCCTGCTGCGCGCCATCGAAGATCCGGTCGTATTATTGTTTCAGACAGGCTGCGGCATGATCGTCACAACGCCGTATCCGAAAACAAGCTTCAAGGTTCCGTATGTGCACAACCTGTTTCAAAGCGGCGCGGCCACATTAAGCGGTCTGGCGGAAATGTGCTATCGAAAGCAGCAAAAAGGCGAGCTTCCGCCGGGAGACATTCTTTTTATCATGGTCAGCGGAGACGGCGGTATGGATATTGGTATGGGCTCCGCCATCGGGACGGCACTGCGCGGTCATAAGCTGCTTTTATTTGAATACGACAACGGCGGCTATATGAACACAGGCTACCAGCTATCCTACTCGACCCCCAAGGGTGCAAGGAGCGCAACGTCCCACGTCGGAAAAACGCAGTACGGCAAATCCTTTTTTCACAAGGATATGCCGCAGATCATGGCAGCGACAGGCATTCCCTACGTCGCAACCGTCGCGGAATCCGATCCTGCGGATTTCATCAAAAAAGCTGCGAAAGCGGCATGGTACGCTAAGACACAGGGTACCGCGTATTTGAAAGCATTGTCCGCCTGCCCCTTAAACTGGAACGACAAGCCCGAATCGGAGCGGAGCGTCATTGCCGCCGCCGTGGACTGTTGCTTTTTCCCGCTCTATGAATCGGAACGCGGCAATACCACGCTCACCTATGACCCCGGCGAGAAAAATAAAAAAATTCCCGTACTGGACTGGCTTTCCATGATGGGACGCACAAAGCATTTATTACGCGAGGAATACCACGACATCGTCGAGGAACTTCAGAACGAAGTGGACAGACGTTTTCTCTGTCTGAAAGAAAAATCGGCAAATCCCTACTTATAGGTTTGCATCATCTTTTTCATCAAGAAAGGAGTATCGGTAACATGGCAGTCAATTTCAAGGACAGCGAGACCAAAGAGAACCTCATGCGTGCATTCGCGGGCGAAAGTCAGGCGAGAAACCGTTATACATTCGGTGCGGAGGAAGCGAAAAAGCAAAAGGAACACGCCATTGCACAGGTATTTTTGTATACTGCTGCGCAGGAAAAAGAACATGCAGAAATTTTTTACAAACACTTGCAGGAGCTTGCGGGCGAGACCATCCATATCGACGGCGGCTACCCAATCGATTTAGACAAAGATCTATCCAAGCTGCTTCGCATGGCACAACACAACGAATACGAGGAGCATGACGACGTATACAAGCGTTTCGGAGACAAAGCGAAGGAGGAAGGCTTTACTCGCGTCGCAGCGTCATTTCACATGATCGCTGAAATTGAAAAATACCACGGCGACCGCTTCGGACGTTTCGCACAGTGGCTGGAAGAAAAGAAACTGTATGTCTCAGATGTAAAAACAGGTTGGATCTGCTTAAACTGCGGCTACATTTACGAGGGTGAAGCCGCACCGAAGCAATGTCCGGTCTGCGACCACGATCAAGGATATTTCATCCGCTTGGAGCTTTCCCCGTTTGCGGACGGCTGCCAGTGCAGATAGAAAGGAGCGCAAAGAATGGAACCAATATTTGCAGCATGTGAAAACGCCGTATTCTATCTTGTATCCGGCGAAAAAGAAAAAGCTCTGCAATGCGCAAAGGACGCATTCACACTCTTAGACAGCTCTCAGGCGGAGGGTGCGGGAGAAAAGCATCTGCCCGAGGTAAAAAAAGACGGCAACCGCATTCAGGTCCGTGTCGGAAGCGTGCTTCACCCGATGAGCGCCGAGCACAGCATTGAATGGATTTTTTTAGAGACAAAAAAGGGCGGACAATTTCGACGCTTCACACCGGATAACGAACCGACGGCGGAATTTGCTGTCGCTCCGGACGATGAGGCGGTCGCTGTCTATGCCTACTGCAATCTGCACGGATTTTGGAAGACAAGCATATGAAATAATGCAGAGCGTTCTTTCATGGAATCGCTGCGCGATTCTTTTGGGGCAGAAAAGTTTCCTCTCGTATAAAAAAGAACGCTGCGCGATCTAGTACTAAGAAATTTCCTATAAGATAAAAAAGACAGCTCTGCAGGCATTACCCTGTCTGCGAAGCTGTCTTCCTACCCTTTCATTCCCCGTTCATCGGTACAAACAGACCTGCCTTTCGCAGCGCCGGACGAAGCGCTACATAAAATATGGTTGCAGCAATGACGGCGACAGCAGCGTTGACACTCGTCGTTACTGCGCTGATCTTGGCAAGCGTCTTCGCCAAATCCTGCGGCACGCCCAACAAATATGTCTTATAAAAATATCCGACGACCGGGTCGGCGACAATATTAAATCCCATCCCGCACACGCTCGCAAACAGCGTCACCCCGAATACATATTTTGGGGAATGGGAGCGACTCAGTTTGAAGATGCAATGCGCGACCAATCCGACGATCAGCCCAATGCAGAGCTTTAATAAAAACGTCTTCGGTGCGCTCGTCACATAAGCAGTCGTCAGGTCACCGATTGTCATGCCAACCGCTCCCGCGAGTCCTCCCCAAAATCCGCCGATCAGGAGTGCCGCCAGCACACAGAACACATTGCCGAAATGAAACGCGGTCTTTTCCGTTCCGACCGGAATATCAATCTTAAAAAATGCAAACCCGATATAGCAGAGCGCTGCCAGCAGTCCTGCCTGCGCTAAACGCCTGATGTCCGGCTTTGCTCCCGATACGCCCCGTATGACATTGTAAATTCCTTTTCCCGTCAGCAGGATGCTGAAAAAAACAAGGGTCAGACCGTAGGCATACGGCTTTTCCTTTGACGCTTTTTTCTCAGAAAGTCGGTCTTTCCACAAATTCAGCTCCGCGAGATCTCCTGAAGCTTCTCCCGCTTCAATCGCCTTGATCTCTTCCTTGATCTCACTGACCCACTCCCCGTATTCAACCGATTCCTTATAGCTGGTCCGGTACGCATATACAGAAAAGATCACGCCCATGATCAGCAGTACCGCGCCGACCATGAGAAGCGTATAACTTTTCTTTGCTGTCACATTCTCACTCATATCCACTCACTCCTCCTCTGTCTTGATCGATCCGTCATGACAAAAACGCGTATGATGTCAATACCCGCAATCGGTGTTTTACAACACCCGACTGACTTATTTCCATCATACGCGCAAGTGGATATAATGAAACTGCCAAATTGTGTTTTTTTTACCAGGCCAGTTTGAGATGCCGACAGTGACATGTCTCTGCAATCTCTGAAAACCGGATCCCCCAGCCATTGTCCTGATCTATGATCTCTAAAAACCAATTTTCCTACAGCGGCGCATCGTCCGGCACATTCGTCTTCTCCGGGAGCCACTGTTCCAGCACAGCCGTCACCATCGCCATGTTGATCGGCTTTGTAATATGCTCATTCATGCCGCTGTCAATCGACTTTTTCATATCCTCAACAAAGGAATTCGCGGTCATGGCAATGATCGGAATGCACATCGCATAATCGCTGTCTATGTTGCGGATGGCTTCCGCCGCCTCATAGCCGTTCATGACCGGCATCTGAATATCCATCAGAATCAGATCATAATAATAAGTCGGATTATTCAACAGTTTATCGTATGCATCTTTTCCATTGACTGCTGTTTCCACCTTTATGGAAAGCTCCGATAGCAGCTCCGTCGCGATTTCGCGGTTTAAGTCATTGTCATCCACAAGCAGAATCCGGCACCCCGCAAATCTTTTTCTTTTATCGTGATCTGCTGTTTTTGCCTTTTTGATTCCCCCAAACGTCTGCACCTTGGCGTCCGCATCCGCCTTCTTCATCGGAACAAGCACGGTAAAACAGCTTCCCTTCTGCAGCTCACTCTGTACCTCCAGCTTTCCATTCATTTTTTCCACAAGTGAATGCGCGATGGAAAGCCCGAGTCCCGTACCGTTTAGTTCCGCAGAAGCCGAATGATCCTCCTTGGAAAACGGCTCAAAAATCCGGCTGATAAATGCCTGGGAAATACCGATCCCGTTATCGATCACGGAAAAACGGTAGCATGCCTCCTCGTCATTATCCGCCGGAAGCTGCTCTACATTGACCAGGATCCGCCCGCTGGACGGCGTATATTTAATCGCGTTTGAGACCAGATTCACTAACACCTTGCGCAGATGCAGGAACGGTCCGATGACCTTATCCGCTGTCATCGGATAAATATGCGTATCAAAGATCAGTGATTTGCGTTCCGCCCTTGGTCTGCAGATCACATCGACCGTATCCATTAATTGCTTCACAGAGAAAATGTCCTCATGTAACACGAGTTTCCCGCTCTCGATCATGGAAATATCGAGCACATCATTGATCAGCCCGAGCAGATAACGGGATGAATCCTCCATTTTGTTCAGGCACGCTTCCAGTTCCTGTGTATTCCGGATATTTCTGCGTGCAATTTCAATCATTCCCATAATGCCGTTCATCGGCGTACGGATATTGTGGGACATTGTGGAAAGAAAAATACTCTTGGCGCGATTCGCATCCTCCGCCTGCTCATAGGCTCCCTTTAACGCCTGGTTGAGCTGTTCGCTCTGCTGCTTGCTCTCATGAATATCCCGGATCGTCACCATCATGACGCTCGGCACGGCACCGCGTTCTGCCGCCTGCGCACAGGAAATCTGAATCCAATTCCATCGCTTTTTCATCCGCACGCGAAGCTCCAGCTTCATGATACCGTCGTTTTCCATGAACGTACTTGACAGGTTATTGAGGCGAAGCTTCTGGCGTGCCATCGTCCAATCCTCCTCCGATACCATGTCAGATAGATTTTTCAAAAACTGCTCATACCGCTCTCCCTGAATTGCGCCAAACAGTCTTTGACTGCCGCGATGCATGACTCGACAGTTGCCCGACAGCATATCGACCCGTAACAGGAGCAGAATATCGCGCGATAGCACCTGCACAACGCTGTCGCTCTCCACACCGCTTTCCTGAACGGTATCTAACAACACATCCTTCTTTTCCCTATCACTCTCATAATGCCTGATGATTTCCTGCGTCCTTCGCTGCTGCTCCACTAAAAGCACACAGGTATCCGCAAGCCGCTTGATGTGGCACGCGAGCATTTCGCTCCACGCATCGGTGTAAACCGCGAGAGCCGCTATTTTCCCCCGGCTTCCCTCCATCTGTACCTCATAACGCTTCCTTCCCGCCACATTGCAGCCATCTGTATAAAACATGCGCGCACCGCCCGACATGATTTCAATCCCGACATGCTGCAGATCCGCAAACGACGTAAGAAGCCCACGAATGTCCTCCATTACGAATGACTCTTCCACGTCATTCGTCCATGTCTCTTCCTCCTGCGCACCACTTTTCTCTTTATTCCGGTCAAGCACCGCACTCTGATAAATCTCATAATAAATGCGGCTTCGTCCCGCACTCAGCAAATAGGATAAATCCTTTTTGAGTGCCTGATCCTCCGTGATCAGTTCCACTAACTCCGGATGATACCGTGTCCCGCTTCCAAGCTTCAGCTCATCCAGACACTTCCGAAACAGGCCGGACCTTGTATTCGCATGCCCCATCTGCCCGGTCTCGGCTTCCAAAAAATCACAGATATGAATCAGTTCAATGAAAAAACGATGTTCGGACACGGTATTATCGAAGTCCAGCGGATAACCCGTTTTCCCATCGTAAGATTTGTGATGCCCCAGCACAATATCCGCATACGGGGCAAGCTGAGGCGCTTTCATGATCATCTCATAGCCGAACTGCGGATGCCGGAGCATTTTTTCTTTTTCCCACTCCGTCCACCTGCGTGACCGCTTTCCGACAATGCCCGCAAGTTTAATCTTTCCGATGTCAAAAAGCTGCGCCGCATTGCTGACAAATGACGTCAGCCGCTCCCTGTTTTCCAGCACATCCACAACAGAGCCGCAGCCAAGCTCACCGATCATCAACTCCGGTTTTTTTTCAAGGACCGTCCTTAAAACCCGACGTGCAAGCTGCCCTACCAACGTCTCATGGATCAATGTCATCTCATCCCGCCATATTGTTGAGCGGATAAAAAATGACAAATCAATTTCTTGGTCGGACAATCGATTCAAAATGGAAAGCAGGGATTCCGATACCACATCATTGACAAAGTTCGCCCCGCACGCGCGCGGCATCCGCCGAAGTACATTCAAATACTGCGCAACGCACGCATCCCTGACGGTCCGATCTCCATGATATTCGTCCGCATATTCCGATATCGCGTTAATAATAGCAGGCAGATGCTCATTGGCAACCTGAAACAGACGGCTGTTCCAAAAATCACGCCCTGTGCGCACATCAAACGCATCATGTTCAATCACATAATCGCAATATCGTTTATAATCCTCTATGTATTCCGTACAGTCAATTTCCCCGAGAAAAAACAGACAGCGTCGGTAACCGCAGTAGATGCCGGCCTCCATTTCATAGGGATTCGATTTTTCCGCAAGCTGCTCCTCATAACAGCTCCCAAGCACTTCCCTGCACCGCTTCAAAATGTCCCGTGTCAGGTCCCTGCGTTCATGATTCATAAGGAAATTGCCGACCGTATTGCATTTTAATTGTCTACAGAGTGCATCAAAATCAAAATGCCCGCCGTCCAGCGCGCGTACTTTTTTATCTTCAAAAAAAGAAATCGCCTCATCCAACAACTTCATGAGGTCGTCCATATCAACAAGCGCAAAATTCTGACTTACCATCACATAATTATAAAAGGAATAGATGATGCGTCTGCGTAGCTCAAAATCCTCTATTTCAAAGTAATGCGCACGCAGCTTTTTCACCTCGCCGAAACAGGCAAGGCTCGCATTACCGTCACTCTTCTCAAAACCGCGGTTATAATAGCTTCCAAGCAGACTGCACGCCCATATGTAGCCGCCAAACGCCTGCTTATCGCGTTTTCCCGACTCGTCATATTTTCGTTTATAATAGCGCCCGAGTGTCTCCGCCACCTCGCGAAATGCCAGATCATCCTCGCAGGATTCTTTTTCTGCCTCACGCACCTGATGAAGAAATTCGGCCGCCAGCTTATCATTTAAGGCGTTCTCATCCAGAAAAGGACGGACATACAAATTCAGGAGCGCCTCGTTCTCAATGTATAAATACCGCATGGACCGGCTTTTTCTCTTTAGCTTTTCAACCCATATCTCCTGATCCTGCGCAAATAACAGCTCATTGACAATCTCGGATTCCGCTTCCAGATTCTTCTTGTATTTTGAGTAGAAATCAGCAATATTCTCTAGTGAAACCATGGTGCACCGCCCCCTTCTCTCCCAATTCCGCGCTCAATTCCTGTCAACTTATAAGACTTTGCTATGTGAACTCTCAGTTTATTTATACTATAGCAAATTTTCTCCTTAAAGTCATTGATTTCGAAAGCATTCCGATCGCGATTCATTCAGAAAAATTTCCGAACGTTTCGACGGTGAGACCAAAAAATGCCCGTTTCATAACCAGCTCAGCATTCTCTTTCTTGCTGCAAACTGTTCATGAAACGGGCGCCTTTTCAACCGGCTCGTTTTTATGGTTCCTTGAATGTCACGCTGATACCGCCCATACTGCAATTGATGTCAAAATCGCTTGCTGCGTTGAAATCTATCTTACGTGTACCCGCCACCCCACTGACGGATTCCCCACCCAGGCTGACCTCACCCATAGAGCAGTTAACCTCATAATTGTGATCCTCCATATATCCGGTCAACTCCAGATCGATCTGTCCCATGGAGCAGTCCGCATCCAAATCTCCCGCAATCATTCCCTGATAACGGATCTGTCCCATGCTTACGGAAATATCGGCGTCCTGCACGGCACTTTCTTCCAAAGTGATCTGGCCTGCGCCTACGTCCACCTTAAGCGTCCGGGAAGAAAGCGACGTG
Source organism: uncultured Lachnospiraceae bacterium (assembly GCA_947176965.1). GTDB lineage: Bacteria > Bacillota > Clostridia > Lachnospirales > Lachnospiraceae > DLAJ01. The sequence continues at coordinate 2,221 of CAMWSU010000041.1, read as the reverse complement.
ATCGCGGCCTCACCTGCGCCGATCTCAACCGAAAATTGATCCGCCTCTGCGCTTCGCACCGTGATTTCTCCTGCGCCTAATTCCAGACTGATCCGATCGCCCGTAAGCGTATCCGCCTCAATGCTGCCGGCACCGATCTCAATGGAAATATCCGTACCTGCAAGCATATCCGCTTCCAGTATACCACCTCCGATTTCCAGATCGATCTCACGGTAAGATACCTCTTTCGGTATCCAAAGCGTGATCACATGCTCGTCGCTGTGGTTTGCGACCCATGAACCGCCTTTTACACGCAATTCCAGTACGCCGTTATCCGCATAACACTGATACTTTTTTGCATTATCACTCGAAAACCAATAGCCGCCGTCCTCCGACGTTCTAATCACTACCCGGCCTCCCCCGACGTCGAAGTTCAGGCGCTCGATCTGTGCAGCATCCTCTATCTTTGTCCGGCTCACTGCCCCTTCATAGATGGGATACCTGTCATTGAATTTCACCGAATCTCCCCATCCCCATGTACCATAGCCGAAATGCCACGATAATTCTCCGTTTTCAACCCAATCTCTCACCTGAGGAAAACCGCCCATGCCTGATCCGATTGCAAGAATCAAAAGTCCTGCCGCAACCATGCAGCCCGCCAAAGTCAGCCACTTTCTTGTTGACCGTCTCATCGCGCATCACCTCTCCTTCTTTGTGCTTTTTTGCCAAGCGAGCCGATCCATCTGAACAATGCGGGAATCGCCGAACCGAACAGCCGAAGCACCAAATACATACAGAAGATCGTCAGTCCCGCAATGACAAGTCCTGCACCTAAGAGCACCAGACCGCCTGCGGGCGATATGAACATCCTGACAATCGCCACGCCGATCATCGCGATCGCCGCCACGCCGAAGGCAAAAGCGGTCACACCAAACGCGAAGCTCAATGCGCAGGCCACAATGATCGCCACAAACACTAAAACCAACACCACGAACAACAGCGGAATCCAAAGATAGCAGGTGCAGATCGCAAGCACGATCCACAGTGCCGTATGCTTTTCTTTCGGCGGGTCAGCATAGCCGTGATAACGGCTGCTGTCGCTGTCGCCGTGGTATCTGTCGTAACGGTCTCTGCCGCCACTTTCACGTTCTCTGCCATAGCTGCCGTTACTCTGCGTACTTCCCGCATCGCTGTCATGATAATTGCCATCGCTTCCCGATCTGCTGCCTGAGCTATACACGCCGCCGCTTGGCGTATTCCCCTCATAATCGCTTCCGGTTCCCTCCATTCCTAAATCCGCGCGGATGTTTGCCGCTACCTTTTCCGGACTGCCAAGCTCCTCAATGACCTTTGCCTCGTTTTCCGCTCCGGCGTCCGCAAAATAGTCTTCATAATATTGTATCGCCTCCGCCGCCTCATTTTGCGGAAGCCCTGCAAGAAGCTCACGCAGCCGCCGGATAAAAGCTTCCTTATTCATCTCCCTTTCCTCCCTCAAATAAACCTGTTATTTTTTCCGCATAGCTTTTCCATTCCAATTCATACCAGTGCAGCTTCGCCCTGCCAATGTCCGTGATCCGATAGTATCGCCGATTTCTGCCGGCAAACTCTTTATCATACGCCAAAAGACAGTCATCCCTCTGGAGTCTGCGAAGCACCGGATACAGCGTTGACTCGGACAATTCAATTGCCTGGCGCACATCCTGTGTGATCTTATAGCCATAAGTCCCCTCGTCATCCCTCGCAGCCAGCGCCAGCACGATCGCATCGAGCAGCGCCGCGCCCGTGTTAAAGACCATGTGTTTTCCTCCTTCCCATACAAATGATGGCACACAATGGTAAGTGATCGCGAAACACAGTCCCATCAGCAGATTAAACACGCCGGTCGTGTTTCGCAATAACCAAAACAGTGGTATTTATCTTATACTTTCACGCAATATTATATATCGTATAATATTGTTGTGATAATACTATACGGTATATAATATTACATGTCAAGCGGGATTATTGATTTTTTCCATACTTATTAAAAAATGTGACTTCAACGTAACATTGAAAACAGAAAACGAGCGCCATAAGTTTTCCTTTTTTACGAATGTTTGCTGAATTTTTTGTATAGAATGCCGAACTTTTTCGCCTTTTACCCCGTTTTTTCTCATCCAATTCTTTGTGAAAAATGCACATTGCCACCATGCTCATGCTCTGCTACACTTGTCTTAACTGAATTGTCCGTGACGCGGACATA
>CAMWSU010000040.1 GCA_947176965.1 uncultured Lachnospiraceae bacterium | reverse complement strand
ACCGGGTGCGATCGGCTTCGACTTATCCGGCTGCGGTACATCTACCGTCGGCGCGGCTGCCGGTACTTCTTCCGCTTGCACAGATTGTTACGGCATGATCGGTTCATGATTGATCTCCGCAAGTCCCTTTCCGAACTGCTCCGCCGTGATCTGGTCTATATCAATTTTTTCCGCTTCCACGCTGTCGATCAAGGCTAAAATGTCTTCTTTGCTGTTCTTCGTCTGAAGCAGCATGTAAAAGCCTTCCGATAAAATGACCTCGGAGCTTTCCTCGTTACTAATGATGTCTTCAGGCGAATACAACAAATCTTCGGCTATCTCTTTCAGCGCGTAAGTCGCAGAATACGCTCTGATATTGCTCATCTGTGTATCGTTTCTGTAATGAATCACGATCCTGTAAAACAGACTGTCCGGACTCGCCACCGGCGCGATATAGAACTGTGTCGGCTCTTCATGCTTATTTTCTCTCGGAAGCTTGATTCCCTGTTCTTTGATCTCTCCCTTGAGTTGCTTCAAAAATGCATCCAAATCTGCGACAATCTCTTTCTCGTCACCATCCGACTTGTTGCCATCCCGAATCTTCTCCATCTCCGCATTGACGAAATCGGATACGGCAAGCACCTTCTGCACAAGCTCCAAATGGGGAACGTTTTCCGGATGGGATTCTCTTAAATAGTAGAATACATCTTCCAGCTTATGAGCAACCTTTGTGATGTTCTCAAAAAGCATAATTCCCGAGGAACCCTTGATCGTATGCATGATGCGGAAAATTTCATTGATGTCGGAATCATCAAAACACTCCGCGTCCTGCTTTTCCAATATGATGCCTTCCAGCTTTTCCAAAAGCTGACTGCTCTCAAAGAGGAACATATCAAGCATTCCGTCTGTGTTAAATTCTTCTGCCATATTCTCCCTTTCCAGCGGACGCCCGTTTCCCGCGCACCGCTTTTATCCATGCCGTAATTACTGGCATAAAGCCGATTCTCAGATCAACTTCATTTTTTTGAGCACCTGCTCAAACTTCTCCACATCGATCGGCTTGCCGGAATACGCTTCACAGCCCAACTCGAACGCCATTTTTACATTGCGCTCTTCGTTCAATGCGGTGGTCATAATGATCTTTACCCGGTCTTCCTTCGGTGTTCCGTTTCCTGCTTCAATATCACGGATCGCTTTTAGAACCTGATAACCGTCCAAAACCGGCATCATTACATCGAGGCAGACCAAATCATATGGATCATCAGCCTCAAGCGCCATCATAAAGGCATCCACGGCTTCTTCGCCATCCACGGTCACATCACATTCGCCAAACTGTGACAAATATTTGTCCATGAACTTCCGGCTGGCGAAATCATCTTCGGCCAATAGTGTCTTCATCTTCCTCTCTCCTTTCCGTATGGTATCTGCTACTTGGTATCCAAAAGACTATATACTTTTTTAGCAATTGCCGTCAGCGTGCATTGGTGTTGGACCGCTCCTAAATCATATGCGACCTTCGGCATACCGTATACCACACAGCTTGCTTCATCCTGTCCAACCGTCAGCGCACCCGCCTCACGCATTTTCAAGAGTCCTCGCGCGCCGTCGCCTCCCATACCCGTCAGAATGACTCCGATTGCTTTCTTTCCGGCAACACGAGCAACAGAATCAAACAGCACATCGACGGAGGGACAGTGTCCGCTCACCTTATCGGTTCCCCTGCACTCCACCTGAAATTCGTCTCCGACTCTGACAAGGCGCATCTGCCTGTCTCCGGGCGCGATCAACACCTGTCCCGGAATGACTCTGTCTCCTGACGTTGCTTCCTTTACGGCGACCTCACACTGGTTGTTCAGTCTGTCCGCATACATTTTCGTAAATCCGGGCGGCATATGCTGCACAATGACAACACCCGGAATATCACGCTTAAACTGCTTCACCACTTCATAGATTGCTTCCGTTCCGCCCGTAGACGCACCAATCGCAACAATCTTATCGCGATATGCCGGATTCAGTGAATGCTCGGCATTCATCACGGCAGCATGTTTAAATTTCCCGACCTTCGCCGTTGATGCAATCTTGATCTTTGTGACAAGCTCCTGCTTTAAGAACACGCTTAGCTGTGCTCTGTCAAGATTGGAAGGTTTATTGATAAAATCAACGGCTCCTGCGGCAAGCGCATCAAATACCTTATCATTGAGCGAACTGATCATGACAACCGGCAGCGGATACTGCGGCAGCAGTCTTCTTAAGAATTCAATACCGCTCATCTTCGGCATCTCCACGTCAAGCGTCATGACATCCGGCTTATACTGAATAATCGCGTCACGCGCTGCAAAGGCATCCGCCACCTGCGCGACCACCTGAATATTGGGATCCGACTCCAAGCTCTGTACAAGCAGATTCCGAAACAGAATAGAGTCGTCCACTACTAATACTTTAATCGGTCTCATAGGCTCATTCCCTTTTCCTGTAAATAGATGGCTGTATGTAATCAAATTTCATTTTCGTTTTATCCAAAGACTCAGTCTGTCCAATAAACAGATAACCGCCCGGTTCCATAAAGTCATATACTTTTTGAACCAGATTATACTTCACGTCATCCTTGAAATAAATCATGACATTGCGTAAAAAAACAACATGGAATCGTCTCTTAAACGGGAAAGGATCCATCAGATTGAACCGGCGGTAAAACACCTGATTCTTTAACTCATCCTTCACGCGGTACTGTTCATTTCCTATGTCCTGAAAGAATCGCCTTTTCCACTTTTCAGGAAGCGGTTCTATCTGTTCCTTCAGGTACACGCCTTTGATGGCATGCTCTAACACCCTCGTCGAAATGTCCGTTGCCAATATTCTTGTATCCCACGCATGATCGAGTCCAAAATATTCCATTAAGTACATGGCGAGCGCGTACGGCTCTTCCCCCGTAGATGATGCCGCCGACCAGATACGCAGATCCTTCGTGCCCGCCGCCCGCACCTTTAGATATGGAAGTACTACTTTTACTAAATAGTCAAAATGCTCCGACTCTCTCATAAAATAGGTATGGTTCGTTGTTAATACATTGATCAGGCTTTCCGCTTCCTCGCCTTTCGGATTGTCCATTACCTTTTTCATGAACTCGTCAAAGCTGTTGTAGCCATTTCTCAGAAAGTAGGTTTCCAGTCTCCCATTCACCAAAACCCGCTTTTCACTTAGGTCAATTCCGTAATGTGCCTTTACATAAGCGACTGTTTTCTGAAATTCACTGTCCGTTAACACCTATATCACCCACATTATTCTATTATTTTTTAGTAAAAAGATATTGCTACTCTATAATATAGTAATCGTTTCAGCCCTGTCTGTCAATAAAATTTCAGTGGTTATTTTGTATTTATTCTCATTCAATACGCAACTGTTTGTATATTTTGTTAAACACATCCACAATATGCGGGTCATATACGGTCCCGCTCTTGTCGTTGATCATCCGGATACTCTCCTCCACCGTATGTCCGACACCGCCGTGCCGATGCCCGAGATATGCGTCAAAATCATTCGCCACCGCCGTGATCCGCGCTTCCAGCGGAATATCCGTTCCCGAAAGTCCCTCAGGATAGCCGCTTCCGTCCCAGTTTGCGTGATGATTGCGAGCGATCAGAATCGCCATATTTAACGCCGGACTTGTGTGGCTGCCGCCGTTGATCTCCTCTAAGATCTTCGCGCCCTCCTCCGTGTGCAGCCTGATCTCTTCCATACTGATATTACCGCTTTCCTGCTGAGAGGCAATTCCTTCGTTAAAAAAGATGTCGCCGATGTCATGCAGAACGGATGCTGTCGAAATCGTATCCACAAACTCGTCCGTGATCAGATTCTCATACTCGGGTACAAGCTGAAGGCTCTGTGCGATCAAACGACTGTTATGACCAACTTTTTCAAAATGGTTATCCGTGTTTGTGTTACGCCGTTCCACAATCTTTGCCAACGCAAGCAGCACGCGCTCCTGCTCCTCAAGCACCTGCTTTTTCTGCTCCTCGACCATGCGGTGCATCATGCGGTTATAATTTTCCATCTCCTGCTTGATGCGGTAGCTGTTCAGTTGGTTATTCACACGCATGACGACTTCGATCGGTTCAAAGGGCTTCGGAATGAAATCAACTGCCCCCGCCTCAAATGCCGCGCGCTTATCCTCGCCCGAATTGGCAACCGTAATAAAGATAAACGGGATTTCCCGTGTGCGCGGGTTGCTTTTCAACAGCTTGCAAAATTCCAATCCGTTCATGCCCGGCATCGAAAAATCGGATAAAATGAGCTGGGGCATCGTCTGATTCATAATTTCAAGCGCTCTGTGCACGCTTAACGCGCAAAGCGCCTCATGTCCTTCCGCCTGTATGATATTCTCCAAAATCTTCACGTTGACGCTCAAGTCGTCCACAATCAGTATTTTTGCCGGATTCTTTTTTTCTGCCACCTGATAAGCCCCCTCTCTCTGCTACCGTACCTCTCCGGTATCCTCAAGCAGCGCTGTGATCGTCGCTTTCACATTCTCATACGCCGCAATGCTTTTCTCATAATTCTCTTTGCGAAGCGCCATTTCCATCTGTAGGATTGGCCGCTTTAAGTCGCTCTCCCGATCCTTCGTGAGCGTTTTGATCGTCTGCGCAAGTGTCTCCGCCTTTTCCCACGAAGCCAGCTCAATGGAAAGAACAAGCTTCTCCAGCCGTTTTTTCAGTTCTTCCCGATTCTCCTTTGTCCCGAATGTCAGACGCTCCTCCTGTCCGATCTCCTCCATGCTCCCCGTCAGATGATTCCAGTTGCGATAAGTCTCGCTCATATCCCGGCTTTCATCCGCATTCTCTCCCGTGCGGAGGTGAATGCTGAAGGAAAAGCAGCTTCCCTTTCCTTTTTCACTCTCCACATGGATTGTTCCGTTCATCATCTCCACAAGCTGCTTCGTAATGGAAAGTCCTAAGCCCGTGCCGCCAAACCGCCTGGTAATGGAAGCGTCCACCTGCTTAAAGCTCTGAAAGAGCTTATCCTGCTCCTCCATTGAGATGCCGATCCCGCTGTCCCGCACCATAAAAAACAACTCTACCTCATCCCCTGTCTGCATGGTTCTGCTCACGTCCACGCTTACCTGGCCGACCGTTGTGAACTTCACTGCATTGGAGAGCAGGTTATTTAAGATCTGTCCGACACGCAGCTCATCTCCGATCAGGCGCTGCGGTATGGTCTCGTCGATATGTACCCTGAATTGAAGCTCTTTTTTATTGATGGCCACCGTATGCGTCGCAACGATCTGATCCATCATCTTATAAAAATCAAATTCTTTATCCTCAAGCGTAAACTTGCCCGCTTCCATTTTAGAAAAATCGAGTATATTGTTGATGATAGCGGACATATTATCACAGCAGTAAAGGATAATGTCGAGTGTCTTTTTGACTTCCGCATCCTGCACATTCTCCGAGAGCGCCGTCACATGCCCTTTGATCCCATTGACGGGGGTACGCAGCTCATGCGTCACATTTGCGGTAAACTCATTGCGCGCCTTCTGGTTTGCCTCCTCTTCCTCTTTGAGCTGGCGGATCCGGACGTCCGTGTTTTTCCGATAGGCAATGTCCTCCGCCATCAGATAACCGCCTCCGTCTTCATCCTCAAACAGGCGCAGCATCACCGGAAAGCAGGCGTTATTCCTGCGGTACATGACCGTCTCCTGACCGTCTTTCAGAAGCGTCCTGTCAAAATCGGCGTAGCTTCCGTCTTCCCTTTGAAATTCCTGTCTGAATACTTCACACATACTGCCTGCCAACAGTTCTTCCTGCGCATAACCGAGCTTCTCAAGCGCAGAACGGTTCCCGTATGAAATACCGCCGTCCCGTTCAAAGGCGAGCACAAGTTCCACGGTCTCCTCCGCGACTCCTGCATTCATCCATTCTCTTTTCATCATAATCCTCACGCCTTTCTGACATATGGACACATTATAGCACTTTTGCGGGAGATTCTCAAGACGGAAACACTTTTGGCAAAAACAGGCATTCATCCCTCATACACTCATGAATAAAATAGAGTGCCATGGCTTCCATCCGCCTGTTTCCCTCCTCAGAAAAACCATGTCCCTCGCCCTGAAAGATTTCTAAAACAGCATTCGAATATTGTGTCGATGCCCATACCGCATAATCCGGATCAACCACTGGATCCTCCGTCCCATGCATTAACAGAACTTTCCCCGAAAATCTGCCGATCCGTTCCTTGATCTGAAAATCACGAATGGTCTCAAAAAATCTGCGCCCCAGCTTCATCCCCCACAATTCCTCCGTATCCGGAATATCTTCCATCCGCTGAAATCGCGCATTCCAGTCATCCGCAATACAAAATGCCGGAAACAATAATAAGAGCGCCCGAATGTCAGCGCTTCTTTCCTCTGCAGCTAAAGCAGATACCATCCCTCCCTGACTGCCGCCGAATAAATAGAGATTGCCGCTGTCAACCCAGTTCCAAGTCTTAACCTCATCTATCACAGCGTTTAAGTCTTCTTTTTCCGTAAACAATGTCATTTCCGTCGTCGGGAAACCGCTGGTATCCCTCATACTGCCGCCGCAAAAATTAAAACAGACCGCGCCGATCCCGTTTTGCGCAAAATATCTTGCAGTGATCTCAAAATCCTCTTTGCACCCATTATAGCCATGGCTGAAAATCACCATCGGCAACCGTCCTTTTTCGTCCGGTTTGTAACACATTCCATCCACTGTCCGATTATGATGTGAAATTCTAATCTGTTCCATCTGCATAAAAGGATCCCTCCCGTCTAAAACGTCATTCTCACTGTAATATCATTCCATGCCTCTTCGTCGATCTCCTCATCTCGAAACAGCTTTCTTTTATCCTCATCCGTGATCCTGCGAAGAACCCTGCATGGATTTCCTGCTGCGATGCACCAGTCCGGAATATCTTTCGTCACCACACTGCCTGCACCGATCACAACATGATCTCCGATATGTACCCCCGGGCAGATGACTGTATTTCCGCCAATCCATACATTATCGCCCAATATGACCTCTTTGCCGTACTCATAGGCAGAATTACGGCTGACCGGATGAACAGGATGTCCGGCCGTGTAAATTGCTACATTCGGTGCCATCTGGCAGTTGTCTCCGATTTTGATCTTCGCCACATCCAGCATCGTGCAATTATAGTTTGCAAAAAAATTTTTACCCACTTCAATATGTGTCCCGTAATCGCAGTAAAACGGCGGATTTACAAACGCATCCTCCGATTTCCCGAAAAGCTCTTTGATCACCTCCTTGATCCCTGCAAAATCTGCACGATCCATGAAATTCAATTTTTGCAGAATTCTTCTGCAGGCTTTCTGCTCTTCAAAAACGCTGTCATCCGAAATATACGCCAATCCCGCATCCCTTCGCTCTCTGTTCGTCATACCTGTCTCCCCGATTCTTTATATTTTATATTCATTCTACCTGTTTGGCACCGTCTTGTCCATATGCGTCCTGCTCCGGATGCGTATCTGTTGAACGGTCCCGCTAAAGTCTGCTTTCACAGACATGCGAAGCCGCCGGCCAAAATTTCTTTGACCGACGGCTTCCATCTATCAAAATTGGGATGAAATGAGGGCTGTCATTGATGATCCCGTATCTTCTTTCGGATCGGAAGAATACAGGAAGGAGATACGCTCAATTCGTCAATTCCCATTTCCACAAATTCGTTTGTTAATTCTAAATCCGCACCTAGCTCGCCGCAGATTCCTACCCACGCCCCGCCTTTGTGCCCGTTTTCGACAACCATCCGGATCATGCGCAGAATGGCAGGATGATGCGCGTCATAGAAATCATCCAGCTTTGCATTCTGCCTGTCGATTGCAAGCGTGTACTGCGTCAGATCATTCGTCCCGATGCTGAAGAAGTCCACTTCTTTTGCGAGCTCCTCGCTGACCATCACGGCAGCCGGCGTCTCGATCATAATCCCCAGTTCCACTTCTCCGTACGCAATACCGTTTTCTTTCAGCTCCCGCTTCACTTCCTCCACAATTTCCTTGATCCGCTTTACCTCGTTCACGGAGATGATCATCGGAAACATGATTCCGATGTTCCCGTACGCGCTGGCACGATACAGTGCGCGGAGCTGTGTCTTGAAAATATCAATGCGCGTCAAACAGATACGGATCGCGCGGTAGCCCATCGCCGGATTATCTTCTTTATCCAAACCAAAATAACCGATCTGTTTATCCGCACCGATGTCCAATGTCCGAATAATGACCTTTTTCCCAGCCATCGTTTCCGCCACGGAACGGTAGACCTTAAACTGTTCATCCTCGGTCGGATAATCATCCTTCTCCAAATACAGGAACTCGCTTCTGAACAATCCGATCCCCGCGGCGTCATTCTGCATGACTGCCTGCAGATCGGAGATCCCTCCGATGTTTGCATAAAGCCGGATCTGTTTACCGCTCTGCGTCACGGTCTCCTTGCCTTTTAACTCCTGCAGCAGTTTTTGTTTTTCTGCTTCTTCGGCTGCTTTTTTCTCATATTCCGCAAGAACGTCCGTATCCGGCTCTACGATCAATTCTCCCTTGAAGCCGTCCACGACTGCCGTCATGCCGTCGATGTCATCCTCGTATGCAACCCCGATCAATGCCGGTACATTCATGGTTCTTGCCAGAATTGCCGTGTGGGAATTCGACGAGCCGTAACGCGTCACGAATGATTTGACCTTACTCTTATCCATCTGAACCGTCTCGCTCGGAGAAAGATCATCCGCGACAATGATCGTGGCTCCATCCGTATCAAGGTCCTCTTTTTCTTCCGCAGATAACACCCGGATCAGTCTCTCGGAAATGTCTTTGACATCTGCCGCCCGCTCTTTCATATAGGCGTCTTCCATCTGGGCAAACATTTCGGAAAAATTATCCGCTGTAATCGCCACCGCGTACTCCGCGTTCACCTGCTGGGTGCGGATAATATTCTGAATGGACTCCTGATAATCCTGATCCTGCAGCATCATCTGATGCACTTCAAAGATTGCCGCACCGGACTCTCCTACTTCAAGCAGCGCTTTGTCATACAATTTTTTAAGCTGATCCTCCGTCTCCGTCACAGCCCTTTCCGCTCTAGCGATTTCCTGCTCTACATCCTCTATATGATTTCTGAAAACATTCGTTTCTTTTTTCTTCAATAGTTGTATTTTTCCAATGGCAATCCCATGGAAAACTGCTTTTCCGCTATATCTCTTCATGCCCTCACCCCATTTCCGAAAACACTAAATATTCTCTGCGATAAACGCTTCCAGTGCAGCCGCTTCTTCCTGCTCCTTCTCTCCCTCGACCATCACTTCCACTTCCTCACCGTGCTTGATCGAAAGCCCCATCAGATTAAAAATGCGCTTGGCATCACCGGATTTATCTCCTTTTTTAATCGTGACCTTGCTCGTGCATTTCGCCGCTTCCTTGACAAGCAGCCCCGCCGGTCTTGCATGAAGTCCCATCTCATCCTTGACTGTAAATGTGAATTTTACCATATCGCTCTCTCCTTTCAATCCCAATCCCATTTTCGTAATGTTTAATAATTCAAAAAATGTTCTATCGCATATGCAATTCCCGCTTCGTTGTTTGTTTTTGTGATATGATCCGCCTTTTGCTTTAATTCCTCTATCGCATTTCCCATAGCGACCGCAGTACCTGCCGCTTCTATCATCGGAATATCCAGCTCCTGATCTCCGAACGCAACCGTTTCCCGAACCGGAATGTCTTCTTTCTCACAGATCACGCGCAGCGCCTTCCCCTTATTCATTCCTTTGGGAAAGATTTCCAGATAATTCTCCGACGAGCATGCCATATCCGCGTCCTGACGATTTCTTAATACTGCGCAAACATTCTGTACGATTGACGGTTCCGCTCCGATCAACAATTTGTTCGGTCCCGTCTGCTCACGTATCCACTTTAGGGCAAGCGCTTCCACCGACGTCTCTTCCGCCATGCGATTGATCAGTCCTTCCTCCGTATACACGAAAGAATCCTTTGACGTAACATACCACTGTCTGCCGCGGAATATCCAAAGCGGAACCCCGAACCTTTGGATACTCTCATAAACCTCCTTCATTGTATCAACCGATAAATATTCGGTATGGATGCAGCACTCATCTTTCAGAATATAGGTGCCCGCATTGCAGGCGCGGATGCACGGGATCGCAAGCTTCCTCACGATCATGTCCGTCGCTGCCGGCATCCTTCCTGTGATCAGCGCGATTTTCACGCCCTGATCCGAAGCTTTTCGGAGTGCCACTATATCCCGCCCGTCGATCTCTTTTCGGTCGGTAAGCAATGTCCCGTCCAGATCAATACAGAACAATTTGTATTTCATGCTTTTCTGCTCCCGTCAAGTACGCAGAGCATCTTTTCTACATTCCTGCGTCCGTTTTTCAGACCGAGCCCAAAAACAGCCGCAGCAGCAAAGCCCGCTACCGTGAGAAAAATGCCAAGAATGCCGAAGAAAAGATACGAGGCTGTTCCCGCAAACCCTCCGTAGGCGATTGCGACACCAACGGCGGAAAGGACAATGGCAATATTTTTCCATCTATTGATCTTTTTGAGAGCCGTCATCTGCATTTTTGCTTCTGACATCAATTTTTCTTTTTCTACAGCATTCATGGCACAACCTCCCAACATTAGTATACCAGTTGCGGATCAAAGAATCCAACCAGTACACCGACAAGCGCAACGACAACTAAGAGCAGCATCACCTTGATCGGAGACATTTTTTTCTTTGCCATCAAGAACCAGCATACCACAATCACCACCGCTGTCAACAAGCCCGGGAATACTTCGTCCAGCTTATCCTGCAACGTCAGATAGGCTTCCCCTTCCTCGTTAAACAATTGCAATGACGTCTTGACGCTTACCCATGTCGCCGCGACCGCACCGATCACGATACCGCCCAATGTGGAAACAGATTCCCTGAGCGCCTCACCCTGCGCACCGATCAAAAAGTCCACTGCTTTTCCGCCGAGCCGATAACCTTTGAAATAAAGGAATCTCATGCCGAAATAAGCAAACAGGTTCCATACGATAATGTAAAAGATCGCACCAAGCGGCGATCCGCCCGTGGACATTCCCAATGCAATACCAAGCAAGATCGGAATCACGGTTCCTACGACCAGTGAATCTCCAATACCGGCTACGGGTCCCATCAGACCGGCACGCAGACTGTTGATGGTCTCATCATCCACGTCATCCGCTCCGTTTGCCCTCGCTTCCTCCAATCCCGCCGTCATACCGACGATAACCGTACCCAGCTGCGGCTCGGTATTAAAGAACGCCGTGTATGTGTTCATCGCGTTTGCTTTTTCATCTTCATCCTGATACAACTCCTCTACAAGCGGAAGCATGGCGCACAGATAACCGAAAGTCTGCATATGCTCCTGGGAGAAACAGGTAAGATGACCATAGTACCAATTATGAAAGGACTTTAACAATGCTTTTTTTGATAATTTCTTTTCCATGGTCAGATCTCCTCCTCTTCATCATCGATTCCGCCTGCAAGCTCCGGCTTTCTTACGGAAAGCATTTTGATCCTATAGATAATGATCGCAAACATGCCTGCTACTACGGTTGCGGAAACCAAATTAATTCCCAGCGATGCCGCCAGTACAAAGCCGAACAGGAACGGTATAAAGTCCGCTGCACTCTTTACAATCTGCTTTAACAGGATCGCAATACCTACACAGGGAAGCAGCGCTCCTACGGTAAATAAGGTCTTCATCGCAATGCCGTCCATCGGAAGCGCAGTCTTGATCGCATCCACGACGCTTGCTCCCAGTTTACACATGACCAAGGTCGGGATGAAAGAGCATGCGAGGTGGGAAATCCAAGGCAGTCCCATATCTACCAGATACAGTTTTTTATACTGCCGCTTCTCCACCGCTTTCCAGCCGATGTGCTGCCATGCCAGATTGATGGTCGCTGTTCCGTAAAATAATACGGTTCCCAAGGTACCTACCATCGTGCCGAATGAGGTTGCAAGCGCCGACCCCTCAGTCGTATCTGCATCCAGACCGTAGCTCTTTAACGCGACCATTGCCAGCGGAATACCAATATAGCTGACGGCACGGACATCTGCCGACACCGTTCCTCCCGGCGTAACCAATGCGATGTAAACAATCTGCATCGCACATCCGACTAAAATACCTGCTCTCAGATCTCCTAAAACAATTCCGCACACAAGACCGCCGATCAACGGTCTTCCCAGCGTATAGTTACCGATGGAAGTGCCTCCTAAGCCCGGCATACTCGCCAGGCACGCAAACAATCCCAAGATGGCTGCCTGTATCCAACTGATTTCCATATTGTTCCCTCCTATACCTGTCCTATTACTTGTTAAGATAATTTTATTGTCTAGTGAAAGCCAAACTGACCTCTGAACTTTTTCCAATTACCGATCGCTTCATCCTTGAGCAGCGCAAACTCCACATTGTAGCCCGCGTTCATGATATTCTCAAGTGCCTGCGCTTCCTCCTGTGTGATCGACTGATTATTTCCAAGTTTTGTGGTGCCCGGTCTGTCATTGCAGGGGCCGATGATCACATCCTTGATTCCCGGCTGAAATCCCTGCTCCACCAGAATCTTCTCCATATCCAGCGGATTTTTGGTGATCAAAAAATAATTGTCCTTGCTCTCCAGCACCTTTCCGCTCTTTTCTTTGAACTCATCCAGCGTCCATACAAACGTTTTCTTTCCGCTCGCACTCTTGTACGCCGCTTTCAGAACAGAGTTTCCTGCCGCCGCATTGTTGACCGCGATCAAGCCGTCGCAGGGATACTCCAAAGCCCATCTGGTACATGTCTGTCCGTGGATCATGCGATCGTCCACTCGAATAAATGATACTGCCATTTTTTACCCCTCCTTTTAGATGTCATCCTCAGATTCTTCACTTGTGATCTGAAACTCTTTTAATTCTTCCCTCGCCTCAGGAATCAACATTCCCGGAAGCTCCTTTAAGCCCATGCTGTCCTTCATCAGAGCAGCGCTTAATACGAGCGGAAGGCTCATGCCTCCCATCATCACGGTTCTTTCTAACAGATTTTTTTCCGCGATGACATTTGCTGCTGTCGTCAGCGGTGAACCGCCTACCAGATCGCCAAACAACAGGATCTCATCTTCCGGTCCGACCGCTTCAAGGCATTTTCTGACATTGTCTGCATATACATCCGAACCCATACCGTTCTCGAGACTTACTGACAGAATGTCTTCTCTTCCTTCTCCCGCAAGCATATCGAGCGCGCTGTGCAATCCCGGTGCAAACATGCCATGACTGACCAATAACACATATTTCATTTCAATCCCTCCTTCTACTATTCTTCCATTTATTTTTGTTTGTAATACAAGTATATGAAAAAGGTGACACATGTACATCTCACATGTGTCACCTTTTTATCATGACATTTGTCACATTTTTTATGATGTTTGTCACAGATTCGTCAACGATTGATCTGATTCTTCAAAAATTGATTGATTTCGCGATTCCATATGATCAGCTCCATGCTGATGTTGGAACTGCCCTCCATAATATCCCTGACCGCTTTATTCACCTCCTCCATCGCCTCTTCGCGGTTCCGAAATCCGAATGTCACTGCAGCATGTTCTACGGCATCGCTTAAGACATCCAGATTAAAACCGTTATTATCCCCCGATCTTTCGATCAATAATTGCAATGTTTCATCTGATTCTGTCACATCCTTCAGGACGGATACGCCCTCAGAGTAGGTAAAGATTTCCGATTGAATCCGCTCATCAGCAGAAAGCAGCTTCATCAATTCCCACGCATATTCCGTCTGCGAAGTATTCGCATTCATTGCAAGCAAAAGCGTATCCAGCTCCGATATGTTTGCGCCGTGATTTCCGGCCGGCATGGGAATACATTCCCACTCAAATCCAGAGTATTTCTTGATACTGAGCGGATAAGGTTTATACGCCCTATATTCTGAAAAAAGCATCGGCTGAAACGCTACATTTCCCAGATCAAAGTCCTTACTTCCCACACTATATCCGTCGTGCAGGCCGTTCAGCTTCTCCATAAACAAAATTGCTTCTCTGACCTCCTCTCCAGTCAGATAGCACTCTGTTCCCCTCCTGTCAAAAAGCTGCACCCCATTCGAATCAAACGCATCCGCCCACGTGTATCCCACAACGCCGAACCGGTCAAGGGTGCCGTTTCCGTCCGTATCCTTCGTAACCGCCGCGCAGATCTCATAAAAATCCTCCCATGTCCAGTTCTCCCCCGGAAGCGGGATTCCTTCCTCCGTCAAGATTGTTTTATTGACAAACATCAGCTTCGGCGCACACTCATAGGGCAGCGCATATTGCCGTTCTCCGTAACGCCCGCAATTGAGCGCAGAAGAATAAAACCGTTCCTTCTCAAAGCTGTCATCACTCTCCATCAGACCGCTTAAGTCCTTTAATGCGCCGATCTCAGCAAAATCGTTGAAGTTCTCTCCAAACACCAGAAACAGATCCGGCGCTTTGCCGAGAACCATCTGCTCCGCCAGCCATTCCGGATAATGTTCTTTGAGAATCCCGCTGACATATTCCACACGCACGCCCGGATGCTCTTCCTCAAACAATGCGATAGCATCTTCCAAAATCTGATAAGAATACCCGTTCTGCACTTCCCAATAGCTGTCGGAAAATACGCCGACCGTCAGCACGACTTCTTTTCTGAATGGAATTTTTTGATAAGCATCCGTCAAAATCACGATGGCGATCAGTAACAGGGCTGCGCCAACCGCAACAGCCGAACGCTGCTTCCACTTATCTTTCTTCACACTATGCCCTTTCTTCGTCTCCGGATATCCTGTTGACCGCTCCTGTCTGCACCGCCCATATCGCAAGTTGTGTCCGATCCCTCAGATCCAGTTTGCTTAAAATCACACTCAGACCGTTTCTGACCGTTCCCTCGGAAAGATTCATCTTCGCAGCAATCTCTTTATTTGATAATCCGCTCCCTACCAGCGCAATAATCCGCCATTCCGTCTCTTTCAAGTCCATGGCGCTCTCCTCATCAACCCGGATCGTAATATTAGACTGCGCCATCTTGGAAAACAGCTTCACCACCTTGGAGGCAATATCGCCGTTGATCATTGCGGTTCCCTCATAAACCTTTCGCACCGCCTCCGCCAATTCCTTCATGGAAACACCCTTCAGCAGATACCCGCTTGCGCCGTTTTTGAGCGCATTAAATACATACTCGTCATCATCAAAGGTTGTCAGGATAATGATCTTAATGTCCGGATAATTTTCTTTTATGATCTGCGTGCAGACGACACCATCCATCTCCGGCATCCGAATATCCATCAGAATCACATCCGGTCTGTTCTGTCTGACTGACCGGATGACTTCGACCCCGTTACACACCGTATCCGTCACTTCAAAATCATTCTCGCTTCTTAAAATGATCGGCAGGCTCTGCCTGATCAGCTCCTGATCGTCCGCAATCAATATTTTAATCATCGCTATCTCTCCTCACCCCATCTGATCGGAATACTTGCTTCCAATATGAAACCGTTATCCGTAAAATAATTGAGACTCCCGTGAAGCATCGCCAGCCGCTCCTCCATATGATGCAGCCCGAAGCCCTTCTCGATCTTCTTGCATCCGATGCCGTTATCCTTCACCCATATATTCATCACATG
This sequence comes from uncultured Lachnospiraceae bacterium, assembly GCA_947176965.1. Classification (GTDB taxonomy): domain Bacteria; phylum Bacillota; class Clostridia; order Lachnospirales; family Lachnospiraceae; genus DLAJ01. The sequence goes on along the minus strand of CAMWSU010000040.1, from coordinate 12,151 downwards.
ATACTCCATACTGATGGCGATCATGATCTTGCTTGCCTTTCCGTGCCTGATCGCATTGGTGATGCTCTCCTGCACGATCCGGTAAATGATCTCCTCCTCATCCTTATTATAATGTGTCAGCTCCGCCGTACAGCAATATTCAATCTCCACGTGGGAGGCCTTCCTTGTCTCCTCCATCATTTCTATAAGCGCCTTTTCCAGTTCCATCTTTTCCAGCGCATCGGGGCGCAGCGCCTTGACGGACCTTCGCACATCCGTCATCCCGTTTCTCGCGACATCTGCAATGACCTTCAATTGTTCCCTGACAGCGTCGGGTGCCACATCCACGAGCGTGACGCACGCATCCAATCCCGTGATGATTCCCGTAAGACTGTGTCCCAGCGTATCATGAATTTCCCTTGCCAGTCTGTTCCTCTCCTGTGTCTCCGCATTCTTGATCGATTCTTTGGCATATTCCTCCATCTGTCGGTTTGCAAGCTGCAATTCCTCATTTGCCCGATTGAGCTTATCATTCAGACTTAAGATTCTGTCCTTCTCGCTCATCTGCGCACGCATCAATTGAATCATGTAAATGATAAAGAGCAGGATATTCAGGGAACCCAACACATTCTTTACCACCAGCAGGATCGAACGGATATCGCCTCGGTAATAGACCAGATACGTCTCAAGAGCCGTAATGTGATACCGATCCGAAAACAAATTATAGTCCAACAGAAGATATACGGCACAGACGATACCGATCGCAAGATATTTCCATTTCACCTTTGTCATTCTTCTCGTCACATCCGCCAAAATCAGTAAGAGCATACCGGTATAACTGAAATTGAGCAGCCGGACGAGCATGAGACAAATCGCAATTTCAATCCCTGTTTTCCCATAGATCAAAAAGCTGTTTTCTGTTTTTGCACACAAAAAAAGCACCAGACTTCCATATAGCAGAACGGACAGCACCGGAATTTTCCATGGTGCCATCGTGATACTTCCAACCTGCTGCAAAAAGGAAAGCGCCGTGTTCTCATGTACATATCCGAGCAGGCACGCCGCCATGATTCCTGCTATGTAAAGAATGATGATCAGATTTAAGTTGAGCATCCCTGCATAGATGCTATTTGATATGCGGTTCTCATCCATATAGGTTCCTGCTTTCTACTGCCATCTGTTAATATCAAACTGTTCTACATTCTCCTGTGTGACCAGTTCCACCGGTACCAAAATATTTTTTTCAACCTCTTCTCCCGCAAGCAAACGATAAATGATCTCTGCCGCCTCCTTACCGATCTGCGTCGGAAACTGCGCAGCCGACGCTTCCATCATCCCCTCAGCAATCAACGCCTTGGCATCCGGCGATGCATCCACACCGTATAATTTCACGCCACCCAGCATACGCTGTTCGTCCAGTGCCGCCGCTGCTCCCACGCTTGCCAAGTCATTTAAGCAGAATACACTGTCAAACAAAACGCCATCCTCAATGCATTGCTGTAATTTGGGCATCGCGATCTCCAACTGACCTTCGCACTCAATTCTCGCGACAATCTCTACCTTCTCATTTTGTAAAACCGTATCCGCAAAGCCCTTCACCCGTTCCTGACCGGAAACCGTGGCCTCATGCGTCATAATGACGATCCGCGCACTGTCATGCTGCGTCAGGAAATATTCTCCCACCAGAACGCCCGCCTGATAATTATCAGAAGTGATCGTACAGTCAGGCAGCTCGCTGTCCTGCACGTTCGTATCTAATATCACGATGAATGTCCCCTGTTCTTTCGCCTTTTCCAAAATCTGAGTCAGACTTGCCCAATCCACCGGCGTAATGATCAGCACATCCACGCCCATATTCAGCATTTCCTGAATCTGCTCGATCTGCCTGTCCGCGTCCAATGCCGGATCGCGCAGGATCATTCTGTCGCCTTCCGCCTCTACCCGATGCGTGATCTCCTCATCTATGATCTTATAAAATTCATTATTCATCGTCATATAGCTTGCGCCGATCAGATGCGAGTTTTCTTTTTGATTAAAAGAAAAATCCTGCCTGCCGAAAAAGAAAAAAGCTCCTGCCAATATGACAATGGCATTGACCAGTATGAAGGACACGCCGTAAATCAATATCCTTTTACGATTCATGACATTTTTCATCGGACTCACTCTTTAGGGGATTATTTTTTTCTCATTATACTGAAAAAACAGGCGATTCTCAACTAAAATTAATAAAATCGTACCATAAAAACGCCACAACGTCCGCAGGGTATTCTGTCCCTGCAAGACATTGTGGCAAGAGAGATGATTCTAAAATAATATGCTTCTACGACTCCTCCAGCATCCAGACTCTCATCTGGTTTTCGCCGCGGTTCGCCCACGCGTAATACGGAATTGCCGTGAGAATCGCTCGTTCCTTCACCGGCGGTTCCTCACTGTAGAGTTCCCCGCTTCCGATCATGCGGACGCCCTCGATCTTCAGCAGAACATTTCCTTTCAGAACACCGTCCTCGCAGAGCTCCGGCACCGCTTTCAAATCTTTGGGAATGCGAAGGCTCTGGAGCAGCCCGTCGTTGTCCACCCCTTCAAAGCAATATACAACAGGCCCGCGCAGCAGCGCAACACAGCCCGCATCCTCGCGCACATGTTCATTGGCATATGCCCTGCGCACCTCCATCGGGAAGTGAAGGATGACCTGATCGCCTGCTTTCCACTGTCTCTTAATGTACACATATCCTTTTTTCATGAGACTTTGCACATCCAGTTTTTCACCGTTCACTGTCAGATACGCTTCTTGTTTCTCAAAATCCACATAGTAAGGAATGTGGATCGCCAGCGTAAATTCCTGCTCCGTTTTCGGCGTAACACCATACACGGCCTCTCCTTCCCACGGATAGCGCGTCTTAATCGTAATGTCGGCTTTTTCCATTTCCGCCTTCTGCCCGATCATCAGATGGGAATAAATCGTGGAATCGCTTTCGCTGAAACAATATTTTCCCAAAGAAGTGACCAGTCTGATCAGATTGGGCGGACAGCATGCGCATGCATACCATCCCGGCCGCACCGGAAGCGCATGCCGGTATCCGAACAGTTTCCCGGATACACTCGGCTCACACTCCAGCGGATTGACGTAAAAATACTTTTCCCCGTCCAACTGCATCCCGCTGATCGTGCTGTTGTATAATTCTTTCTCGATGATGTCCGCATAAGCGCCGTCCATATCCATTTCGAGCATGTGATGTGCAAAAAATACCATGGCAATGGATGCGCAGGTCTCTGCATACGCCATATCGTTCGGCAGTTCATAATTCACGGAAAAAGCTTCTCCCTCGGAATTTCCGCCGAGCCCGCCGGTAATATACAGTTTTTTGCCCACGATATTATCCCACAGGGTTCTGCAGGCTCCATACAGCCTCTCGTCCCCATCGGTTCCCGCCAAGTCCGCCATGGCGGTATACATATACAGCGCGCGGACGGCATGACCTACCGCCTCTTTCTGTTCGTAGATCGTCTGATGCGCCTGATTGTAGGTCACATCCAGCTTATCCAGGCTGTATTGTCCCCAATGCTGCCAGCCTCTTTTCACTTTTTCCTGATAAAAATAATCCGGATTCTTTCCTCTCTCTTCAAGGAAATATCTTGCCATATTTTTATATTTCTCTTTTCCCGTCGTATGATAGAGCTTCATCAGTCCGATCTCTACCTCTTGATGTCCGGGAATCCCGTGTTCTTTTCCTTCCTCCGAACCGAACCTGCTTATGATCGCGTCCGCCAGCCGCTCCGTCACATGCAGCAGCTTATCCTTCCCTGTCGCATCATAATACGCCGCTGCAGCCTCCATCATATGTCCCGCGCAGTACAGTTCATGGCATTCATGCAGATTCTGCCAACGGTGCTCCGGTTCTTTGATGATAAAATAGGTATCCAGATAACCGTCCGGCTGCTGTGCCTTTTCAATAATCTCAATGATCGCATCCGCTCTTTTTTCCAATTCCGCGTCCGGCTTGACGATCAATGAATAGGCAACGCCCTCCAGCCATTTCGCCACATCGCTGTCCTGAAATACCATACCATAGAATTCCCCTTCCGACAATCCCGCCGCAATACGGAAATTCTCGATCGCATGGCTTTTTTCCACACCGGGCACTTCATCGTTTAACACTTTTTCCTGAAACGGTATAACGACGTCAATGACCTTTTTCTGCATCTGAGACCAGAACGGATCTGAAATGGTGACGCAGCTGCTGCTGATTCCCTTTACTCTTTTTTCCATCTTTGCCCTCCATTATGTGAACAAATATTATTACTCTTCCTAATAGGAATTGTCGGATTCCAAAAATAATGTTACCATTTTCCGTCATTTTTCTCAACATGCAGTTTTTCATGTGTTCTTTTACATTTCTTCAAGTTTGTGACCGAAATGCCGTCACACGACGCAGTGCTAAGCCTAACGGAACCGCCACAACGCACGCAACTACCGCGTTGATACCGGAAACGGCCGCTTTCTGTGCGGTTGTAAGCAGAACCGCCTGCAAGGGCATTCCCAGCACAAAACGATGCTCCACAAAGTTTTTTGAAAGGTAACAAATTATATAAGCAGACGAACCTGTGACACTTCCGATGAGATAACGTTGTCTGATACACATCCCCATTTTCAGGCGTCGTGGCATTTTACTGATGCGGGTGATTTTATTACCCCAAATGACCGCCCCGCAAATCCATGCCATCGAAAACTTAAAGCAGAACGTAAACGGCGCAGAAGTAATGTATGCCGGATTCGTCAGATCAAAAAGCATTGAGCCGATGCCCGCTGCAAGTCCCCCCTGCACAGAGCCCAAGAGCATGCCCGCAAGCAGGCACATGACATTTCCCATATGCAGCCGCGTACTACCGATTACAGTCGGAATGGGAATCTGCAAAAACGCGGATGCCGCATAGACCGCCGCTGCCATAATTCCGATATAAGTAATCTCCCTCGTTGTCAATTTTTCCACGGTAATTTTTTTCATAATACTCTTCCTCCCTTTTAGACCGTTCGCAAGTTATTGCATATCTCATTTACTTTTTTGTCTCATTATAGGATTGAAATTGTATGTATACAATGTTAATATTGTCATGCATACAATTTTAGAAGGAGCTAATCAAAATGCCTGTCAATTCTTTTGATGATTACCCCATGTCATGGAAACCCGTAAAGGACGAATTGGAACAGCCGTACTACCTTTCCATTGCCTCTCATTTGGAAGAAGATATTTTATCGGGAAAACTGCCGGTAAATACAAAGCTGCCGCCGCAGCGGGAGCTTGCCGACTTTTTGGATCTGAGTTTAAGCACCATCACACGTGCTTATAAATTGTGCGAATTGAAAGGCCTTCTGTATGCCGTGACCGGAAAAGGAACCTTCGTTTCCCCTGGTATTTCCTCTCAGGATACCTTTTTGAACAGGGGCAGCGGAATGATCGAAATGGGCATTATCCAGCCTTTTTATGAGAGCAACCAAACTGTGCTGCATGCCGCGCGGCTCGTACTAAATAATCAGGATTCTTTGCGACTCTTTGAATACAGCGATCCGCTCGGAACCCCCCGCCAGTTAAACGCTGCCGCAAAATGGCTTTCCCGACTTGGCATAACCGCAAATACAAACAATATCCTGTTGTCTGCCGGCGCGCAAAACGCCCTATCAGTTATTCTCATTTCCCTGTTTCAGGTGGGGGACAAAATAGCGGTTGATCACTTTACTTATACGAATTTCAAAGGACTTGCTAACTTCCTGCAGATTCAACTGATTGCTGTTGACACGGACGAATACGGCATGCGTCCGAAATCCCTATCATTCGTTTGCAGGAATACAAATATAAAGGGAATTTATCTGATGCCGACCTGCAGCAATCCTACGGGCATTTTTATGCCCCAGTCCCGCCGGGAGGAACTCGCCAAACTCATACAGCGCTATGGGCTTCTCGTGATCGAGGATGATATTTATTCATTCCTTTCCGCTTTCACTCCCTCCGCCTGCACGGTCAAATCATTTTTTACACTTTTACCGGAACGCACGATTCACATTTGCAGCGTATCCAAATCTCTCTGTGCCGGACTGCGCGTTGCGTTACTTGCATTCCCGGATAAATACACAACCTTGCTGGTATCGGGCATGCTTCATATTAATTTGAAAACGGTCTCCCTCAACAGCGAGATCATCACAACATTGATGGAAAGCGGCGAAGCAGAAAATATTGTCCGCGAAAAAATCATGCTAGCACACAGGCGCAATCAGATCTTTTATTCTATTTTTCCGTCTTCTGTACCGAATCAAATCGAGAAATTTTTTCACTGGCTTCCAATCCCGAACGGGCTTCATAGCGAAGAACTGGAATTACTGGCGCTGCAAAAAGGAATTCATGTATTGGGTTCGCACAGATTTGCGATACAGAATGAGGATTCGTCTTCCTCTTTTGTCCGCGTATCCATCACCTCTCCCCGCACGGAGGATGAGCTGAAAAGCGGTCTTCTCATACTGAAAAGCATTTTCGAAGAAAAACGGACAGAGTTTTTTGTGTAAACTCTGTCCGTTAAAACCCGATTCCTGTTCTACCTGCTTACCATTTCGCATCCCACCCTGCAAGAGCATTTTATGTAAGCATCACCTGCAATTCCTTCCAATCCGAAATTTTTAGTACGTCCTCTTTTTCCTCATACGGCATGTCGATCGCACCCCGATACCAAATGGGAAATATTCCGGCACTTTTCGCTCCTACGATATCGCATTCATATTGATCGCCGATATACCAGATATCCTCCGGTCTCAATTCCGATTTTTTTAAAATAAATTCAAAGATTCTCTTATGGGGCTTGCGGTACATGTATTCACTCGTGGCAATGATAAATTCAAAATGATGCTTCGGGAGCATTGTGCTGATACGCTCTTCCACCACTGTCCCTGCATAGCTGATATTGCTCAGCACGCCCGTCCGAATATCGTTTTGATACAAAAACTCAAAAAGGATTCAATCCCCTCTGTCGGTGTCCCCGGTGCCGCCGCATCCCAAAATACACGGTCAATTTCCTCCGAGCTGATCGAAAGCTGAATGCCTAAGGATTCATACAAATAAGCCGTAAACATGTGATTCGGCACTTCCACCTGAAACAGATGCCGTCTTGCCGGATCGAATCTTCCCAATTCCTGATTGATTTTTTCCGCCTCTGCCTGTACCTGTGCGGCAGTCAGACCATATTTATTCGTTACGGCATATTGTAATACCGCTTCCGTCCCTTTTACACCGTTAAAATTTGCTTCCTTTACCAAGGTCTGACCATAATCAAACCATATCATTTTCGGTTTTTTTAACATTCTTTTGTTCTCCCATTCCTATCATTTAGGTAATGCTGTAACATAGGAAATAATTCTTTCTGCCGTTTCCTCAACAGACATATCACTGTTATCGATGAACAGCGGTACCTTTCCCTTACTTTTACGAAGCCATCGATTATATTCAAGCTGTGTCCGTATAGCCTCATCAGAATCAAATCCGCGTTCTTTCGGTCTGGCACGAAGGCGTTGTGCAATCTTCTCGTCGGCCGGACACAGTACAATAAAGTATGTCGATTCAATACATTCGGGAATCGTATGTTTTCCAATATAATCCTGCGGATTCAGACAGCCAACAAACACCAGATCTCTTCCGTTAGCCCGGCGTACAGCTTCTTTTATGCAGTCATCACTATACCTATGTTCATGGTCCGTTCCTGCATAATCCCACCAGTTAATACCCACTTCATCTGTATCTATACAGACATATTGACATGAGTCGAGGCGACTTTCCATCTCCTCCTTTATCGTTGATTTGCCAGACCCGCATGTACCAGTAATAACTATAAGTTTCATGTTTTTCTCCCTGTATAAATTCCGATTGTGATTGATACTTTTTTAAGGGAAAAAATATCATACAAATCATAACAGTAAAAAACCGTCTCTGCAATCTGAAACGGTTCCTTCTTATTCTCAATTTTTATTTTCAATTCTTTTTTCATGTCCCGCAATGATCTCATCGATCAAACCGAACGCAAGCGCCTCCCCCGCCGATAAGTAGTTGTCCCTTTCGGTCGCCGCCTCTATCTCCGCAACCGTTCTTCCGGTGTTCTGCGCCAATATCCTGTTAAGTCTTTTTTTACTCCGAAGAAGATGATCGGACACAATCTGAATATCCGTCGCCTGCCCCTGCACGCCTTTCCCGCCAATTGCAGGCTGATGTATCATGATCTCCGCATTCGGGAGCGCCCTGCGTTTTCCCCTCGCTCCGCCCGCCAGCAGAAATGCGCCGAAGCTTGCCGCCATGCCAAGACAGATCGTTGAAACGTCGCATCGAATATACTGCATGGTATCATAAATTGCGAGCCCCGCCGATATGGAGCCGCCCGGACTGTTGATATAAAACGAAATCTCTTTTTCGGGATCTTCCGCCTCTAAAAAAAGCATCTGCGCGATGACACTGCTTGCGGATTGATCGCTGACCTCCTCCCCTAAAAAAACAATCCGATCGGAGAGAAGTCTTGAATAAATATCGTAACTCCGTTCGCCTCTGCCCGTCTGTTCCACCACATAAGGAATCACGCTCATGCCGCCATCCTCCCTCCTGAATGTCGTAATCGTACTAATCCATATGACGCGATGGCACTTAAGTCAATCGGCTCCTGTATCGATACAAAAGTTTCGAGTTTCCTGTATTTCTGAGGCGATAATCCATATACTTCATGAAAAGCCTGCGTAAATGCCTGCTGAGAATGGTACCCTGCCTCCAGCGCAATCTCCACAATGGGTCGTCTTGTTTCGACCAGTTTTTTTGCCGCTTCATTCAACCGTCTGCTTTTCATATACCGATGCAACGGCTGTCCCGTGTGTTCCTTGAACACCCTCTCGACATAAAATTTTGAATAATGAAATTCTTTTGCAATTTCCTCCAGTGTCAGATCATTTCCTAAATTTTTTTCTACATAGGAGAGGATGCGATTTACTACTGATTTGCCCTTCATATAAACAGCTCCTTTTGTTTCTTTATGCCTGCCATAATTCTACTCTCTTAAAACACGCGCTGTCTTCATGAAAATTGCTCTTTTTATGGGTAAAATCGGACTTTACCAATCGCCCTGCTCTCATAAAAACGGATCTGTGATATTTCTCTATCGCACCTCATACACTGCGGTTCCAAATCCCGGCAGACTTACCCTGCCAAACGCCTCCTGCTCATCATATAAAGAAACCATTTTCTTTTTTAACACGTAAGCAGCTTCTTCCGCATTATAATTGAGAACAAATAAAAAGGTTCTTCCGTCTTTTTGCCGAAGCGTGAGTTCCACCTCTCTTCCCTCTGCTTCAATAAATTCCGAAAAAGGAGATATCACACCGGCATATTCCAACAGATCCGGTATATTTTCTCTGGAAAACGCACTGCCGAAGTGTAGCACTCTGCCCGCTCCTGACTTGTGTTCCGTTAGCGCCGCGCTTCCGACATAATAACTGTTTGCATATTCCGCCAGCACCTCTGTCCCTTCAAGCGGCGTCAGCAGATCATTAAATACCGGTGTCTTTAGCCTTTTTCCCTTCCACAGGGCATAGGTATCCTCCTCTGCGGGACTGGTATAGGTAAAGTCTCTGACATCCGTGCCTGTCAAGGTTTGCAGGAGTCCCGGCTGCGGCATCATTTCGCAGATTCCGTTTTGGTTTTTCAGTCCGCTGCGGCAGCCTACGATCAATGTGCCTCCTTGTTCGACATAGCTTTGAAGCAGCGCCGCCCGCTCTTTGTCCATGATGACCGGATGCGGATAAATAAGAACCGGATATTTCATCAACTCGGAAAGCTCGCTGTCTTTTTGCAGATAGATCACATCATATGGCAGATTCGCAAGCTCCGCCCCGGCAAAAATTTCATTTTCGCTGTATTCGGCGATCCTTCTGTGCCATACATCCACAGCCTGGTCCCATACATTATCATAATCCTTGACCAGACCAAAAGATGCGATGTAATCCGAGCCGCAGACTGCATCCAAATTTCGCAGCTTTCCGTAAAACTCTGTTACCTCGCGAAGTTTTCTGTTTTCCCGATTGTCATAATCCAAAATGCCATGCCAATAGATTTCCGTCCCAAACGTGCAGGTTCTCCACCGAAAAAAAGAAATGTAATCCGCGCCGTGTGCCACACTCTGCATCGCCCATAAGGTAAGCTGTCCCGGTCTGGGAGAGGGTCCCTCCATTCTCGTTGTCCAGCCACCCGCTCCCGCCTGCTGTTCCATGATTCCATAATGCGGACAGACGGAACGCACTTCATTCTGACTCTTGGAATTCCAACGGTCATTCAGACAATCTTCTTTCGGTCTTCGGTCCAGTCCGAACGCAAAATTCGGATAGGAATCATAGGTATAAACATCAAGGCATTCCTTTGTCATCCGATGATTGTCAATATTGGGAAACATCCCGTTCGTGGTAATAAAATCTCCTTTTTTACGGTACTTCTTAATGATATCCGCCTGCATCTTACAGAAACGGAAGGTACTTTCTGCGATAAACCGATGATAATCCAAGTGCATATGCGGGTTGATTCCCTCACTTGGTGTCAGTCTCGGCAGATGAACTTCTTCCCATGCCGTATAAGTCTGGTTCCAAAATGCATTGCCCCATGCTTTATTCAGACTGTCCACCCTTTTATACTTATCCATTAAAAAATCACGGAATGCCCGATCATCCGCATCCGAATAAAATTCACTCAGCTCGCAATTCAATTCGTTATCAATCTGCCAGCCCACAATGGATGGATGCTTTCCATAATGCTCCGCGCTCCGTGTCACAATTTTTTGACAGTACGCAAGGTAAACGGGGGAGTTATAGTTATAATGCTTTCTTCCCCCATGCCGATACCGTACACCGTCTTTCCGTGCGTTTAATACTTCCGGATATTTTTCCGTCAGCCATGCAGGAGGCGTTGCCGTAGGGGTACAGAAGATGACTTTCATTCCCTTTTGCGCACACAGGTCCAGAAAACGGTCATAAAAAGAAAAATCATATTCTCCTTCGCGCAGTTCTATCTTACTCCATGCGAATTCTGCGATCCGAATGACGGAAATCCCGGTCTGAAGCATCCTGTCCAAATCGCTTTCCCACAAACTTTCCTCCCAGTGCTCCGGGTAATAGCAGGTACCCATTGTCATTTCTTTCCACATAAAGGTTTGCTTTTCTTCCATAACGGTGCTCCCTTTCTTTAAGCGCTTAAAAACTATGGCGCTGTTATCGTTTCCTTTCCTGTATCAAGCGCAGGATCTCCTCTTTTCGCGGCATAACTCTTAATGCGCCTTTTTTTGTCGTGATGATGGAAGCAGCGGCATTGGCAAACTCCAGCATTTCATATAATTTCTGTCTGTCCAACCCATCTAATCCCTGTTCCAGAACCGCATTCAGCACACATGCCATAAACGTATCTCCTGCGCCGGTCGTCTCGATCGTATCCTCACTTAAAAACGGTTCGCATTCCACCCGCTCACCGCGATAATAACTTCTGCTGCCCAGTTTTCCCATTGTTGCGCAGATCAGCGGCGTATGATACTCGTTTTGGATCTTTGCCACACCTTCGTCAATATCCGATGTCCCGGTAAAAAACTCAATTTCATCATCCGATATTTTCAAAATATCACACCGGCTGATCCCATAGGCGATTTTTTCTTTTGCCCGGTCCAAGCTTTTCCATAAAGGCGGACGCAGATTCGGATCAAACGAAATCCATGCGCCTCCCTCTTTTGCCGTCTCCACGGCCATCCTTGTCACGGACTCGATTCCTTCGTCCGTCATGGACAGGCTGCCGAAATGAAAGATACGGGCATCTTTCAATAAAGAAGGATCCACCTCTTCCTTTCGAAGCATCATGTCCGCTCCCGGATTCCGGTAAAAAGAAAAACTGCGATCCCCGCCAAAAGCCGTATGAACAAACGCAAGCGTCGTCGGTACATCCTTGTCAGCAACCAGATTGCTGATATCAATTCCCTGCTCCGCCACGGCATCCCGAAGCATTTTACCAAAAGAATCCTCTCCGACTTTTCCGATAAATGCCGTTTGCTTTCCCAAGCGCTGCAGCATTGACAGCACATTGCAGGGCGCTCCTCCCGGATTCGCTTCAAACAGGGGATTTCCCTGTCCGCG
>CAMWSU010000039.1 GCA_947176965.1 uncultured Lachnospiraceae bacterium | reverse complement strand
TCCTCGCCCGAGGGTGCGCGCGATTATATCGGACCGTCAAGAAAATATAAAGGCAAATTTTATGCGCTGCCGCAGGCGCCGCAGCAATATAAGCAGCTCTTGATGGCGTCGGGCTTTGATAAGTATTTCCAGATCGCGCCGTGTTTTCGTGACGAGGATGCGCGCGCGGACCGTTCGCCGGGTGAGTTTTACCAGCTTGACTTTGAGATGAGCTTTGCCACGCAGGAAGACGTGTTCCGTGTCGGCGAGGAGGTGCTTGAGGCTGTATTTACGCGTTTTGCGCCGGAGGGCTATGAGGTGACGAAAGCGCCGTATCCGGTCATAAGCTATAAACAGGCAATGCTGGAGTTTGGAACGGATAAGCCGGATCTGCGCAATCCGCTGCGGATCATTGATGTGACGGAATTTTTCGGGAAATGCTCTTTTAAGCCGTTCCGCGGAAGGACCGTGCGCGCGATCAGGGTACATGCCGAAATGTCCAACGGGTTTCATGAAAAGCTGTTATCTTTTGCGACGTCGCTCGGGATGGGCGGGTTAGGCTATCTGGAGGTCATGGAGGATTTATCTTATAAGGGACCGATCGATAAGTTTATTTCGGAGGAGCTGAAAGCAGAGCTACGGGCACTTGCAGGACTTGAGGCGGGGGACACGATTTTCTTTATCGCCGATAAGGAGGAACGCGCCGCTTACTATGCCGGCCAGATCAGAAACGAGCTGGGAGAGAAGCTGGGGCTCATGGAAGAAAAAGCGTTCCGGTTCTGCTATATCAATGATTTCCCGATGTTTGAGAGGGATGCGCAGACAAAACAGATCGGATTTACGCATAATCCGTTTTCCATGCCGCAGGGCGGACTTGCCGCGCTGACGGAGAACGAGCCGCTCGAAGTACTCGCGTACCAGTATGACATTGTGTGCAACGGCGTGGAGCTTTCGTCGGGCGCGGTGCGCAATCACGATATTGAGATCATGAAAAAAGCGTTTGAGATCGCGGGGTATGACGAAGAAACGTTAAAAAAGAAATTCGGTGCGCTCTATCAGGCGTTTCAGTTCGGTGCGCCGCCCCATGCGGGAATGGCGCCCGGTATTGACCGGATGCTCATGCTGCTTCGCGGGGAAGAAAATATCCGCGAGGTCATTGCATTTCCGATGAGCGGCTCCGCGCAGGATTTCATGTGCGGCGCGCCGGGTGAGGTGACTGAGCAGCAGCTTCGCGAGGTACACATCAAGGTGCGGGACTAAAAAAGAACGCTGCGCGTTCTTTCCAAGAATCCGCCTTTGGCGAATTCTTTTGGAATCCGCCTTTGGCGAATTCTTTTGGAAGGAGGAGGGACGATGGCAAATATGATTAGTGACGAGACAATTGACTATGTCGGTATTTTGGCAAAGCTGGCGCTTTCCGATGAGGAAAAGGAGCAGGCAAAGCAGGATATGGGAAAGATGCTTGACTATATTGATCAATTGAACGAGCTGGATACGTCGGGCGTGGAACCGATGTCCCATGTGTTTTCCGTTCATAATGTGTTCCGTGAGGATGTGGTGACAAACGGAGACGGCAGGGAGGAGACGCTTGCGGGTGCACCGGAGCGAAGCGGGGATACGTTCGTTGTGCCGCGCACATTTGAGGAATAAAAAATGAGCTGCGCTCATTTCAGAGTTTTCGAGGAAAACTCTTTTAAGAGAATTGCGTATGCAATTCTTCCGAATCCATAAAATTTTCCATGAAAAAGGAGAGAGTTCGATGGAACGATTGGAATATACGGCGGTTGGTCTTGGCAGTGCGATCAAGAGCGGGAAGGTCACGGCGGAGGCTGCGGTCGAAGCTGTGCTAGCGCGGATCAAAGAAAAAGAAAGCGCGCTGCACTGTTATGTGACGGTGGATGAGGAAGGCGCTCTTACCCGTGCGCGCGCCGTGCAGAAGCGGATTGACAGCGGGGAGCTTACCGGGGCGCTTGCGGGTGTGCCGGTGGCGGTCAAGGATAATCTTTGTACAAAGGGGATGCGGACGACCTGCTCATCGCGCATGCTTGCCGGTTTCGTACCGACGTACACGGCGCATGCCGTTCAAAAGCTGGAGCAGGCGGGCGCGGTGATCATCGGCAAAACAAATATGGATGAATTTGCGATGGGGTCCACCACCGAAACTTCCGCATTCGGAGTGACCCGCAATCCGTACAATGAAGCGCATGTGCCGGGCGGCTCTTCCGGCGGCTCTGCGGCGGCGGTCGCAGCGGGAGAATGCTTCTATGCGTTAGGCTCGGATACGGGCGGCTCGATCAGACAGCCCGCATCGTTTTGCGGCGTCGTGGGAATGAAACCGACCTACGGAACGGTCTCAAGGTACGGATTGATTGCGTACGGATCTTCGCTTGACCAGATCGGTCCACTCAGTCAGGATGTGACCGACTGCGCAGCGGTACTCACGGCGATCGCCGGACACGACGATAAGGATTCGACGAGCTTACAGCGTGAGGACACGGACTTTATGAGTGCGCTTCATGAGGATGTGAAGGGACTGCGCATCGGCATTCCGCGTGATTATTTTTCGGACGGTCTGAACGGGGAGGTCCGCGAGGCAGTAATGGCGGCGGCAAAAGTGCTGGAGAGAAAAGGCGCTGTGATCGAGGAGTTTTCGCTTGGACTTGTGAAGTATGCGATCCCCTGCTATTACACGATCGCGGCGGCGGAGGCGAGCTCGAATCTGGAACGATTTGACGGCATCAAGTACGGGTATCGCACAACAGAGTTTGAAGGGCTTCATTCGATGTATAAGAAAACGCGCTCGGAGGGCTTCGGCGCGGAGGTCAAGCGCCGCATCATGCTCGGGAGCTTTGTGTTAAGCTCGGGTTATTACGACGCGTATTACCTAAAGGCGCTGCGGGTCAAGGCACTCATAAAAAAGGCATTTGACGACGCGTTTGCAAAATATGACCTGCTGCTGGGTCCGGTTGCGCCCACGACTGCGCCGAAGCTGGGGGAGAGTTTGGCGGATCCGATCCAGATGTATCTCGGCGATATATATACCATCTCGGTCAATCTGGCGGGACTGCCCGCGATCAGCGTGCCATGCGGAACGGACAGCAGAGGACTGCCGATCGGTCTGCAGCTCATCGGAGACTGTTATCAGGAGAAAAAAATACTCTGCGCCGCGTATGCGTACGAGCAGCAGCGTGTGTTTGAATGATGGATGGCGTGTGAAAGACCACATTGGTCAAAATTTGAAAGTGCGAAAAGTATGCATCTGAAATATCAATGATAAATGTCATAGATTGCATATGGCAGTCATAAGCGGGAAAGGAAAAATCATGGAAAAATCATATGAAACCGTCATCGGATTAGAGGTACATGTTGAGCTGGCGACCAAAACAAAAATTTTCTGCGGCTGTTCCACGGCGTTCGGCGCGGAGCCGAATGCGCATACCTGCCCGGTGTGCACCGGCATGCCCGGCTCGCTTCCCGTGTTGAACCGGCAGGTTTTGGAATATGCGGCGGCGGTCGGTCTTGCGACGAACTGCGAGATCACGCGGGAAACCAAATTTGACAGAAAGAATTATTTTTATCCCGATAACCCGCAGAATTACCAGATTTCCCAGCTTTATCTGCCAATCTGCAGAAACGGGTATGTGGAGATCGAGGCGGAGGAGGGGCACAAAAAAATCGGTATCCATGAAATCCATATGGAGGAGGATGCGGGGAAATTGATCCATGACGAGTGGCAGGACTGTACGCTGGTGGATTATAACCGATCGGGCGTGCCGCTCATTGAGATTGTGTCCGAGCCGGATATGCGGAGCGCGGAGGAGGTCATCGCTTATCTGGAAAAGCTGCGTATGCTCATCCAATATCTGGGTGCGTCGGACTGTAAGCTTCAGGAGGGCTCCATGCGCGCGGATGTGAATCTTTCCGTCAGGGAGGCCGGTTCCGGGAAGCTCGGCACACGCACGGAGATGAAAAACCTAAACTCTTTTCGGGCGATCACGAATGCGATCGAGGGGGAGCGGGAACGTCAGATTGCGCTGCTTGAGGCGGGCGAAAACGTGATTCAGGAGACAAGGCGCTGGGATGACACAAAAGGAGAATCCTATGCGATGAGAAGCAAGGAGGATGCGCAGGATTATCGTTATTTTCCCGAACCGGACTTAACGCCGATCGTGATCTCGGACGAGATGCTTGCACGCATCCGAGCGGGTCAGCCGGAATTTCGAGAGGAGAAAATGGAGCGATACCGAAAAGAGTACGGGCTGCCTGATTATGACATTGACATTCTCACGCAGAGCAGGCATATGGCGGAGCTGTTTGAACAGACCTCGGCGATCTGCGGGCAGCCGAAAAAGGTTTCGAACTGGCTCATGGTACAGACGATGCAGCTCTTAAAGGAAAAAGCGATGGATGCGGAGGACATCTGTTTTTCACCGGAGCATCTCGCAAAGCTGATCGCGCTGACGGATGCAAAGGCAATCAACAGCTCCGTTGCGAAAGAAGTATTTGAAGTCATGTTTACCTCCGATATTGACCCGGAGCAGTACGTGGAGGAGAAGGGCTTAAAGACGACGAACGACGCCGGCGAACTGAAAAAAGTCATTGAGGAGGTCATTGCGGCAAACCCGCAGTCTGTCTGCGATTACCGAAACGGAAAAGAGAAGGCGATCGGCTTCCTTGTCGGTCAGACCATGAAAGCGATGAAGGGAAAGGCAGATCCCGCCGCGGTTAACGCGATGCTGAAGGAATTGTTGTGAGATGCCAAAAACAGACGGCTCAGAATGTGATTGCATTGTGAGCCGTCCGTTTTGTAAAAAACAGCGTAAAAGGCTGCTCCTATCCAAGCTGCTGGTCCGCTGTGAAAAAGCTTCGGTCATCATATTGGACGAGGTGGAGGCAGGACTTGATCAGGGAATGGTTCAAAAATATGCGGAGCTTCTGCGCGGCATGTTTGCCGGACAAAGCAAGATAGTACTCATGGTGACGCATCAAGACATGGAGGGCGCTCTTACGTTTGACCGGACGTTTTGCTTTGAGGATGGGGCGCTCACAGAAAAGTAGGGATGCGCTGATAGGAATCGGCTTGGTTTTTCATTCCGAATACACCCATGCAAGAAACGCAAGCGCCTGTTCCGTGTGCGGTGCGTTATAAAAGATAGAAAACAGCACACCGTCCTCTTTTTCATAGCCGAGCATGGAAACTTTCGGCGCATCCGATATGTCAACAGCAATCGGTATACTGCCGTTCCCATCATCGAAATCATAATAATAAAGCCTGTCTGCATGCTGCGAGAGCAGCGTTTCGTCGAGTGCTTCATTCAGGTTTTTGAAATAGCCGGCGGAACCGAAAAAATCAAAGGTTTTTGTATCGGTGATCGCAAAATCGCCGACATTTCCCTCGGAGTAGGCAAGCATCATGACCGGCGTATAGGTGCTCACGGAATCCGTCGGGTTTTCAAGATCGTAGGCGAGCGAGCAGTCGAAGTCCACGGAGTACTTCTCCGTGTCAATGCCGTTTGCGGAGGCGTATTCGTCGATCAGCGACGCACGTTCGGTATTTGTCAGCCGTGTGTTTAGGAAGATGCCCGTCAAGTACAGCTTTTGATGATCGGTAAACAGCGTATGGAGGATGGAGCCGACAAGAAGAACGGCGGCGGTTCCGCCGATGAGCTGCCATTTGTGATAATACCAAAAATAACCGATCCGTCTCGGGAGCGGTTGTTTTTTTACCTTATCCGCCTGTGCCCTGATCTCCTCATTCACACTGTTATACTGACTCATTCTCCAAACCGAACCTTTCTTATTTTGTATAGGAACTATCTTACTCCGTCAGTCGGCGGTGCGTCAATGAGCAGATTCGGAAATGAATAGAAAATTCATAAAAAAATGATAAATTTGCAAAAAGGGTATGCCAACCGCATCAATCTGTTGTATGATAGAGGGGAAAAGTTTTGAAAAATAAATATAGAGAGGGACTAGTGATGAGTGAAAGTTATGTAGAGGTAATGGTAAAAAAGGAATCAACGATGTTAGGAAAACTGCTGAATCTGATCGTCACATTTTTGATCATATTTACGGTCGTTCTGTTCGTGATGTCCTTAAATCCGATGATGCTGATCGGAACGATTGTCTTCGGCGTGGCGTCGTATTTTGTGCGTATGAACACAAATCTGGAATATGAGTATCTATATGTCGATAAGGAGCTTACGATCGACAAGATCATGGCAAAGACCAAGCGGAAAAAGGTCACCCAGATCAGTATGGAGCGTCTGGAGGTCATTGCGCCCATTGGTTCGCATCATTTGGACGAATATAAAAACAGGCTGGACAAGACGCCGGATTACAGTTCCGGAAAGGCGAACGCCAAGCGTTATCTGATTGTTTACGATGGACAGAAGAGCGCTATCATCGAGCCGGGCGAGGACATGCTGCGGATGATCAAAAATATTGCACCGAGAAAGGTATTTAACGATTGACACCGCCGCCGAATAGTGTTATATTTTATCAAATATTTTCTTATCAATCACACACAAACACATAAGGAGGCAGGAAAATGGGACAGATTATCGGTGAGGGAATCACATTTGATGATGTGCTGCTGGTACCCAGCTATTCTCAGGTAATTCCAAATCAGGTTGACCTTACAACGCAGCTGACAAAAAAGATCAAGCTGAATATTCCGGTCATGAGCGCCGGAATGGATACGGTCACGGAACATAGGATGGCGATTGCCATGGCGAGACAGGGCGGCATCGGCATCATTCACAAGAACATGTCCATCGAAGAACAGGCAGATGAAGTGGACAAGGTTAAGCGTTCCGAGAACGGCGTTATCACCGATCCTTTTTCTTTAACTCCCGAACATACTCTTGCGGATGCAGATTCCCTGATGGGAAAATTCCGTATCTCCGGCGTGCCGATCACAGAAGGCAGAAAGCTTGTCGGCATCATCACAAACCGCGACCTGAAATTTGAGAAGGATTTCAGCAAAAAAATCAAAGAGTCCATGACGAGTGAAGGGCTGATCACTGCAAAAGAGGGCATTACGCTTGAGGAAGCAAAACAGATTCTTGCCAAGGCGAGAAAGGAAAAGCTTCCGATCGTGGATGACAATTACAATCTTGTCGGGCTCATCACCATTAAAGATATAGAAAAAACGATCAAATATCCGCTGGCGGCAAAGGATTCTCAGGGCCGTCTGCTCTGCGGCGCGGGCGTCGGCATTACGGCGAACGTATTGGACCGCGTCGGCGCGCTGGTGGATGCAAAGGTTGATGTGGTCGTGTTGGACAGCGCGCACGGACATTCGGAAAATGTGTTGAAATGTCTGCGTATGATCAAAGAAGCGTATCCGGAGCTTCAGGTCATTGCGGGAAATGTCGCGACGGGTGCGGGAACGAAAGCGCTGATCGAGGCAGGCGCGGATGCGGTCAAGGTCGGGATCGGACCGGGGTCGATCTGCACAACGCGCGTGGTTGCCGGCATCGGCGTACCGCAGATCACCGCAATCATGGATGCTTATGCAGTGGCAAAGGAGTACGGAATTCCGATCATTGCAGACGGCGGCATCAAGTATTCCGGGGATATTACAAAGGCACTCGCAGCGGGCGGAAGTGTCTGCATGATGGGTTCCATTTTTGCGGGCTGCGACGAAGCACCCGGAACCTTCGAACTGTTCCAGGGAAGAAAATATAAGGTGTACCGCGGCATGGGTTCTATTGCGGCGATGGAGAACGGCAGCAAGGACCGCTATTTCCAGACTGACGCCAAGAAGCTGGTGCCGGAAGGCGTCGAGGGCCGTGTGGCATATAAGGGACATGTGGAGGACACCGTATTCCAGTTGATGGGCGGCTTACGTTCCGGCATGGGCTACTGCGGAACACCGACGATCGAAGAACTCAAAACGAACGGTAAGTTCATTAAAATATCTGCAGCGGCATTGAGAGAGAGTCATCCGCATGATATACATATCACGAAAGAAGCGCCGAATTACAGCGTGGAGGATGATCACTAAAAAAGAATGGCGCAAAGCGCCATTCTTTCGAAGAATTTGCGTTCGCAAATTCTTCTGGGGATTGAGAAAAATCCGATAATGTTAAAAAGGAGCATAGCTCCTTTCAAAGAATCGCGTAGCGATTCTTTTGCAATTCAAATAATCATGATAAGTGAAAAGGAGTTGCGTTCCGCGCAACTCTTTTTTGGTTGCTTTTATGTGCCGTATCCTGTAAAATTAAATATGATAATGTGATATCGGGAAATGGCAAGGTACGGGATATGAACATACTGGAAAACAGCGGGCGGAGCAGTCTGCGGATGGAAGAAATCATTGATAAAAATGTATTGAATCGCGTGCAGGAAAGCTTTTGCAGCGTTGCCAATATTTATTCGCTGATCATGGATGATAAAGGGCGCATGCTGACCGAGATGACGGGCGACGAAACAGACGTCCGACTGTTGTATGAGAAACTCGGTCAGGATGCGTTTTTTCGTGTCTATGACCGGGTGGCGGGTGATTCGCTGGAAGAACAGGTGGTAGAGTGCACCCCTTATGAGAATGTGAGGCTGGCGGCATTTCAGGTACGCGTCAAAGCGGATTTTGTGTTGAACTGGGTCGTATGCGCAGTATTTGAACCTGATATGGAATCGAAAAACGAAGATGACGGATCTGCACAGCAAATCCTCACCGGTGTCGGGCGGTACACGCAGGAGACGCGTTTCTACGATACGCTTGACTTAATGCGGCTTGTAGCGAACAGGATGCTGGCAACAAAGAGCACGCTTGCCAATGTCGAGGCGGAGCGCTTAAGAACCGTTACGGACAACGAAAACATGAGCGGACTCTTAAAACGGGCTGAGGCGATGACTGCCATCGTGCAGCTTTTGGGGAGCGATGATGCCGCAGCGATCGTGTTTGAGAAGCTTTTAGGGATTGTCGGAGAATATCTCCGCATCAGCAGTGCGCAGATTTTTGTGCTGCATACGGACGGGGAGACCATGGATGTGCTTGCCGAGTGGTGCCGGGAAGGCGTATATTCTTTTTATGAAAAAACGCAGAATATCAAACGTTCTCCATTGCTTACGGGGGAACGGACAAACGTCATATCTTCCAATACGATGTGCAGTGTGGAAGAAAGACTGCTGATGGAAGAGGCGCATATTTGCGCAATGGTGACGTTCCCGCTTCTGGTGGACGGAAGGATCGATCTGTATGCGGCTTTTCAGGAATGTCAGCGTGAGCGTCAATGGAGCTTAGAGGAAATTCGTTTTATGAACGATGCCGTTCAGGTCGTACAGAGTATTTTAGTGAAACGGATCCAGAAAAATTCGCTTGTCAGCTCCCATACTTCCTTAGAGGAAATTCTCGACCATGTCGGCTGTGCGATCAGCGTGCGTGACGAGGAGAACGACACCATGCTCTTTGTCAACAAAATATGGAAGGCAACGTTTGACCGGCAGGCGGGCAGCAGTATCCGTCATAAGCTAAAGACGGCAAAAGAAGGGGAGAAGCTGGAGTTTTACAATGATGCGGACGGGAAGCATTACGACCTTTTTGCGACACAGATCCTGTGGGTAGACGGCAGAAGAGCCGCGCTGCTTGCAGCCTATGATATTACGGAAAAAAAGCGATACCAGAGAAAGATCGAGCAGCTTGCTTACACGGATTATCTCACGGGACTGTACAACAGACTATGCTGTGAGCGCGATCTTGCCGTGCAGATTGATGCCGCGCAAAAAGCGAAGAGAAGGGGAGCGCTGTTATATCTGGACCTGGATGATTTTAAGCATATCAATGACGGACTCGGGCATCAGTACGGTGACGAACTGTTAAAAGAGATCGCGCGCAGCTTTACGAGGATCGAGGAGATTCGGGATACCTGTTACCGGATGGGCGGCGATGAGTTTGTCGTACTTGTGCCGATGGACAAGTATCCGCGTCTTACCATGATTTTGGAGAAAATATCGGATATTTTTACAAAGTCCTGGTTTTTGAAAAACAGTGATTATTATTGCACGATGAGCATGGGTGTGATCACCTTCCCTGATGAAGGGGAGGCCGTGGATGATCTGATCAGCAAAGCGGATATGGCGATGTATGAAGCAAAGCGCGGAGGCAAGAACCGCATTGTGGAGTATACGAGTGATATCGAGAGCGGATCGGGCAAGCGGCTCAGCATGGAAAAAAATATGCGCGACGCGACGATGCACGGCTGCACCGACTTTGAGATTTATTATCAGCCGATCGTGGACATCAGTCTGGAGGAACATCCCTGTACGGGCGCGGAAGCGCTGCTTCGCTGGAATTCACCGGAGCTCGGGTTTATACCACCCTCCGATTTCATTCCGCTTGCCGAATATCTGGGTCTCATCAATCCGATCGGCAATCATGTGCTCCGTGAGGCATGCAAGACGCTGCGGGAGTGGAACGATCACGGGTATCCGCATTATAAGATGAACGTTAACCTTTCCGTCGTGCAGCTTCTGCAAAATGATATTGTGGAGTCCGTCGAAAGCATTGTGCAGGAGTCAGGCATCAATCCGCACAATCTGACGCTGGAGGTGACGGAGAGCCTGGCGATCAATGATATCGAGCGCATGAAAAATATTTTGAGCAGGATCAAGGCATTGGGGGTGCGCATTGCGTTGGACGATTTCGGAACAGGGTATTCTTCGCTTAATCATATAAAACAGATGCCGCTTGATGTGATCAAGGTCGATCAGACATTTGTGCGCGATCTTGACCGGGATGCCTACGCGCAGTCGTTCATTAAAATGGTGTCTGAGCTGGCGGTTTCTCTCGGCGTCTCAGTGTGTGTGGAGGGAATTGAGAGAAAAGAGCAGCTTGATGTGCTGGAGGGGATGAAGGTGCGCATGATCCAGGGTTACTATTTTGGCAGACCGATGCCGAAGGATCAGTTTATGCAGCAGTTTGCAAGCGGGAAGGAATGAAGAGGTTCTAAGGTGCCAGAGCACACCGGTATGGATGGCGGGAAAACGGCAATAAGGAGGGACTTATGATTACATTAGAACAATTGGAACAGTATGAGCCGATCACGATTCAGTGTCATGACAATCCGGATGGCGATGCGATCGCATCCGGCTTTGGATTGTATACTTATTTTAAGGAAAAAGGAAAGGATGTCCGCCTGATCTACAGCGGCAGAAACCGCATAAAGAAGGCAAATCTGACACTGATGCTGTCTCTTTTGGACATACCGATCACCCACGTTGAGCCGCAGGAAGAGCCGATCGAAGGACTGCTCATTACGGTGGACTGTCAGTATGGCGCAGGAAATGTGACAAAGCTTCCGGCCGAGCAGGTGGCGATCATTGATCATCATCAGGTGGAGATCACGGACGTGAAGATGTGCAGGATCGAGCCGACATTCGGGAGCTGTTCGACGCTCGTGTGGAAAATGTTTCTGGAAGCGGGCTACCGGGTGACGAACATGCGGCTCGGCACGGCGCTTTATTACGGACTGTATACGGATACGAGCCAGCTGACCGAAATTTTCAACCCGAACGATATGGACATGAGAGATCAGATCATCCATGACGGGGAGCAGATACGCCACCTAAAGCAGACGAATCTCTCTCTTGAGGAGATGGAGATCGCGGGGCTTGCGCTGCTGCGCAGTATTTATAATGCGGACTATCATTATGCCGTGATCAAGACAAAACCGTGCGATCCAAACCTGCTCGGACTGATCAGTGATTTTTTGATCCAAGTCGCGGAGATCAATTCCTGTATCGTTTACAACGAGCAGGAGGACGGGTATAAGCTTTCCGTGAGGAGCTGCAGCAAGGAGGCTCATGCAAACGATATTGCCGCCTATGTGACGGAGGGAATCGGCTCAGGAGGCGGGCACATCGATAAGGCGGGCGGCTTTATCAACAGAAAGCTCTATGAAAAGCAGTATACGACGCTGCACACCCAGGCATTCATGGGAAACCGAATGGCTGAGTTCTTCGACAACAACCAGACGATCTATGCGGCGGACGGAGATCTTAACACAAGCGATATGCGTGAGTACTGCCGTAAATCCGTTTCGTTTGGCTATATTGATCCGCTGGACATTTTTCCGCTTGGCACGCCCACGACGATCCGGTCGATGGCCGGCGACTTAAAACTGCTGATCGATGGGGAGCACTATATTATGATCGGCATGCGCGGGGAAGTGTACCTGCGCTGCAAAGAGCAGTTCCTGAATCAAAATAACATGGTGCGCAAGCGTTTCAAGCTGCCGGCGGCGTTGGAATATAATCCGGTCATCCGAAATGACAATGACGGCAGCATGCGCGGACTGATCGCTTACGCGAAAAGCTGCGTGAGCATCGGAGACATTCGCGTCTATGCAAAGAAGCTGAAAAAAACAGTCAAGATTTTTCCGGCAAACGATGAGGAGCATGTCCTGTTCGGAAAACCGGGGGATTATCTCTGCGTGCGTAAGGATAATCCGCAGGATGTGTATGTTGTGGAGAAGGAGCAGTTTACTCTTTTTTACCGCAGAGCCGGCAGGAGGATGCAGAACGAGGTGTAGCCACGCCGTTTGCGTCATGCCGTTTTACGGCATGATTGTTGATTATTTCTATGGTTTGTGCTATGATGCTTCAAGGGAGCATGTTTTGACGCGCTTGATAATTTACAAAATCGCATAGAACGTGATCTTACTTGCGGAATCGTGCAGGGAAGAACTGTTACGGACGCATCAAGGATGCCTGCGGCGGGAAGCCGCAAATATCGGAAAGGCATGGTTACTGAAATGGATGACGGTAAGGAAACGGTAAGCAGAAATTTTATTGAAACCGAGATTGATAAGGACTTAGCCGAAGGCGTATATGATACGGTGCACACGAGGTTTCCTCCGGAGCCGAACGGTTTTTTGCATATCGGACACGCAAAGAGCATTTTATTAAACTATGGTCTGGCAAAAAAATATAACGGCAAATTCAATCTTCGTTTTGACGATACGAATCCGACAAAAGAAAAGACAGAGTTTGTCGAATCTATCAAGCAGGATGTGGCATGGCTTGGCGCGGATTGGGAGGAACGTCTGTTGTTTGCCTCTGATTATTTTGAGCAGATGTATGAGGCGGCAGTTAAGCTGATCCGCAAGGGGAAAGCGTATGTATCCGACTTGACGGCGGATGAGGTTCGCACCTACCGCGGCACGCTGACGGAACCGGGAAAAAACGACCCGAACCGCGAGCGGAGCATGGAGGAGAATTTGGCGCTGTTTGAGGATATGAAAAACGGCAGATTTGCGGATGGGGAGAAGACGCTGCGTGCGAAGATCGACATGGCATCGCCGAATATCAACATGCGCGATCCGGTCATTTACCGCGTGGCACATATGACGCATCACAATACGGGGGATCGCTGGTGTATTTATCCGATGTATGATTTTGCGCATCCGATCGAGGATGCCATTGAGGGTATCACGCACTCGATCTGCACGCTGGAATTTGAAGATCACAGACCGCTTTATGACTGGGTTGTGCGGGAATTGGAATATCCTGTACCGCCGAGGCAGATCGAGTTCTCCAAGATGTATCTGACCAATGTTGTGACCGGAAAACGCTATATCAAGAAGCTGGTCGAGGACGGCATTGTGGACGGCTGGGATGACCCGCGTCTCGTGTCGATCGCAGCATTAAGAAGAAGGGGTTTTACTCCGGAATCCATTCGGAAATTTGTGGAGCTGTGCGGTGTGTCAAAGAGCCAGTCCTCCGTTGACTATGCGATGCTTGAATATTGTATTCGCGAGGATTTGAAATGCAGCCGCCCGCGCGTGATGGCGGTGCTTGATCCGATACGGCTTGTGATTGACAATTATCCGGTAGATCGGACAGAAGAGATTGAAATACCGAATAATCTGGAGAACGAAGCGCTCGGTACAAGAACGGTTCCGTTTGAGAGGGAGCTCTACATTGATCGTGAGGACTTCATGGAGGAGCCGCCGAAAAAATATTTCCGCATGTTTCCCGGAAATGAAGTGCGCCTGATGAACGCATATTTTGTAAAATGTACGGGCTTTGAGAAGGATGCGGACGGGAACATTACCGTTGTGCATGCCGAGTATGATCCGGCATCAAAGGGCGGAAACAGCCCGGACGGGAGAAAGGTAAAGGGTACGATTCACTGGGTACCGTGTCATGCGGCAGTTCCGGCTGAGATTCGTTTATATGAGAATATTGTGGATGAGGAAAAAGGGGTATATAATGAAGAGGACGGCAGTCTGAACTTAAACCCGAATTCCTTAACGGTTTTGAAGCATTCTTATGTGGAGCCTGCGCTCAAAGGCGCGAAAGCGTATGAGAGCTTTCAGTTTGTCAGACAGGGTTATTTTTGTGTGGATTATAAGGATTCCAAAGAGGATGGACTTGTCTTTAACCGCATCGTTTCGTTAAAGAGTTCGTTCGTATTACCAAAAGCGTAAAGGAAATGAAATAGTAAGATGAAAGTGGAGGTAGCGCAGTGGGATTATTAGACGGATTGGGACAGTTTGGCTTAGGCGGTCTCGAGGGAATGAATATTTATGAAACGCAGGCAGGTGCGAAGGGACAGGATGCAGCGCCGGAGGCGCCGAAAGCACCGCAGGAGCAGGATTTCTTGTTTGACAAATCGTTCCAATGCCCGCTCTGCGATAAGGAGTTTAAGGCAAGAACCGTCAAGATCGGTAAGGCAAAGCTGGTCGGAACGGATCTTGACCTGCGCCCGAAGTATGAAAATATTGATATGTTAAAATATGACGTGATCCTCTGTCCGAACTGCGGCTACGCTGCTTTGAGCCGGTACTTTAAGTTCCTGACTGCAGTACAGGCCACCAAGATCAAAGAAGCAATCTCGCGCTCCTTTAAGCCGCAGGCCGACACGAAGGAGATTTATACCTACGACGAGGCACTGGAGCGCTATAAGCTGACACTTGCAAACGCCATCGTCAAGCTGGCAAAGCCGAGTGAAAAGGCATACATATGCTTAAAGACCGCATGGCTTCTGCGCGGACAGGCGGAGCATCTCGATCCGGCAGCGCCTGATTATACCAAGAAAAAAGAAGAGGTCGAGGCGGAGGAGAATGAATTTTTAAGAAATGCGCTCGAAGGCTTTTTGGCGGCAAGACAGACCGAAGGCTATCCGATGTGCGGTATGGATGAGTCCACGGTGGATTATCTGATCGCAGTTACGGCGATGCGGTTTGAGCAGTTTGACGTTTCCAGTAAGCTCGTATCGGGCATTATTGTTTCTCCGGGTGCGAATCCGCGTATGAAGGAAAAGGCAAGAGACTTAAGAGAGATGCTGATGGCGAAGATTAAAGAGCAGCAGAAAAAACGATGAAGGAATTGACTTTATTTTTAGAGCCGGGCAGCAAGAGAAAGCTCTATGAACAAATTTACGACTATATTGTAGCAGAGATCAGGGCAGGGAGGCTTCTCGTCGGCGAGAGGCTTCCCTCGACGCGTTCTTTGGCGGAGTTTTTGTCCATATCCAGAAGCACGGTGGATTTGGCGTACGACCAGCTGCAGGCGGAAGGCTATATTGAAGCTCGCCCCTATCGTGGATTTTTTGTCTGCCATGTGGACAATCTTGTCCGAATTGAGCCGGAGAGGGAGCGCGAGGAGAAGCCGGAGCCGGAGCCTAAGGTGCCGTTTCAGATTGATTTTTCTCCGAACGGTGTGGATATGTCTCTGTTTCCGTTTGATACATGGCGCAGGATTACGCGCAATACCCTAAATGATGACCGGCTCGAGCTGTTTTTGCCGGGGCAGCCGCAGGGTGATTACAGCCTCCGTCATACGATCGCGCGCTATCTGCACAGTGCAAGAGGGGTTCAGTGCGAGCCATCGCAGATCATCATCGGCGCGGGAAACGATTATCTGCTCATGCTGCTGCGCTATATCATCGGCGAGGGGCGTGCGGTTGCAATGGAAAATCCGACGTATCAGCGGGCATACCGCCTGTTTTCGGCGATGGGCTTTCGGATGTGCATGATCGGGATGGATGCGCAGGGAATGCGCGTGGACGAGCTTGCGGCATCGGAGGCTGATGTCGCCTATGTCATGCCATCCCATCAATATCCGACCGGTGTGATCATGCCAATCGGCCGGCGGAGTGAGCTGCTTCGCTGGGCGGCTCAAAAGGAGGAGCGGTATGTGATAGAGGATGACTATGACAGTGAATTCCGTTATCGCGGCAAGCCAATCCCGTCCATGCAGGCATCCGATCACAGCGGGCGAGTCATCTATATCGGCACGTTTTCCAAGGCGATCGCACCCGCCATTCGTATCAGCTACATGGTGCTGCCGGAGGCGCTTATGGAGCGGTTTCATTCGCGGTGCGGTTTTTTGTCGTCCACGGTGTCGCGTATTGATCAGGCGACCTTAAATGAGTTTATCGGAAACGGGTATTTTGAACGGTATCTGAATAAGATGCGAAAATATTACAGACAGAAGCACGATCTGATGCTGAGCGGCATCAAGCGATGGGGGACGAATTTTATCGTTTCGGGAGAACATGCCGGTATGCATCTTTTGGTGACGGCAAACAACGGGTTAAGCGCCAGTGAAATGAAACTGCGTGCCGCGACGATGGGAATCCGTGTGTATACCCTAAAGGAATTGACGATAAAGGAGGAGAGCATCGGGCTTCCGGCGGGACTTCCTGTTGACCGCACGGTCGTCATGGGATTCGGCGGGTTAAAGATTGATGAGCTCCGCGCAGGACTCCGGATATTGCGCAGCTGCTGGAAAAATTCGTAGGATTTTTAGAACGGTTCAAATGATTAGGGGAACTGAGATGAAGAAGAGTTTCAGTATTGCAATGCTGATGATTGCCAGTTGCGTTTTGGGGGCATGTGGAAAGAATGTGACTGAGCCTGAAAATGAAAAAATGATTACCATGATTCATGCGGAGTATCCGTCATATGATACAGCGCAAGAATTGGTCGATGAGGCGGACTTGGTTTTTAGTGGTACAATAGAAAGTGTATCCTATGAAATGCTGGATGTAAGAGCAGAGAGTGAAAAAGATTCTGTGGCGGACCTGGATCAGTCCTATAGCATTCCTTATACGATTTATAAGGTGAAGGTTGACAGTATTTATAAGGGAAGCTCGGAGGAGAGTTATATTAGCATTAAATGCCCGGGTGGGGAAGCAGATGATAATCAATATATTGTGGAAGGTGCTGCAGCTTTGCAGGAAGGTGAACGATATCTGTTATTGATAAAAGTATTTGAGAATACCTACCCAAGCCTTTTGAATGCGGAACAGTCAGCATATAACATGAACGAGCCCAATGTTATGAACGCGGAGGACAGTGGAATAACGCTATCCGACATATTGGATATTTTGCAATAGATGACAAGAATTCATGGGAAAAAGATGATAGAGTAAATCTAAGGGGAATGTATGGCGCTTAGCGCCGGACATTCCCCTTAGAAATGAAATCATAAAGTGAATTTCCCGCAATGTGACCGGGAGACAGAGCTGCTGTGAACTTCCTACTTCTTAGCGGAATCCTCGTCATTAAAAAGCTCTTCCGTCTTTTCGACGGTCTCGGAGGCAATGCCGGAAAGGGCGCTTGCTGTAGATTCGGCTGCCCTCTTTACATCTTCCTTTACTTCTTTCATATCTTCCTTTGCTTTCTCCACATCTTCCTTTGCCTGACTCAAATCGACATAGGAGCGATCATCGGAAGAATCCGCAGTCTCATCGGAATCCTCATCCAAATCCTCGCTGAAATCGTCAAAATCGTCGAAATCATCTACAGAATCTTCATCGGGAGAACTCTTTTTCTTCAGATAATAGTATGCGCCTGCTGCGGCAGAAGCGGCAGCGGCAGAGAACAACAGGAACTTACCAAACTTTTTTGCCATAACGGACTCCTTTCAAAATGATTAGCATCTTTGGATGGTTGGTATCTTTCGAAGACTTTTGCTCCGGCGAAAGTCTTTTGAACAAATGGAAATTTATGTTATCTATTTTAATACATTTGAGACAATCTCACAAGTCATTATATGCAAAAAAGTCATTACTTAAACATATCTTTTGAAAAATTGTTCGGACGGGTCAATTTTACTATTTTTTGCTTCAAATATTCTACAATTTTGTACACAGAAAATGATTTCAGAATGGTTGTGATACGCATCCAAATGTGATATGATAGATTTCGACTCGCTCGGTCAAAGAATGTCAAATCTTGACAGCTCTTTCCGGCGAGATCCAAAAAACAGTGGGATTTGTGAGATTTTCGGTTAATACAGTCGAGTTTGACAGCGCCGGCGGCGCCGGACGGGAGTATCGATATGAATGAAAAATTTTGGGATATGAAAAAAGAAAAGCAGGACAGGATCATGAATGCGGCGATCGGTGTGTTTGCTGCGCAGGGCTATGCGCATGCGAGTACGGATGAGATCGTTAAGCGCGCCGGGATCAGTAAGGGATTGCTGTTTCATTATTTTATCAGTAAACAGGGGCTATATGATTTCTTATATGACTATTTCAGTCGGTTTATGAGGCTGGAGCTTTCCGGCATTGCTGCAAGGGAACGGGAGGGCTTTTTTGAACGCTGCATTGCCATTGAGACGGCAAGGATGCAGGCAATGAAGCAGTATCCGTTTATTCAGTGTTTTTTGACTGCGGCGGACGATGAGGATGCAGAAGTGATCGGCGGGAGTTTTGGTGAGCTTCGCGGTCAGTACCATGAATTTTGCGAATCATTATATATAGGAAGAGAAAGCTACGGCGCCCGGTTCGCGCAGCATTATGAGACATGGAGGAACGTGGAGCGGGATGTGTCACAGGGGGCCGTGAGGAGGAATACGATAAACGGAGAGCTTGATACAAAGGCATATTTCAGTGAGGTGTCCGGAATCTATGCGCTGCTTGCAAGCCGCGTGGCAGAGAGCGCGGAGTTTGCGGATGCCGCAGAAGATGAGGAGCCGGAGGAGCAGTAAGCCATACAAAAGGACTAGAAAAAGACAAAAATTTCGAAAATTACATGATATTTTTTGAAATGGAAAAAATTGTATTGAGAAAAATACTTTACAACTGGGATAAAATGTTATATAACTTCTACAACATCTAGTGTAATTGTTGTTTGATATCAGAAAGGAAGGTCAGAGATGATAACGAAGAAAATTTCAATGACACCGCAAGATGTGAAGCAGTTTGTAAATGTTGCAACGAAATGTGATTTTGATATTGACATTTCCAACCGCAGTTTTGCGGTGGACGCAAAATCGATTGTTGGTGTGTTAGGCTTGGACTTTACCAGCCCGCTCTACGTCAGCTACGATGGTTATAATGAGGAATTGGAGAAGCTGATGCAGAATTTTGCCTGTGCATCATAGGCGCGCACGAAAGCGACAACTGTTTCTCAAGGTGGAACACCCCGTTTGAGAGTGGTAGGATGTGGATTGCCTGTTAGGTATTTACGTAACGGCGGCGCTCATGCTATCATATTCCCAGACGGGGTGTTTTTTTATGCAAAACCATATTTCAGTCAGAAGCCTGGTGGAGTTTCTGATGAGGAGCGGAGATATTGATAATCGGCATACGGCGCAGGAGCAGAACGCGATGCAGGCGGGCAGCCGAATTCATAGGGAAATTCAGCGCAGTATGGGACCGGAGTACCGCGCGGAGGTCAGTCTGTCCCATACGGTCAGCCTTGAGCGATATGAGCTTATCATAGAGGGCAGGGCGGACGGCATTTTTGTGCAGAACGGCATTGTTACGGTGGATGAGATTAAGGGAACTTATCGGGGACTCCAAAAGATCAAGGAGCCGATTCCGGTTCATCTGGCTCAGGCAAAATGCTACGCGTATATCCATGCCGTGCAGCAGGCGCTTTCGGAAATCCATGTGCGCATGACTTACTGTCATTTGGAAACGGAAGCGGTGAAATATTTTGAGGAGGCATATTCCTTCGAGGAGCTGTCTTTGTGGTTTGACGCGCTGATTTCTGAGTATCGAAAGTGGTCGGACTATCGCATGGACTGGCTGGAAAAACGGAATACCATGATGAAGGAGCTGGCTTTTCCCTTCCCGTACCGGGAGGGGCAAAAGGAGCTTGTTACCTATGTATATCAGACGATCTATCATAAGAGGAAGTTATTCATTGAAGCGCCGACCGGCGTCGGAAAGACGATCTCGACGATGTATCCGGCACTCAAGGCATTGGGAGAGGGGCGCGCGGACAGGCTGTTTTATCTGACAGCAAAAACGATCACGAGAACGGTTGCGGACGACACCCTACGGCTGCTTTCGGAAAAGGGTATGCAATTAAAACGTGTTCTTTTAACGGCAAAAGAAAAAATCTGTCCGCAGGAGGAGACGATCTGTAATCCCGATGCGTGTCCGTATGCAAAAGGGCATTTCGACCGGATCAATGACTGTCTGTATGACTGCCTGACGAACGAGGACAGTTTTTCGAGGGAGGTCATTGAGCGTTATGCCGAAACGTATCGGGTCTGTCCGTTTGAGATGAGTCTGGACATGAGCCTGTTTTCGGATGCCGTTATCTGCGATTACAATTATGTGTTTGACCCGCATGTGTACCTGAAACGCTTTTTTGCCGAGGGAAATACGGAGCGATATCTGTTTTTGATTGATGAAGCGCACAATTTAGTGGAGCGTGGCAGGGAGATGTACAGTGCGACGCTATACAAGGAAGATTTTCTGAGGCTGAAGGGCGTGATCCGGGATGTGTTGAACGCGGGAGGAGAACAGAAAGCGTCGGACGGGCAGGAGACAGTGCGGGAAGACGGGCAGATGTCGCTGATGGATGTTTCTCGGATTGCGCAGTCGAAGGATGGACAGATCGTGCCGGAAGATGGACGGGCGACAGAAGCACGGACCGCGCTCCCTGCGCCGTTTTTGGCGTCTCATGGAGTGGCGCAGCTGCATGAAATCTCACGCCTGCTCGATCGGTGTAATAAGGAGCTGCTTGCGCGAAAGCGGGAGTGTGAGGGCTGTGTGACGAATCCGGAGCTTGGCAGCTTTACGCTGTCCTTAAACCGGCTGTCCGAGACGATGGGAAAGTATTTGGAAAACACGGATTCGGGCAGCATGCCCGGACGGGAAGAAATTCTGGATTTTTATTTTGAGATATCCCATTTTTTAATGATCACGGAGCTTGTGGATGAGCATTATGTCCCGTATATGCAGCTTGATGAGGAGGGGCGTTTTTTGGTGAAGATGTTCTGCGTCGATCCGTCACGCAACCTGCAGGAATGTATGGAGCGCGCCGTGAGCAGCGTGCTTTTTTCGGCGACGATGCTTCCGATTCAATATTATAAGAAGCTGCTCGGCGGAACGGATGAAGACTATGAGGTGTATGCGGGGTCCACGTTTGATGACAGAAAGCGGGGAATCTATATTGCCGGCGATGTGACGAGTAAGTATACGCGCCGGGGGGAGGAAGAGTATCGGCGGATTGCGAAGTATATCCGGCGTATCGTGGATTGCAGATATGGAAATTATATGATTTTTTTTCCGTCCCATCAGTTCTTGAGGCGGGTGTATGAAGTGTTTGTATCGGAGGAATACGACGCTTCTTATATGGATTGTATCGTGCAGGAGGGAAATATGGACGAGCGCGCCAGAGAGACGTTTCTCCTGCGGTTTATGGAGGCAGATTCCGATCGCTGTCTGTTGGGCTTCTGCGTGCTCGGCGGGCTGTTTGGGGAGGGCATTGACCTGAAACGGGATGCGCTCATCGGCGCGATCATTGTCGGAACCGGACTGCCGCAGGTCTGTGCGGAGCGTACGATCCTCAAAGATTATTTTGACGGGGACGGCGGTGTCGGCTTTGACTATGCCTATCGGTATCCGGGTATGAATAAGGTGCTGCAGGCGGCAGGAAGGGTCATTCGGACGGCGGAGGACGTCGGCATTGTCGCACTGCTTGATTATCGTTTCTGCCAGCCGGAATACCGGGCAATGTTTCCGCGTGAATGGAAAAGTTTTGAGCAGGTACAGCTGGACACGATCGGCAGACGGATTGAGCGGTTTTGGGACGAGTGGCTTTGAGATGAGTGAGTATGAAATGGAGGAAAAGCCATGTATTACACGTTAGCGGAGTTAGCGTTCATGACAGGATATTCTACCCGCTCTCTGCGGAAATTCTATAATCAGGGGATTCTGACCGGTACCATGACAGCTGGAAAATATTCTTTTTCAGAGGAAGATATGGGTCGTTTTTTGGCTCAGCCGTTTATTAAGGAAGGGATGAGAATTAAGACCAGAATGCAAGTGCAGCATTTTCTGGAGGAGGAACACGCGCAGCGGCCTGCCACCTGTTTGATCCATGACGAACCGGGCAGGAGACAGGCAGAACAAATGAATGAGGATTTGCTGGAATACATTAAGCGGGAGGAGCCGGAAGAATTTCGATATACCTATCTGTTTGACGGAAAAAAAGAGATCGGACGGTTTATTTTGATCGGTCAGGCAAAGGATATTGCTGCAGCCATGGAGAGGATAGGAAAAAGTCCGAGTATTTCAAGTTGAGACATTTCGATTCATATTATATCCTAAGCATATATCAAAATGATTCTTTGGGTAAGCGGTATATGATTAGAAGGAAAGAAGAAATGCGTCAGCTATATGAGAAAATAGAACGTTACTTGCGGCTTGTGCGGTATGAGGACATATGTCCCGAATTTCGACGCTGTGGATTTGCGCTTTATAATCGTGATCATGTCTGGCTGAAAGATAGGATCATTCCATGGGATAAACGATTTATCGGAAACACTTCCATCTACTTTGAGGGAGACTTTATTGCTATTTTTCAGGTGGAGAACCCGCAGGAGGCGGATGCAGAGATTCTTGCGGCGGACCTCGTGCATGAGATGTTTCATGCACATCAAGAGCGGAGTGGGGAGAATCGGTACCCGGATGATCTGAAGCTTTTGGCATATCCTGAAAACATGGATAATTATCGGCTAAAATATGCGGAGAATCAGTTGTTAGCGGCCGCTTATGAAGAAACCGGAGGACGGAAAGCCGGATTACTGGCTGCCTTTCGTGCAATACGGGAAAGCCGGAGGAAAATATTGGGCGATGATCTGGAGCAGGAATTGTTGGCAGAGCATATTGAGGGCGAAGCAGAGTATGCAGGCTGCAGGGCGCTACAATCCATCAGTTTCGGAAAGTTTAAGGAGAGAATGGAGCGCTATTTGTCGGCACTTAGAACCGTGAATCAGGCATTTTTTGATATGAGGCGGCAGGCATACATTACCGGAGCGGTGTATCATTTTGTCTGCGCGGACTGTGGGGAGGAACCCATGTAGTCAGAGTTTTGGAAATATCAGCGGACTAGAAAAAAGCAGATAGAGGCGTTTCTGGAGCAGAAGCCCGTAGGTATAAAGGGAGATTACCTGATCTGCGGCTATGATCCCATGAATATGATAAGGAGCAGTGAGCAAGTGTTATGCACGCATTTTGTCATATTGAAATCGGGGGAGAAAACACGGTTTCTGGACGGACCTGTGTTGTTAAAGCTAAAAGAGGGAAGTGATCAGGAGGCAGAGGAGTATTGGAAATTGCCGTCACAGGAGGCGTGACGGCAATTTCATTTTGAAATGATATAATAGGAAGAAATGACAAAGTCCCGGAATTTTACCTTAGCATGGCAATCTCTTCCTTATAAGGTGGAAGCGTCTGACTTGGATTTTCCGGATCGGGACGGTAGGGTGTCTCTAATATCTTGGGAACGGAGAGAAAATCAGGGTGATGCACGATGGTGCGGAGTGCGTCATAGCCGATAAAGCCCTCACCGATATTGGCATGGCGGTCTTTGTGACCGCCGCGCTCGTTTTTGCTGTCATTGATATGGAATACGGCGATCTGATCTTTTCCGAGCAGTCGGTCGAACTCTCCGATCACACCGTCAAAATCGTGCACAATATCATAACCGGCATCATGAACATGGCAGGTGTCAAAGCAGACACGGAGCCGGTTATTTTCCGGTACGCCGTCATAGATTGTGGCAAGTTCCTCGAAGCTTCTGCCGATCTCCGAACCTTTTCCGGCCATTGTTTCCAGAGCAATCATACAGTCGGGGCAGGCGCTCAGGACCTCGTGCAAGCCCTTAATGATGCTACGGGTTCCGATGTCCGTTCCGGCACCGACATGTGCGCCGGGATGAAGAATCAATATGCGGGACCCCATCGCGGCACTTCTTTGAAGCTCTAATGTCAAAAAAGAGACGGCGAGCTCATAGGTTTCCGGCTTTACGGTGTTGGCAAGATTGATGATGTAGGGGGCGTGAATGACAATTTCTTCGATGCCGTGTGCGCGAAGATACGCCCATCCCTCATCAATTTTTAGCTCCGAGAGTTCCCGGCGCTTGGTGTTTTGCGGGGCGCCGGTGTAAAGCATCAGGGTATTGGCCTCATAGGATACTGCCTCTTTCGCAGAACCGAGAAAAAAATCAGGGGCATTCATGCCCACATGGGAACCGATCAAAGTCATGGGAAACCTCCAAAAGATTTGTCTGATTTAATAATACCATAAACCTCACAAAAGAAAAAGGAGATTGGTAGTCAGTCCGGAAAATCTGTGTCTGTACTGCTTGAGCAATGTTTATGCCGATACGATTCCCGCGCTCAAACGGATGATGCCGTCGTAACGCTCCACGCATGAGGCGCTTAATTTATGAGAGACGAAAAGGCAGGTCACGCCCCGCAGGTGCAAGATCAGGTTTTCGATTTTCTCTGCCATGTCACTGTCCAAAGCGGAGGTTGCCTCATCAAACAGCAGGATTTTTTTGTTATGATAGAGTGCTCTGGCAATGGCGATCCGCTGTCGTTCTCCGCCCGAGAAATTCGAACCGTTCTCGCCCGTCATCGCCTGAACTCCTTTGTCTGTCCGTTCTAAGACTGTTTCTAAACCGGATTCCCGTATCGCATAGGCAAGGCGTTCCGTATCCGGTTCCTGATATAGACAGATGTTGTGCTCGATCGTATCATTCAAAAGAAATACTTCCTGTCCCACATAGGCGCATTGCTTAAAAAAATATCCGTATTCATTTAACTCTGTCCCGTCAATCAGAATCTGCCCTTCGTAAGTCGGATAGTATTGCATCAACAATTTCAATATCGTGGATTTTCCGCTGCCGCTGTTTCCGGTCAAGGCATATTTTTTGCCCTTTTCCAGTGTGAGATTGATATGTTTTAGCACCGGTTGTTCTCCATAGGAAAAAGAAACATTGCGGAATGAGATTTCATGCGCCTCTGTTTTGGGTTCAGCTATCGGGAGTGGGTTGTCATTTTCTTTGACTAATTCCATGATTTTTGCCGAGACCGGACGTATGGATGCAAGAAGGCCAAACATTGCGGTCAGTTGTGATGCGGGGGTAATGACCTGCCCCGATAATTGTGTGACAGCCACGATGCTGCCTAAGGTGACATATCCCTTTGCCGCTAAAAATCCTGCAAAGAGCATGATGAGAAATTGTGTCAGGATCGACGCTGTGTTCGCGATTCCCTGAAGCTTTGCCATGGTGCATTCCCGCTTATGTTTGCAAAGCTCTGCCTGAAAGGATCGCTCCTCGTAGCGTTCCTGCATCTGTCCCTCAATGGAATAATTTTTGATCAGCTCATATCCGTCCAATATTTCGTTTGTCTGGGTTTGAAAAATCGAAGCTTTTTCGGCGGTTTCTGTCTGCATTGCGGATAATTTTTTCGTAAAGAGCTTAGGAATGACAGTTGGAATGCAGGTGCATGTCAGCGAAAAGAGCGCGACAATCGGGCTCGTCACAACCAATACGATCGCGGCGAGCACCATTATCAAGAGGGATTCATAGATCGTAAAAAAGTTTTTGAAGTAGTTTTCCTCCACGAGGCTCATATTGTGATTCAGCATGGAAATATAGGCGCCCTTTGTCTCTGCCTGATAGCTGACGATCTTTTTGTTTAGAATGGCGGCCATGATATCCTTCTTTAACGATGTCATGGCGTTCATGATACAGCGGCTTTTCTGTCTGCCGGTGAAAAATACGGCGAGTCCTAATAAGGCGGCGTAGACAATGCAGATCAGTAAGATCTTCATTAGCGGTGCGGTATTCCCGGTTTGAATGCTTTCGGACACAGCATCGATCAAAATACTCAGCAATACCGCCACCAAAACGACGAGAAGCGTCTGAATTGTCTGTAAAACCAAGGCTAATACAAAACATGTGCTATTTCTGCGGAAAAAATATGATTTCATGATAGAACCTCCCTTGTGCTGCGATTGTTTGTGAGACGAGGGCACTTCACAGCTGCCGGGATTGATTTGTTTGCCTGCCTGGTCTTGTTTCACAATCGCTCGTTATTTTACTTTCATGTCACCGTTTGCAAATGGGATGTTTTCATTATAAAGAGTTCTATCCTAAAATAACATATCGGATGATGTAAATTTAATTTACATCATCCGATATAAATCGTCCATCAGCTGAACAAAAGCGGTTTTTCCCTGTAGCTGCATAAACGGATAGATGACGGAAAGAAGGTTTTTGCATTCTTCCGTTTGTCCCAGCCGGAATAACAGCTTTGCCTTAAAATACTGTAATTCCGCAAACAGGATTTGATGATACGACTCCTTACTGATCACGATCGCCTGTTCGCAGACTTGAAGTGCACTGTCATAAGCGGTTTCTTTTTCAAGCAATTGAGACAGATTGATCAGGGCATTCAGGAGCAGCTCCGGATCATTTTGAAAAGAAGCTTTATGTCGCATCAGATGTTCACTCAGCTTTTTTGCAAGCGTCATTGCCTGTTCGTCTTCGCCGTTCTGAAAATATGCGGCGCAGAGTGCATTGAGCAGATTGGCTTCTATAGTAGTTAGCGGCACGTTCGAAAATCGTGAAAGGGAAAAGTCTTTTTTTGTTAGGGAAAGTCCCTGTTTGATTTCTTTAATGATCTCTGCTGTGCGGTGTGGTTCGGTATAAAGTTCGATCGACGCTTTTAATAGGATGTAAAGCTGTCTGTTCCGAACATCTGTTATTTCTTCACCTGCAACCTGTGAGAGCCGTGTGGCAGCTTTTTCAAAATGTCCTTTATTGACCTCTTCTGCAATTTGGGTAAGGTACCGTTCTGCTTTTGAATCACGCTTTTCCCGTGCGGTGTTGGCGGTTTGATAGAGATCGCTCCCGAGCCGTGCCAGCAGTTGGTTGATAATCCTGTCCGATGGCATCTGTGTTCCGGATTCAATGCGGGAAATGGTGACATTGGAGCAGATGCCCTCGGCCAATTCTTCCTGCGTCATTTTCTGTTCTTTCCGAAGATAACGAATAATCTCTCCAATCGAATATTTTTCCATGGTGTTCTCCAAATCTGCACAAGCAACGAGCGAAACAGAAAGCATCTTTGATGTTTTTGTTGACATCATAACACACTCACATATCACATGCAATTAAATCCTGATCAATGAAGACTTATTACGAGCAAGGAAGCAGCAGAAGGAGATGGCGCAGGGGGACGCTGGAAATGCCACTAGGAACAGTGGGTGACATAATCTGTCAACACAAGATGTTGTGTTGACTGCTCTGGACAACCACAGGAAGTAAATTGCAAGAGGTTCATGCAGAAAATGAATTTATTCCGTGTCATATGACATGTCAGTCGATGTGGATAAGTCTGTGGAAATTGGGGATTTCTAGCGAAATATGTCACGCGTGTCGGAAAACGCTGTGGATAAATGACGCAGGCTTTCACAAAATATTGACGGCAAAATTGCAAACCACAGGATGTTGTGGAAAGGAGAGTGTGTGCCAGAACCTTTACATAACTTAGAAAAACACCTGTGATGTAACAAGAAGGGGGGAATAGGAAATTTTTTGTATCAATCCTGTTGGTCCTGCTCCTGATATTTGCGCAGTTGTGCTTTTAATTGTTCCAGTTCGGCATCCTTCTTAGCAATGGTATTGTCTTTTTCAGCAAGAGCTTTTTCATTTTCAGCAAGAGCTTTTTCATTTTCAGCAA
>CAMWSU010000038.1 GCA_947176965.1 uncultured Lachnospiraceae bacterium | reverse complement strand
CCTGCAGGTCTACCGCCGCTAAAGACATTTTTCTTCTTCGGATATACTCTGCCAGGGTGATCCCCGCCATATAAGTAAACATCCTCTGATAGTGATAGGTAGAGCAGCAGGCAATTCGCCCAAGCTGTTCATAGTCAATCTCGCCTGTCAAATGTTCCTCAATATAATTCATGCTTTGGTTTAATCTGTGGACCCATTCCATGAGATACCTCCTGATCCGCATATATTGTGCTTTACGGGAAATCCGAACTCCGCTTCGCTGTGTTTGGGTGGCAGAAAGCCTCACCGTTGGTTCGGCTTTTCGCGACGCTAAGCGTCGGCTTTGCGTAACGCTAAACGTCAGTTTTGCGTTTATTATAAGGCTTATCCTTA
This sequence comes from uncultured Lachnospiraceae bacterium, assembly GCA_947176965.1. Classification (GTDB taxonomy): domain Bacteria; phylum Bacillota; class Clostridia; order Lachnospirales; family Lachnospiraceae; genus DLAJ01. The sequence goes on along the minus strand of CAMWSU010000038.1, from coordinate 27,841 downwards.
AATTTTTCCTCTCTATTCTTGCACAAAAAAGAGAGGCAGGTATTCAATAATTGATATTTGCTTTTCTCGCTTGCGTGCATAAGTCACAAGTAGATAACGTGTAGCTTTTTCCAAAGTATCATTATATACGGTCAGCCGAATAAAATCAAAGTTCCAATGGTAAACTTTAGAAAATATTCAAGCGCAAACAGTTCTTCCTGTCGGATTTATTTTATGTTATAATTCTTGATAATAACAGGAGAAATTATCTATGCAAGAGAGCCGGTTATTCAAAATCGTATATCATTTATTAAGCAAAGGCCATGCGACCGCACCGGAACTGGCGAAGAAGTTGGAGGTTTCTGTTCGCACGATTTATCGTGACATTGAAGCTTTAAGCGAAGCAGGAATTCCTGTTTATGCAGAAACCGGCCGCGGCGGAGGGATCCACTTGATGCCAGAATTCGTTCTGGGTAAAGTTATGCTGTCAGAAAGGGAAAAAAAAGAATTGCTGGCCGCTTTACAGAGTCTAACGGTTACCGGTAATACTTATCCGGACAGCTTATTGGAAAAACTGACTGCGCTTTTTTCTGCGCCTTCAGAGAGTTGGTTTGAAGTGGACTTTTCACGATGGGGGAATGAAACCAGAGATAAGCATTATTTTGAATTGTTAAAGACGGCAGTCCTAAAAAAGCGCCTAGTAAAACTTCATTATGTCAGCACGTATGCTGCCTTCAGTGAAAGAATCGTGCAACCGGTGAAATTGCTGTATAAATCAAGGGCGTGGTATTTACATGCATTTTGTATGGAACGGCAGGCGTATCGACTTTTCCGATTAAGTCGTATTTTGGATTGTGAACTGCTGGATGAAGGATTAGAGCCGCCGCCTTTGTTGGAGCATCAGGATACACCCACACAAGAATACTGCAAGTTTGTATTCCTTTTTTCAAAAGAAGTAACTTATAGAGTGTATGACGAGTTTAACCCCGATTTTGTGCAAAGACAGGAGAATGGTGATTTGCTCGTCACAGCATGGATGCCATATGATGAATGGGTCATTGGTTTTTTGCTTTCCGTTGGTCACCTTGTGGAGATTATAGAACCGCCTGCCCTGAAAGAAGTGATAGCAGAACGGGCGAAAAAAATATACGAAAAGAATAAATCCTGACACAGGGTGTCAGGATTTTTCTGATATAATGTCCGCAAGGAGCTGCATCTTATGGACGTATATGGTGAGCGAGGTCACAGGGGGGACTTCTGCATCTTTAATCGAGAGGAAATCATATGTTAGAATTACCGGAAAGCTATACAATATCCAGCCAGATCAAGAAGCACTTGACAGGAAAAATCATAAGTCATATTGAAGTATTACATACACCTCATAGTTTTGCGTTCTTTCATGGTGATAGTAAGAGCTATGGAGACTTATTGGAAGGACAAACTGTTATGAATGCGACCTATCATGGCGGCATGATTGAAATGGATACGGAGAATTGTATGGTAGTGTTTGCGGATGGTGCGTATCCCAAATATTATGATGATAAAAAGAAATTTCCGAAAAAGCATCAATTGGTCATTTACTTTGATGATGAGACGGCGGTTTTTGTGTCAATACAAATGTATGGCATGATCTTTATATTTCCAAAGGGAAAATGTGCGGAAGGTTATTATCTATCATCCAGCAGTAAGACAGATCCACTATGTGATGAATTTACGTTTGAGTATTTTCGGAGTCTTTATCCGGGTAACCATAAAAAATTAAGCGCAAAGGCATTCCTTGCCACAGAGCAGAGAATACCGGGTCTTGGGAATGGTGTTTTGCAGGATATCTTGTGGGATGCCGGGATTGATCCGCGTTTTGACATGCGGGAAGCTTCCGAAACAGACTTTATGGCGCTATTTGCATCCATAAAGAAAATTCTGAAGGAAATGTGCGAACAGGGCGGCCGGGATACAGAAAAAGACTTATTTGGACAAAAGGGGAAATATATTACCCAATTAAGTAAAAATTCATTGCATGAGCCATGTATCAAATGCGGGCATGAAATCCATAAAGCAAATTTCTTAGGCGGCACTGTGTATTATTGTGAGAATTGTCAAAAGAAGTAAGGAAAACTTTTTAATCACCCTAGGGTGGAGCGTTGACTGCTTTCAAAGTCCTTGCATTTTATTTTAACATATGCTACAATCATCAAAAATCTGCTTCGGCAGAACTTGAAAGGAGGAAATAGAATATGACTGTTTATCGCGAGGTAATTGAGACGTAAAACTGAATATGTGGTACAGACAGTGAACGAGGCGTATGACCTCTTTATTGTTGTACCGTTTTTGAGTAACCTTTCGTGAATACTATAACTTTCGGTTGTAGCACACTCTAAGGGTGTGTTATTTTTATACCCATTAACCAGCCGCAGGAAGTACCCACCAATAAAGGTTGCTTTCCGCGGCATTTTTGCGCCCATTTTCAGGCGCTGATTTTTAGAAAGGAGAGGATTTGTATGAGAGTATTTCAAATGATTAGAACAACAAACAGGATGAAGGAGGATTTTAGGAGTGGATTTAAGAGAATATGGTTTTATTCCAAACATGACGCCGGAGAATGCGCAGGGTATCCCGGCTAGAATTACCGCTGTTCATAAAGAGCGATATGCGCTGGTTTGCGAGTATGGAGAAACATACGGAAGGCTGAAAACAAAAGAATATTTCGGAGGTTTTGAAGAGTTCCCGACAACCGGGGATTTTGTTATGATAAACTACATCTCCGGCAGTGACAGTCAAATTATCAAAACACTGCCCCGAAGGACATTCTTTTCCCGCAGAGATCCTACACCGGGTCGGGGCGAGCAGGCGGTTGCATCAAATTTTGATTATGTATTTATCATGCAGTCATTCAATCAGGATTTCAACGCAAAGCGTCTGGAGCGGTATCTGACTTTGGCATGGCAATCAGGAGCGATTCCGGTTGTCGTATTGACAAAAGCGGACCTCGTGGATGAGTATGGATCGTATCTCCGAATCGTAGAAAGTTTAGCGGCGGGTGTATCTGTCTATGCTGTAAGCTCAAAAACGGGGGCAGGTCTTACGATGCTGGCTGACTACATGATGACGGGGAAAACAATTGTGTTTCTCGGCTCATCCGGAGTGGGCAAATCGAGCCTTGTGAATGCGCTTGCAGGCGAAGAGATCATGACCGTGAACGGGATTCGTGAAGATGACAGTAAAGGACGGCACACCACAACCCACAGACAGCTGATCATGTTGAAAAACGGTGCAATGATTATTGATACACCCGGTATGCGTGAGCTGGGGATGTGGGATGTTTCGATTGGGCTGGGTGAAGCATTTTCCGATATCGAACAATACTTGGGGAAATGCAAATTCAGCGATTGCAAGCATCAGACGGAACCGGGCTGTGCGATCAAGGAGGCGATTGCAAACGGCGAATTATCCCGTGACCGCTGGGAGAGCTATAGGAAACTGAAAGCCGAGGCAAAATATTCGGATGACAAGTCCGATTTCCTACGGCAAAAACAGCAGCGGAATAAGAATATCGCAAAATTCAATCGGCAAAAGAAAGCAGAAAAAAAATATAGATCATCCGACTTGTGATGAAGCAAAAAACTCCATATTCCATATGTTTTGTGTTATAATGTTTTATGTTATTGTTTTCTATTCTTACACTGGGGGTACATATGGATGAAGAAAAAATTTAAGATCAGCTTTAATGCACCGATCACGTTGGGATTTGTGGCAATCTGTTTTGTCGTAACGCTGCTTGGCATCATCACATCGGGAGGGAGTACGCGGTTATTATTTATGACCTATCATTCCTCTCTGGTGAATCCGCTCACCTATCTCCGATTTTTTACACATGTCTTTGGACATGCCGGCTGGAGTCATTTTATCGGGAATGCGTCTTATCTGCTGCTGCTCGGACCGATGCTGGAGGAAAAACACGGTTCTAAGGAACTGCTTGAGGTGATCGTGATCACGGCGTTTGTCCCTGCGCTGATCAATTATATTTTCTTTCCGCACATTGGGCTGCTGGGAGCGAGCGGCGTTGTGTTTGCGTTCATTCTGCTTGCTTCTTTTACCGGATTCGAGGAGGGCGAGATTCCGTTGACGTTTATTCTGGTCACGGTGATCTTTATCGGGCAGCAGGTTTATGAAGGAATTGCCTATAAAGATAATATTTCGCATATGGGGCATATTGTCGGCGGCATCCTCGGCGCTGTGAGCGGGTACATGTTAAATAAAAAATCACGGCTGGGGGCGTAGATTGAAAAATCAAAGATTTTTCAATCGGCGAATTTGTGCTGACGCCCAAATTCGCGGGCTGTTGGCAGCATGGATGATTAGGATGAAAAAAGAATACGAGGATACTTATGAGCAAGAATAAAAAGAGTAAAGCGAGAGTGTTCGCTAACAATGCCTATGCGGTAAAAACCGTGTGGGACATCAGCAAAAAGCGCGTGATACATACGGCGGTGTATGCGATCGTGGGCTATGTTGAATGGATCTTTATGAGCATCTTTTTTCTGCGGTATGTCATCAATGCGATTGAAACCGAGGCGCCGTTTCAGGCGATCCTCGGTTTTATCGGGATCTGTTTTGTCGTGTTCAGTCTATTTGCGATGTACGAAAGCTATCTGAATTCGGTTGTGATCCCATATACGGATAATCAGATTTATCGCAGTCTTTACCGCAAGCTGTATGCAAAAGCGAGAAACGTGGAGCTGCGCTGCTTTGAAGACGCTGATTTCTATAATAAATACACAACGGCGCTGGACGGCTCGGCGCAAAAAATGACGAAATCGGTGGATTTTTTCTTTCAGGTGATCTTCGGTGTGATCGCGGCTGCAGTGGCATTCTCCTCCATGTTCCTGATAGATCCCTATTCCGTTCTGTTTGTGATCTCTCCCATTATCGGTAATTTTTTCTTTGGCGGTTTGATGAATAAGATCTGGGGCGGCCGTTATGATGATAATGTGAAAAACAATCGCAAGGCGGAGTACGTCAACCGTGTCATGCATCTTGCGGAATATGCAAAGGAAATCCGCTATTCCAATATCCACGATTTGATGATGAAGCGTTATCGTGAGTCAGTTAAAGGGAAGGCTGCGGTCGCGGATAAGTACGCGGGAAAAGCAATCCTTTATTCGTGGGCGCAGAACGTTACGACGTTTGCGCTTGTTTTTGAGGGAATCATGATTTATGCCGCATATCGGACGATCGTATCAAAAACAATGGGGCTTGCGGAGCTTGCGATCATGTTCACTGCTATGTCCACGTCGTCGTGGATTTTAATAGGGATGTTCAACGATTTTATGGAAGCAATGAAAAACGGTCAGTTTCTCGAATACTTCCGCACATTTATGGAATACAGGGAAACGATTCCCGAAGATCAGGACGGGATCATTCCGGAAGAGAAAGTGCAATCGATCGAATTTAAGAATGTCTGCTTTGCGTATAAAAGCAACGATCCCGTTATCCGGGATCTGTCGTTTCGGATCGAGGGAGATAAAGTCTGTGCGCTGGTCGGTCATAACGGCGCAGGAAAATCGACGATCATCAAGCTGCTTTTTCGGCTTTACGATCCGACGAGCGGCGAGATTCTTGTGAACGGCATAAATATCAGGGAATACAATCTGAAATCATACAGAAAATTATTTTCGGCGGCGTTTCAGGATTACAAGGTCATGGCAATGTCGGTCAGGGATAATGTGCTTATGGGTGCGCAATTTGAAAAGCCCGATGAGACCGCGGAGCGCGCGCTGCGATGTGCGGGTGTCTGGGACAAGATCCAATCGCTGCCGGGCGGCATGAATACGATGATGACAAAAGAATTTGATCGTGACGGAGCGGTATTATCGGGCGGCGAGCAGCAAAAAATTGTTGTGGCAAGAGCGTTTGCGCAGAATGCCTCCGTGAAGGTATTTGACGAACCCTCCAGCGCGCTCGATCCCATTGCCGAGTATGAACTTTACAGGGGCATTATGGACGAAAGCAAGGGGCATATCACGTTGTTTATTTCCCACAGGCTTTCCTCGGTAAAGGACGCGGATATGGTATTCATGCTGGAAAAAGGTACAGTGATCGAGCAGGGAAGCCACCGGGAGCTCATGGAACAAAACGGAAAGTACTGCGAAATGTTCACCAAGCAGGCGCAGAATTATCTTGCGGATGAAAATTACAAAGAGGAGGCACGGGCATGAAAAAACAAGGTTTCAAGAGCGTTCTTGCAGACAATTGGTTTCTTTTTAAGCTTTGCTTCAAGGCAGCCCCCGCATGTATCATCCTGATGATCATAGAGAATATCAGAAACGAATTTGTGATATTTATGGAATTCACATTTGGACTGAATTATGTTTTGGAATGTGCGGAATTCGGCAGACCGTTTCGGGACGCGGCAGTTTTTCTTGTCTGCCTGCTCCTCTTTGTCGTCCTCGGATTGCTCTTTAACGCGTTCCTTTATCAGAAGATACAAATGAAAAGCGAGCCGAAGATCAAACAGGCAATTAAGGAAATGATGTTTCTAAAGGCGAAGGAAATCGATCTTGCATGTTATGATGATCCTGGATTTTATAACGATTATGTGTTGTCGGTTTCCGAGGCGGAAAATCAGGCAGACCGGATGCTTGGCGTACTATCAGGCATATTTACGGGTGTTACCGCCATTCTTCTTTCGGGGGCATTTTTTATCGGGAACGATCCTGTTTCCTTTTGCTTTGTTGCGGTTTCCTTTATCGCGTCTCTTTGGGCGGGCAAGGTGTTAAACCGGCTGAAATTTGACATTCGAAACGAGAAAAATCCTTATGAGCGCAAGCTGGGATATGTAAATCGTGTGTTTTATCTGAATGATTACGCGAAGGAAGTGCGGCTGAACACCGAGGTTTCGGATTTGATGTTAAGAGATTTTGACGAAACGAACGACAGTACTCTTGCCATCGACAGGAAGCATGCGGGAAAGCGCTTCTGGCAGCAGTTTTGTAAAGATTATCTCTGCAACAGTTTCCTTATTGACGTTGTGTATATGATCTATCTTGTATACAGCGCGGCGGTCCTTCACCGGATTTCCTACAGCAATGTTGCGGTAATGAGGGGAGCCGCCAACAGAATGAAAAATAACATGAATCGGTTTTCCGGTATCTATCCGCAAATGCAGGAGATCAGCCTGTATGTGGAAAAAATGCAGAATTTCTTAAATATCGAGCCGAAGATCATCAGCAGAGAAAAACGCATGCTGCCCGAAAAACCGACGGAGATCGAGCTGAAAAATGTGTCCTTTGGATACAATGATAACGACGGATATATTCTGAAAAATATCAGTATGAAAATAGATCCGTACAGCAAAATTGCGATCGTCGGCTATAATGGCGCGGGAAAAACCACACTGATCAAACTGATCATGCGTCTGTATGATCCGGATGAGGGGGAAATTCTTTTAGACGGCGTAAATATCAGGGAATATGATGTGGAGGAATATCGCCGAAAGATCGGAACGGTCTTTCAGGATTTCAAAATTTTTGCCGCGACGGTAAAGGAAAACGTACTGCTCGATTTTGCGGAACAAGGAGCTGATGAAGCGGTTCGGACTGCCATAGAGAAAAGCGGCTTTTCCGAACGTCTGGAAACGCTGTCGAACGGGCTCTCCACCAATCTGACGACGGAATTTGAGGATGACGGCGTGAATCTGTCGGGCGGAGAAGCACAAAAGCTGGCGGTAGCGAGGGTGTTTTACAAGGACGCCAATCTGATCATTTTGGATGAGCCTTCCTCCGCGCTTGACCCGATCGCGGAGTATCATCTCAATCATTCGATGCTTTCCGCAGCGGAACACAAATCGGTCGTGTTCATCTCTCACCGTCTCTCCACGACCAGAATCGCCGACCGGATCTATATGCTGGAAAACGGCAGGATCATCGAGGAGGGAAGTCACGCGAAGCTGCTTGCAAACGGCGGTAAATATGCAGCAATGTGGAAGGTTCAGGCGGGGCAGTATCTTTGATGGGAAAGGGTATGCATATGTTAGAAAATGATCATTTGATCTTAAGGGATTTTTTACAATCTGATATTGCAAAGCGGATTGATTGGGAACAAAATGAAACGGAGTGGCAGTTATGGGACGCGCCATGGGAATATGAGGGGCTTACGGCAGAAGAAAAAAGAGCGGAGTTAGAAGAATATATCCGTACGATGCAGGGCTGGGCGGAGCGGTGTCAAAGCCTTTCGCCCGATGCCATGAGATACTCTTTTCAAATTGTCACAAAAGAAGAAAACCGTTATATCGGCTGGGTGAATGCCTATGATATCGACGATGCATATTGCTATACGGAAGGCGAAGGGCATTGCACGGTCGGAATTGATATACCGGATAGGGAAGCGAGAGGAAAAGGGTTCGGCAGACAGGCACTTACCTTATTTATTGATTATCTTCTGACACGCGGCATAAAAGAAATATATACGCAGACGTGGTCGGGCAATCAAAGGATGATACATATTGCCGAGAAAATGGGGTTTGAAGAATGTGACAGGAAAGAAGGAATTCGCACGGTGCGGGGGGAGCGTTACGACGGTTTGACGTTTAAGCTTAATTTAGAATATTTCTCGCATAAATCAATGAAGATTGGATAAAATGATATAAAAAATAACGAAATAGACAAAGATGTTGACTGCGCGATGAAAAGATGCTAGCATAAAGCTGGAGGTGAAGGGAATGTTCACATATATCAGATTGAAGAATTTTATGTCGTTTAAGGATGTTACTTTTAACTTGAAAAACGGCAATAAGGGTGCGAAAAGTTTTGTGGCAGTCTATGGGGAAAACGGAAGTGGTAAATCCAATTTTGTATATAGTATAAATCTGTTAAGAAATAGTATTGACTCCTTTGAGATGTCTGCAGATATAGAAAAAATTAAAGAATTAGCAAGGGAAAAAGAATTACCCAAGAGATTATTAGATCGGCTTATGAGCAATGCGGATATATTGAATATAACCGACGGCTGTCGGATGGCTGAATGTGACGAAGAGACGAGCATCGAATATGGATTTCAAATTGGCGGTCATGAGGGATATTATATTATAAGCTTTGCAGAAAGATTCGTTTATGAAAAATTATATTACTTTACAGGCAAGCAAAGGGGGACACTGTTTGAAATTAAACTAACAGACGGAAAAATCATGCCTGTATTTTCAAATAAATTATTTACAGATCATAAAGTAGAGGACGAGATTCGGGATGAGGTTGATAAATACTGGGGGAAGCATACGTTTTTAAGTATACTAAACAGAGAAAGAAGTGAAAAGAATGAGCAATATATAGATGCGAAGTATCTTTCATATACGTTTGACATTTTGAATATGTTACAGGAAACAACGGTATATTGTAAGAAATCATCATCATTTGAAAGTTGGGTTCAAGCAAATGAGCCTAATAATATATTGGAGCGTTTAGAATCGGGAAAAGTTCAAATGATAAATGAGTCCGTTTTGAATCGCTCGGAGAGCATATTAAGAGACTTTTTTACACAAGCATATGCAGATATAAAGGATGTTTTTTATGACAAAAGATATAAAGAAAAGGATATAATCTATAAGCTTTATATAAAGAAAATGATCGGGGGAAAAATTCGGACGATTGGTATGGAGGATGAATCCGCAGGAACACAGCATGTACTTGAAATTGTCAGGTCTTTATTGGGGGCTTTTTGCGGCGTGACCGTCGTATATGACGAGATTGACAACGGTATCCATGATCTACTCTTAAAAAATATCCTGGAATCTATGAAAGATGATATTACGGGACAATTGATTATTACTACACATAATACGTATTTATTAGAAAGTATTAATATTAAGTCGGTCTACCTGATTACGGTAGATTATCAAGGGAATAAAGAAGTTAAGTGCTTAGATCAATATCCGAGGATTCAGGGAACAAATAATCCGAGGGTAATGTATTTGAAGGGGGTGTTCGGTGGAGTTCCGGCTGCTGAATCAGTAGACTATGATTTGATACTAAACGAGCTTCAAAATGATGGTACGGATGTAGAAGGAGGCGAGTAAGTATGCCTTTTGATACATTAAAATATACGAAATGTGCAGTAATCGTGCATGGTAAATCAGAAATGCATTTAGTACAATTTATTTATACGAATCTCCACCTTCCGGTAAAGATTATATCTAAAAATAAGGGAAGGGAAAGCATTCAGATAAATGGATTGAGAGACTTTTTGAATAAAAGATATTTTAGGACTCTAAGCACATTTGCAAACGAATATTCCATAGAATAGGAAAAAAAAGCAAAAAGGTTAAAAAACTTTAAGTTATTTATTATAATGGATACGGATGACTGTAATGAAAGGGTTAGGGAGGAATACATATCCGGTGAAATGTTTAGAGGACATCCGTTGCAAGAGTATATTGTACCAATATATAACATAAAAAATCTGGAGGATGTGATGATAAAGGCAGACATCATGACAAAGCGGATACCGGATTCGCAAAAAGGAACCTATTATAGCAAAATATTTCCGATTAATACGGATCCGGTTAGTGTAGACACACTGTTTCAAATAAGGACATTTGCATCAAAAATAAAGGGGCTGCAGCAGACAAATTTACTCGAATTCGTAGAATATTGTTTTGAGCAAATTCCTAATGAAACATTATGGAATGAAACGTGAAGCAAAAAGAGCCACAGAAATGCAAATAATTTGCAAGAGCCGGGAAACACCTTATGGTATTTCCCGGCTCTTTGTATGCCATATTAAATATCATCCGGCCTATTCACTCACCGGCGCTAAAATGAAATCGTCCAGATTACCCCATGAACCGGAGCTGCTCGTGATATGCGCGCCCACAGTGATCGTGCCGTCCGTTGTTGTGATCGCGGCAATGCGCGGAGAACGGTAATTGCTCCAACCGTCCACGTCCGTCGGTTCCGTATAAGTTTCTCCATCGGCAATCGCATAGAGGTACATATCCTGCGTCCGTGCATCTCCGCCGTGCAGCGTGATCTGGAAGTAGTAAGTGCCGGGCGCTAAGCCGGTGACTGTCTGCTCAACGGTAAAATCAACGTCCTGCGTGGAATAAAAATGAAGCGAATGTGTACCGGTCACGGCATCCGTTGATTTGTCAATGACAAAAACTTCATCAGTCACATCATCAATATTGGTAATATTCCACATGGACAGATCTTCGTCCTCAAAGCTGTAATTATCCAGATAATTTAAGTCAAGCACATGGACATTGCATGTGGCGGCAAACGTTTCGCCATCGACGGTTACGGTTCCCGATACGGTGTAATTACCGATGCCGCCCGTAACAGCCTGCTCTGTTTCTGTTTCATTCCAAACGACAGGATTTTCCGCCGTGCTGCCGTCGTTGTAATTAACGGGTACGGTTTCAGGAAGCACGATTTCCTCGCCGATGCGGAACGTGATGTCGCACGGAGGTACGGAATCTGCTCTTAAGTCCGTTGTTGCGCCCGTGCGAAGGTAGCGGAACACGCTGAGCGAAGCGAGCGGATGACCGGTAAAATCAAAGAGTGCCTGATTGTCCCAAGAGCTGCCGCCATAATAAATGCCGGCATCATCCGGGTCGTATTCCGTGGCGTAGCTTGATGCCCAGCCTGAACCGTGTGCTTCCCAAAGGACGGAGCATTCCTCATAGGAATTTCCCGGAACGGGAATCCATGCAGGCTCCCAATAGAACACACCGATGCCGCAATCACCCGTTGCGGCAACCGCAGCGACAACGTCGCGTACGCAGTCCGCCTGTCCCTGTACCGAGATCGAATAAGGAAGCTCGCAGACGGATTCCTCGGATAAGCTGTTGCCGGAATAATCACCGTTTTCCATCGTATAAGTATAGGAGACTTCCGCAACCATGACCTTTTTATTGTAGGTGGTTGCAATCTCGCCGAGCACGGAAGTCAGATTTTCAAGCGTGCCGTGCCAATACGGATAATAGGAGCTTGCAAAAATATCGTAGTCAACGGAAACACTGTCAAGGATTTGCGCAAATTTCAGATAATCCGCGCTGTTTTCGGGATTTGTAAAATGAAGCGCGATCAGCATTTCCTGTCCCCATTCTGCAGAAACCTCACGCACCGCAGTGCAGCCCGCCTGAAACAGCTTTGTCCGGCCATCCCAGTTCTTAACGCCGCTGATACCGGTGGTCGTCTCATTTCCAATCTGGACAGCCGTTACGTTCACACCTGCATCGAGCAGGGCGTTTAAGGACTCTTTCGTGTAGGTATAGAGCGCATCCGCTTTTTCTTCGGTGCTCATTTCCGCCCAAGCCTTCGGTACCATCTGCTTAGACGGATCCGCCCAAAAGTCAGAGTAATGGAAGTCGATCAATACCTCCATGCCGTAAGAGGTCGCGCGCTGTCCGATGGCGATCGCAGTCGCTAAGTCATTGTGACCGCCGCCATAGGAATTTCCATTCGCATCCCACGGGTCATTCCAAACGCGGATACGGACAGCATTGACGCCGTTCTCCTTGAGTGTGCGGAAAATATCCTGCTCCTCACCGTCCTCGTTGTAATAGACAACACCGCTTTCTTCCTCGGACATGACAGAGGAGACATCCACGCCGAACCAAAAATCATCGACGAGATTGTCAACCCTCTCGACAAAAATTTCCGACGGACGATCGAGCGCGGTAACGTCACTGTAATCCGGAAGCTGGACGCTCGGGGTTTTTGAGCCGGCATTTTCCGAAGCGTTGTCCTCACCCGGATTGTCGGCGTTATCTGTATCGACGGTATCGTTCGGATTGTCATTTCCGTCCGTGTCCCCCGAACCCTTTCCGCACCCGCCGATCAGCAGGGCGGCGCAAAGCAGGCAGGCCAGCCATGTAGAACCGTGTTTTTTGTGTTTCATAAAAAATCCTCCCTTTTATTTTTTAATTCATTATAACTTATCCTTGTTCTATGGTTACGATACAGCGTTTTCTTTAAGGATCATTACATCCCAAGGCGCGAGCGTGAGCGCGTCGCCGTCCGTTACCGTGCGGTCGCAAAGCAGCGCGTGTGCATCCGCCCCGTGATGGGTATAGGAGACCGGAGCATCCGAATAATTGAACAGATAAACGATGCGGTCACCGTCGTCATTGATCCCGCACTTGCGGATGAGCGGAAAATGAAGGCTTTCTGTGTCAAAGCCGCGCGCACCCATGAGAGAGGCAAGCAGCTTCTCCAGGATTCCGGTGTCAAAATAGCAGCCGATATAAACCGCCGTGCCCTTGCCGAACTGATTTCTCGTGATCGCGGCACATTCGCCCCAATGAGCGGTTTCATAGGCGGCAAGCGTCTCTGCACCGTCGGGCTCTAAAAGCTCCATCCATTCTGAAACGGGAACGGTCATCGATGAAACCGCGTCCGTTTGCACCGACATCATCTGAGATGCGGCTGCCTGAAACGTGATCGTTTCTTTCGTCGGTATCGTAAAACGGTCATAGGTCATGCCGAACACATCCGTCATGCCGTGCGGCTGATCGTCATGGAAGACTTTCAGGTATTCGTCGCTGAAAAAGGACTTGAATGTGGCGATGAGCTGTCCGCCCCGTTCGGTAAAGCGGCGCAGCGCCGAAAGTGTCTCCTCCCTGACGGAATACAATGCGGGCACGAAGATCGTATCATAAGAGTCCGCGCAGTCCTCCTGACAAACATCCGGTTCATAGATCACATCCGCCTCGATATTCAATCGGTAAAGCGCGTCAAAGAGCCAGCGGAAAATCTCATTATACTGCAGGGTATTGCTGATCGGAAACTCCTGTAAGCCGGTCAACGCTTCGTGACTTAAGAGGAATGCGACGCGGTTTTCTTTTTTCAGGTTTTTGATCTTTGTCCCGATCATGGCAAATTCATGTCCGATCGTGCAGACCTCATCATAGACGGCGCCGCGCTTTAGGTTGTGGCTGAGCACACCCTTCCAGTAGGTTTCGATGGCATTATGAATGGAGTGCCAGTGCCAGTACATGACCGAATTCGAACCGCTGGCGAGGTGGCTGTATGCCTGAAGACGGAGTTGTCCCCGATAGGGGAGCCAGCCCGGATTTCCCTGTGCCTCCGTCTCTAATACGAGATAATTGCTTTTTTTCAGGCTGCGCCCGATCGCGCCGCCCATGCTGATCACCGCGCCGTCCAGTTCGGCGGCACTTTTGTGATAAATATCAACGCCGGCGACCGTGAGCGCTTCCGCGGCGGATAACTGATCAATATCGGGCTGCAGACCAAAGGAGCTGCCGCGCCAGTCAAAATCAAAATTCTGCGTGACAAACTGATCGGGGCGGCGGTATTCCTCAACAATTGCCGCCTGCCATTTCAGGAAATCAGCGGCGAGTTTTCGTTGGAATTTCCGAAATTCCGCATCAAAGCTTCCGTTGATTGTGCCGGTCACATTCGGAAGATCCTCCCATGCGCTGATACGGTTGCTCCAGTAATTAAAGCCGAAATGATCGTTTAAGGCGTCCAGATCATCGTGAAACTGCTCTTTCAAATAAGAAGCAAACATCGCCTGCACGCGGGGACCGCGTGTATCGTAGGATTTTGTCTCATTGTCAAGCTGAAAGCCTATGATATGTTTCACATCCTTGATATGTGCAAGCATACGTCTGATAATGCGCTCGGCATGGCGCAGATAATCAGGGCTTGTGATGTCCATGTTCTGCCGTCTGCCGTAAATCTCCTGTCCCCCGCGCGTCACGGCGAGAATGTCGGGATAACGCGCTGCCATCCATGCAGGAATCGCGTAGGTCGGCGTGCCGATAATAACCTTGATGCCCTCCGCAGCGGACGCTTCAAGCATACGGTCAAGGTGCGTGAAGTCAAACACGCCGTCGTGAGGTTCCATGGTCGCCCATGTGGATTCCGCAATGCGGATGACGTTCATGCCCGCCTCGCGCAGCATGCGCATATCCTCGCGGATGCGGTCGCAGGGCATATATTCGTCATAATATGCGGCACCGTAATAAATCTGATCTGTTTTCATGCTGGCATATTCCTTTCTTGTCCGGTACAAATAAGATTGACGATAAAAAAGAACATTGTTATCATAATTATCATGAGAATGCCGATCGGTATCGATTGAACAACCGATTGCGCAATTGCATTATAGCATATCACAAAATAAAAAGAAATGTACGGAATAGACAAATCATATGCTGTCCGGAGGTACAAAATGACGATGGATAAGGAGAAGCAGGGCTTAAAAAAGATGACGATCGCCGATGTAGCGGAAGCGCTCGGGGTTTCCAAGACGACGGTTTCCCGTGTGATCTCCGGGAAAGGCCGCATCGGGAACGACACAAAGGAACGCGTGCTGCGCTATATTGAGGAGCATGATTATAAGCCGAATGTGATCGCAAAGGGGCTTGCGCAAAATAAGACTTATAACATCGGTCTGATCCTGCCGGGAAACCATAATTTTGTAGATTCGTCCTTTTTTCAGCAATGTATGCTCGGAATCAGCGAGGCCGCTGCTGCTGCGGACTATGATATGGTCGTGTCAATGATTTCTGATCATGATCTTACGCAGTTGGAACGGCTGGTGTTAAACAATAAAGTGGATGGGATCATTTTAAGCCGGACACTGGTAGAGGATGTGCCTGCGGCGTATCTAAAGCAGCGTCAGATGCCGTTCGTGGTGATCGGAACGTCGCCGGATACCGATTTGATTCAGATTGACCATGATCACAGGGAGGCGTGCAGGGAGCTGACCTCCGTGCTGTTGATGAAGGGACTTCATAAGGTTGCGCTGATCGGCGGCAGCAGGGAGATTGTCATTACAAATACGCGGCTTCAGGGCTATTTGGATGCGCTTGAGGCGCAGGAGCTGCCCATGGATTCTTCTTTGATCTGTCTGGATGCAGACAACGGGCCGATGCTGGAACGGATCGTTGCGGAGTTCGTGAAAAAAGGCGCGGAATGTATTCTTTGCATGGACGATTCCATCTGCTGTCAGGTG
The DNA here is from genome assembly GCA_947176965.1 of uncultured Lachnospiraceae bacterium. Classification (GTDB taxonomy): domain Bacteria; phylum Bacillota; class Clostridia; order Lachnospirales; family Lachnospiraceae; genus DLAJ01. The sequence continues at coordinate 11,887 of CAMWSU010000038.1, read as the reverse complement.
TTGAACACCCTGAAAAAAAATCGCATCAGCGTGCCGGAGGATATGCGGGTGGCATCTTTTTATAACAGTCCTTTGTTGGAGAACAACCTCCCTGCCATCACCTCGCTTCATTTTGATGCGGCGGCGCTTGGCGCGGTAACGTGCAGGACGCTGCTTGACCATCTTGAGGGAAAAGAGGTTTCTAAGAAAACCCTGCTCGGCTATGAGGTGGTGCTGAAGGAATCGACGAAGTGAAAAGAGCCGGCGATTTTCTGAAAATCAGCCACTATAAAATTGGAAAGGGACTCAATATGACCGTTGAAGAAATCAAACCTTTGATTCGGAAAAAGGGAATCGGCATTTATGGGGGAACAACAAATTATGATATTTATATTTGTGCCGGGGATACCTTCTATGGGACAGGGGATTATGAAGATGATCCTCAAATAGCGAATGATAAAAAGGGTTTATGTTTTACCGTTTATTTTAGCGACATACTGAACCCGGATAGAATCAATGCGTCTGCCGGACAGTATGAAGATTATGATAAAGCCATGGAAGCAGCAGAGAACACAGCTGGATTCATCAGATGGATAGAGTGATTGCGATTGCTGCATGATGTAGTATAACTGTGATTACCTGTTTCTTGCAACGCTTCCGAAAATTTCTAAGAGAAAAAAAGCGAGGGTAAAAGAGTTGAGGTATTGGGATACTGCATGGGACAAAAATGAGATAGAGCAATATCGGCAATATATAAAAGGATATGAAAATATAAAAAATAGGATGGTTCACGAATTCCAAAAGTATCATTGTCATATCGTCTGTGATGCTGCCTGTGGTTTTGGAGCAAACAGTCTCATTTTACAGTCTAATGGATTTGATGTCTGGGGATTTGATATTTCCGAAAATGCAGTATGGATCACAAAAGAATTACTGACTCCTTATGGGATCCGGGTTGATCAATTCAGAACAGCATCTATAATAAACACCGAATATCCGGATGACTTTTTTGATGCAGTTGCCGTAAGAGCTACGCTGGATCATTTGTGTGTGGATGAGTTCAAACAGGCGCTTGAAGAATTAAGAAGAATCACGAAACAAAATGGATTATTGTATGCTTCTTTTGATCCGCTGGAATCCGATGACATGGAACTGGAACATCGTGTTTTGGAAGACGGAAGTTTTTTATATACCGATGAAAGCAGGACCGGTTTATTGTTTCACTATTATTCTGATGAAGAGATTCAAAAAGCATTCCAGCAGTATGAAATGCTTGGAATGGAAACAGATGGACGCGGTAATCGGCATGTGATCATAAGGTTTTGAGTTATGGGTATGCGCGATTAAATGCTGTAAGCATAAAGAGTTGAACCTGTTATAATAAAATAAAAAACAACAAAAATGGAGGAAAAATGAGATGAAGAAAGATTTAGGAGTGGTTCAGGCTGTTTATCCTATGCCGGTTCTGATGGTGGCCGCATATGGAGAGGAAGAAAAAGTAAATGTGATGAATGCTGCGTGGGGGATGATCTGCAATGAAGACAGAATCGCATTATTTATTGATGAAGAACATAAGACGACGCAAAATCTGCTAAAGAGAAAAGCATTTACGGTAAGCATTGCAGACAGGGCGCATATGGACGTGGCAGATTTCTTTGGGATAGCTACAGGAAACAAGATGCCTGACAAGTTTGAGAGAACCGGCTATACGGCGGCAAAAAGTGGTCATGTAGATGCGCCGATCATCGAGGAATTCCCGGTGGTGATGGAGTGCACACTTGCAGAGGTTGTGGAAACAGAGAGCTTCTATTGCATTGTAGGAAAAATTGTAAATACTGCGGCGGAAGAAAGCGTGCTTGCGGAGAATGGAAAAGTTGATCCTGCAAAATTGGATGCACTGATCTTTGATCAGTTCCAGCATGGATACTATGTGTCCGGTGAGCAGGTTGGAAAAGCATGGAATGCCGGTGCCGGATGGATGAAGTGATCGGCGCCGCATCCTGATCTGCGCAATTTATGAAAAATGTACAAAGAAGTCGTCACAAAATCAGTGAAAAAGCCGGACGGATAATAATTGACAAGAAAACAGCGCTTTGGTAGACTATGGAAAAGAGAACAACCGGTTGCGCAACCAAGCGGATCAAGGTGCGCAATAGCGGCGGAATACCACATAACGGCTCAGCCGCCTGGCTTGCTGTTATGGAGATAATACAGAAAGTCATATCATAAGGAGGCAGACATGGAGAAATTTATCGTCAACATCATTCATCGTCCCGAGATGGTGCCGGAGTATGCCGAAAAAGTAACCGGACACGGGAAAGAGGAAGACATCGGGAGAAAGGCGCTTCTGACGGAATCTCTCGACATTTTCAAGACACAGCAGGCAATCGCGCATAAGAACGGATTGAAGACAACGATTCAGATGACATACGCTTCTCTTTTTAATGATGAGGCGGTGGAGCTGGCAAAAGCGGATCATGAGCAGTACGGCGACGAGATCGCGTTGACGCTCTTGGGACTTCCGTGCAAGGAGTTCCGTGAGAAATATAAGACAAAGGATTTCTGTATCTGGATGTTCTCAATGGAGGATAAGAAATCCATCGTAGACGATGTATTCGGCAAATTTCATGAGCGCTTCGGCTTTTATCCCGAGTCAACAGGCTCCTATTACATGGATGCGGAGCTGACGAATTACATCAAAGAAAAATATCCGATGGTGAAATGTGCGGTTGCGACATGCTGGGAGGAAGGACCGAAAGCATACCACACCTGCAACAACTCATGGTACACCTTCATGGATGGCGGTCCGTGGGCACCGTGGATCCCGAGCAAGCAGAATACGCATGCGCCTGCTGCGAATGAGGCGGAGGATTCCGGCATCGTGGCGATCCCGCATTTATCCCGCGATCTGCTCGCATGCTATGACGGCAACGGCTCCAATTTCGGTACGCATCCGCAGAACGTGCTGCGCGGTATGATCTATGACACGGAAACATGGGACTTCCCGTATTTATATAATCTAATCGACCAGTACCGCCATTTAGCAAAGTTCAATAACGGCTACGCGTACAACATGATGTTCGTAGGACCCGGCTGGATGAACAAGATGGGCCGCTGGGAGGCCCCCTATGAGCTGCTGCTCAAATCCTACGAGGATGGCTGCGCTTATTACGGCAAGCTGAAAAAAGAAGGAAAATTAAGCGATATGACGATGGCGGAATTCGCGGACTGGTATCGTGAGAACAGACGCTATACCGAGCCGGAGTGTGCGCTTTGGAAAGATATTCTTTACGGTTCGGACAAGCAGCTGTTCTGGTATTGCGATCCGTACATGCGTGCATGCGTCAACATGGATCAGGGCGGCGCAATCGTTGACCTCAGACCTTATGCGGCGAAACTCAACTGGCCGGTCGGCATCGGAACAAAGCATGTGACCGACGCGTCCTACCCGTTCCTGATGCAGGAAAAATACCGCGCCGGATACTTTACGCACTATGCCGGAGAAGGAACGGTCAGAAGCGCGAAGCTTACGTATAACGGCGAGGAAGTGGACTTATGTCTCTGCCGCACGAAGGCGCATTTCTCGGAGGAAGGACAGACCCGAATCCTGACGCTCGATCCGGTGGAAATTGAATTTGCCGACCTGACCGTGAAGCTTCAGACAAGGCTGTTATTTGAAGAGGGCAGCTCCCGCATCGGTATTGAGCGCAAGGTGCTTTCCATGAGCGATCCGAATGCAAAAGTGGAGTTAAACGAGTATATGGTGGCATGCTACGGAACAACGGAGTATTCCGAGGACATGACCGGCATTACCCTCAGCCTCGAAAAGGGCGCTGAAAAGGAAACGATTGATTACGCGTATAAGTGCAGGGAGGCTTCTCTTGCGGGTGCAGAGCGCGTGACGGCGGTAGTGCCGCAGATCGAAACACGTGTATCGCTCAGCACCGATTGCGACAAGGCATCCGGCTATGTGAAGGAGGGCTATGCATTCTCCCCGATGTTCACGTTAGGCTATCAAACGGAAATTTCTGATAAGGAGGTATTTACGACATGGCTCAATCTGGAAAAGGCAAATTAAATTACCGGTGTCCGTCCTGCTTTATGCGAGACCTTGATATTGATATGTTTTACGACCGCGATAAAAAAGAATACTACTGTATCCGCTGCCAGTACCACGGAACGGAAGAGGACGTATTAAAAAAGAACGAGCTGGCGAGATTCCGTTATGGCAGAATTGCCGACAGAATCACAGAATTTGAGGACTAGAGGGCTTATGGCAGAATTTATCAAAGGAATGGACGTCTCCACCATCGAGGAAGTTGAGCGGTGCGGGGGAAGATTTTATGACAACGGGCAGGAGGGCGAGCTGCTCTCCATCCTGAAACGCTACGGCACAAACGCTGTGCGTCTGCGTCTGTGGAACGATCCCTATTCGGAGACGAAGAAACCTTATGGTGCAGGGACAAATGATCTTGCCGTGACCGTAAGAATTGCGAAGCGTGCGCTTGCACAGGGTATGCAGTTTCTTCTTGACCTGCATTACAGTGATTTTTGGACGGATCCGGGTAAGCAGATCAAGCCGAAGGCGTGGGCGGGTTATGACGACGACCAGCTGGAGCAGGCGGTGTATGACTATACGTGTCGGGTGCTGCTTACACTGAAAAAAGAAAATGCGTTTCCGACGATGATTCAGATCGGCAACGAGGTGACGAACGGACTGTTATGGCCGAACGCGAAAATGCCCGCTTACGACAATATCGCGCGGTTTATCAGCGCGGGAATTCGTGCTGCGCGCGCAGTAGACGCAAAGCTTCCGGTCATGATCCATTTGGACAACGGCGGCAATAATGCGCTGTATCGGGATTGGTTCGATCATTATATGGAGCGCGGTGAGGATTTCGATATTATCGGATTATCCTATTACCCGTTCTGGCACGGCCCGCTTTCGGATCTTGCTAATAATATGAAAGACATTTCCGAACGTTATCAGAAGGATGTGATTGTTGCCGAGGTGTCCATGGGATATACGATGGAAGACTATCAAGCGTACGAAAAGCTTGCGGATGAGGAGCGCAAGGGTATGGCGACGAAAGTGGAGCTTGCCGAGAAAGTACCGTATCCGATGACACCCGAGGGGCAGCGGCAGTTTATGAAGGAAGTGATGCAGGTCATCCGGGACGTTCCGAACGGCAGGGGAAAAGGATTCTTCTATTGGGAGCCTGCGTGGATTCCTGTGCCCGGTTCCGGCTGGGCGACACCGGAATCGCTTGCCTATATCGGTGATAAAGGACCCTGTGGCAACGAGTGGGCAAATCAGGCGCTGTTTGATTATGACGGAAACGCGCTGCCCGCGCTTGCGGAAATTCGTGATTTTTAAGGAAATGCTGATGAAGCTATCAGACTGTTTACCCAAAAAACCGATGCAGAATATTTTCTGCATCGGTTTTTTGTTGATAGGATGGAAAGAATCCGAAGGAAATGGTAGAATGAAAACATTATTAACAAACAGGAGACAAAAATGTACCATATCGTAGTATGTGATGATGAAAAAGAAATCTTGGATCATATCCTGAAAAAAGTCCGGAGTTGTTTTGATGAACTTAACATGCCGGCACGATATACCGGTATGGATGATCCGAGAGAACTGATGAAATGCCTGCAAAAGGAAACAATAGACGTATTGTTTTTGGATATCGATATGCCCTATCATAACGGAATGGAGATTGCGGAATCTATCAAGGAACAGAACCTGCCGACAATCCTGATATTCATAACGAGCCATGATGCATTAGTGTATCAGACTTTTGCGTACAGACCGTTTGGATTTATCCGAAAAACGCATATGGATCAGGAAATGGATGAAGTGGGAAAGCGGGTCCAAAAAGAATTACTTGCAAACAAACTGGAACTAGTGATCCGAAAGGGGCAGGAGCTGATCAGAGTGCTCATCAAAGACATTATTTATGTAGAGGCGGAGAAAAACTATCTTGTGTTCAGACGCAGAGAGGATACAATCCGTGTCAGAGAAACCATGACCAATATGGAAAATGAGCTTCAGGGAAAGGGATTTATCCGATGCCACAAAGGGTATCTGATTCATGCGGAATATATCGAAAAAATGAGTAATAATGAGATTTTATTGAGAGCCGGAGATGAGCGCATTGCGCTTCCTGTCGGCAGGAGCTATGAAAAAGGGGTACGAAAAAAGATTCTGGAGACACTTAGGAAAGCATGAAGAAAATAGATTGAAAAATACGAAATCTCGCACAGGGGGATACATATGGAGATCATTCTAGCAGCGATCGTCATCATACAGGCGATATTGCTGATGAAAGAGTTTCATAAGAGAAGCACTGATAAAGCAAAACAGGAAGAGCAGGACAGGTTGCTCACGCGGTGTGTGGCGGACAATCTGGATATGAAAAAGAGACTGTCAGATATGGAGCAGAATTATGAGAAGCGGCAGGAAATGGATGGCGAGATACGGAGGATCCAACAGCAGATCGGGCTGTTAAAGCACGATATGAAAAATCATACGATGGTCATTCTCTCGTATCTGGAAGACAACAGAACAGAGGAAGCCAAACAGTATGCGGGGGAGATTCTGGACAAGCTAAACAGGATGTATACCTATGTCAATGTCGGCAATTCCCTGTTGAGCCATATCATAAACACGAAGCTCTCCCTCGCAAAAGAAAAGGGAATAGAAATCAAAGCAGAGATTGAAAATCTTCCGTTTACCTATATGGATAGTGTGGACTTTTCCTCTCTGCTGAATAATATGTTGGACAATGCGATCAGTGGTGCGCTGGATTCCGGTGCACCAAAACTGGAAGTGGACATCGCATCTAAGAAAGGCTTTGATATGATTACGGTTAAGAACAGCATTGACCGTTCTGTTTTAAGAGAGAATCCGGAACTGGCATCATCCAAAGAAGAGCCGGGGCATGGATATGGTATGAAGCAGATGAAGGCAGTTGTTAGGAAGTATGAGGGAGATCTGGATATTTATGAGAAGGACGGCATGTTCATTGTAAGTGTGATGCTGGGATAACAAATCCTGTTCATGGTGTGAAATGTAACGGGATAACTGCTTATCCCTGAATAAAGGTTGTTTATCCCGCACTCGTTGACGTGCGGGATTTTTTTTCGTATAGTGAATTTCACAGTCGGGAAGAATTTGCGAAAGGCGGTGAATGCTTCTGATCGTATTAAAGGATGTATCTAAGACATTTAGAGATAAAAACGTGTTAAAAAATATATCCCTTCATGTTGCGAAAAATGAACATGTGGGATTGATCGGATTAAACGGCGCGGGAAAGACGACGCTGCTTAATGTGATCGCAGGAGTGATAAAGCCGGATGTTGGATTTATTAGGACCTACGGAAAGGAAAGCATCATAGAAGATCATCAGTCTCTTAGAAAAATGGCATATTTATCGGGGACGAGATCGCAATTATGGGAAGAGCTTACGGTAAAGGCATCGCTTCAAAATTGCATGAATATGTATCAGATCAATCCGCAGGTTTTTGCACGAAGACTGGAACAGCTTCAGGGAATCTTTGAAACCGAAGCGTTTATGGAGCTAAAACCGGGGAATCTGTCGCTTGGGGAGCGAATGAGATGCGAGCTGGTGTATGCCCTGCTTGCAGAACCTGAGATATTGCTGCTGGATGAAGTATTGATCGGTGTGGATGTTTCCATAAAGCATAAGATCATACAGTTCTTTGAAGCTGACCGAAAAGAAAAACAAGCGACCATCATTTATACAAGCAACCATCTTGCGGAAGTGGAAAAGCTATGCGACCGGGTAATCCTGCTCCATGCGGGAGAGATTATTTTTGACGGGAAAGCCGAGCGTATGATAAGTGAGTTTTCACCCTATTACCGGATGGAGATACGGATCGCGGAGGGTCTTCCCGATCTGGAAGACCTTCCCTTGGAGAAATACCGGATTGATTCTGACAGGATCACAATAGATTATGATAAACAAAAGATAGAAACCACCCAGATTTTGAAGCATCTGATGAAAAAAAGCAAGATCGGTGATATTCGTTTGTATGAACCGGATTTGGAAGGCACGATCAAGAAAATATACGGAGGGCGCGAATGGAAAACATCATAGCGGTAGGGGACATCAAAAAATATTACAGAATCGCAAAACGCGGAAAAGGAATGATCGCTTCACTGAAATATCTTTTTAACAGAAGTTATGAGATCAAAAAAGCGGTCGATGCGGTAAGTTTTTCGATCAAACGGGGTGAGATCGTCGGATTTATCGGTCCGAACGGAGCGGGAAAATCCACGACGATCAAAATTCTTTCCGGCATCCTGTATCCGGATGCGGGGGATGTAAAGATCAAAGGCTACATTCCGTATAAGCAGAGAAAGCAGTATGTGAAGCATATCGGCGTTGTTTTTGGGCAGAAAACGCAGTTGAACTGGGACCTGCCGTTGATCGAAAGCTTTGAACTGATGAAATTCATTTACAGAATCCCGCAGGAGAAATATGAAAAAAATCTCAGTCTGTTTTCGAAGCTGCTGGAGATGGAAGATTTTATCAACCAGCCGGTAAGACAGCTCTCGCTGGGACAGCGGATGCGGGGGGATATTGTTGCCGCGCTTCTGCATTCCCCGGAAATTGTATTTTTGGATGAGCCGACGATCGGACTGGATGTGGTTGCAAAAGAAAAAATACGGGAATTTATTCGGTATATCAATGAAAAAGAACAGACAACCATCCTGTTCACCACGCATGATATGCAGGACATTGAGAAGGTGTGCGATCGGCTGATCATCATTGATAAGGGAAAAAAGATCTATGACGGAAGTATTGATCAGATCAAAAATAAATATGCCAATTCCAAGACCATCGAAATACTGCTTGAAAATGATGAGAAGGAAACACAGACCTTTGATATCAGCGTGACGCCCATGAATACCGTGATGGAAAATCTGTTTGCGCAAAAAAATATCAAGGATATTTCCATCTGTGAACCGGAAATAGACGGGATCATCCGCGACATTTATGAGGGAAGGCTTGTTCTGGATGATCCGGCAGCGGAGGCAGATTGAAAAATCAAAGATTTTTCAATCGCGAGATTTGTGCTGACGCCCAAACTCGCGGGATTTTGAAAGCATGGAGGACTGACATATGAGAGCGTATGTGGAATTTGCCGTCAAAAAATTTCAGGATAAAATGGCGTACAGATTAGATTTTTTCATGGGAATTGTCAATACGGCGATCACGATCGTGGTCTACCTGTGCATCTATAAGGCGTTATATGGCGGCGCGACGGAGGTTGACGGAATCTCTTACCGTATGGTGGCTACGAGCTTCGTTATTACACTGGGGCTGTCGAATGCATTTCATTTTAATGAAATGTTTTTAGAACATAAAATTCATGACGGAAGCATCACGAATGAATTTTTGAAACCAGTCAGCTTCCTGTTTCGGATGCTGGCGGAAAATATCGGCGAAGGTGTATTTAAGCTGGTTTTTCATTTCCTGCCTGCGCTGCTCTTTACGCTGCTGCACACGAAATTGTGTCCACCGAAAAGCGCGCCCGGTCTGATTGCGATGTTTATCAGCGTGGCATTCGGGTATCTGATCCTGTGGCTGATTAGTTTTATTATCCAGACATGGAGCTTTTGGCTTTTTAGTGTGTGGGGAATCATGACGATCAAAAATGTCTTTGTCAATATTCTGGCGGGAACGTTACTGCCTTTATGGTTTATGCCGACCGCACTTAGAAAAATTATTTCTTTTACACCGTTTGAGTCCATTTATTTTACACCGGTGAGGATATATCTCGGTGAGCTGAATGGTTCTCAAATCCTTTCGGGCATTGCGGTTCAGGTACTATGGATTGTTACTCTGGGAATCATAGCAAACCTGTTCTGGAAAAGAGGCATAAAAAAGCTTGTGGTACAGGGAGGGTAAGCGAGATGGGTGAGATCAGGGTTGTGCTCCAGTCATTGAAGATGAGTATCCATACAAGGATGCAATACAGGGTAGATTCGCTGGTTGCCACACTTGCGGTATTCATCAGGGAATCCGCGAATATTATCGCGATTTATCTGGCATTGCTTAAGTTTGACAGGATTAACGACTGGAATGTCAATGAAATGCTGTTTTTGTATAGTATTCTTTTTTTGACCTATGCGTTTGTGGTATCGCTGTTTGCGGACCTACGGCAGTTTTCGGATACAATCAGGGAGGGCAGATTTGACAGGCTTCTCGTCAGACCAAGAAGCCTGCTGTTACAGCTGATCTTGAATAATGCCGATCTGATCGCGTCTGCAGGGCACGGGACACTGGGACTCCTTCTGTTTGTCATATCGGCAGGCAGGGTCGGGATTCATTGGGACTTTGTCACGGTTCTGTATTATATCGGTGCGATCATCGGCGGTATCCTGATACAGGGCGGTATGTTCATTGTTTTTTCGTCGTTGTGTTTCTACTTTGTGGAGACTGGCAGCATCCGCGACATTTTTTATTGGAATATGCGAAAATTTGCAGGTTATCCGATCAGCATTTATCATAAGCTGATACAGGGGATATTGATCTATGTTGTCCCTTTTGCATTCGTCAATTACTTTCCGGCGCAGTATCTTTTGCGCAAAGAGGATATGGCAAATTATCCTGCAATTTATATTTATATCGCGCCGTTTGTGGGGATCATCGTATACGCCGCTGCCTATCTGTTCTGGCGGGTAAGCGTGAGGCGGTATTACAGCACGGGAAATTGAGATGAACGGAGTTTGCCTGTCCTAGAGGCAGAAAAAAGAGTGCGAGGCACTCTTTTTTATTTTTGCGGAAAGTTCTTATTGCATATAGTTGTTATAGTTGTTGTTGAACTGACCGGCGGAACCGATTCTTACCATGCGGCCGATTTTCTGCTTATCCTTGATTTTGGTGATGATCGTCGGAATCGCGCCCACCAGCACAAACAGGTAAACAAGGCAAAGGTTAAATATGTAAGTGCTTTTCGTAATCACTCCGTTGGAAATGGCCCATGGAACCATTCGAAAGCAGTCAAAAATCGTAAAACCTAATTTAGATCCGCCGCCTTTGGTGTAGAGGGAAATCGCCCAGTCAAGCTGATTTCCGGCAAAAGTCATGCTCAACATGATCACAATGCTGATGACAATGCCTTTTTTGGTCAGTTTACCGCCCAGCTTCTCATAGCCGGCCAGCACGCCTATGGCCATGGCGACCCCGGAGAACGCCGCTACATAGCCCAGCTGCGAGAGCAGCACAATACAGAAGACGCCGACCAGGGAGCCGAGCAGCGCTCCTACGATGCCGCCGATGACATTCTCCTGTTTCTGCGGCTTCGGTGCGGCGATTCTCGCGCGCATGGATGTCTCACAATCCGGGCACAGGTGATAATATCTCCCCTCTAACTCATGGGGCGTAACAAATTTTTGCATTCCACAGATACTACAGCAGGGGGCAAATCCCTTTCCGTACAGAAAAGAGGTTAATGCGTTTAGCGCTTCCCCTACGTTTGCGGTCAGTTTCTCTAAAGACGCCTTGGCGCCTGTCGCAGCATTTACCGTTATGATAATGTCATTGCCGTTCTGCAGGCATGTGAGGATGGGTTTTACTGACTTGGTAAGTTCCTTGGTCTGCGCTTTGGTCAGATTTGCGCCGAACATATTTCTTGCGCCGGTATGTATGGACAGCAGATAGGGCTGTCCGGGATTTGCTGCGTAAATGAGAATGTCATAGCCATTCCTTTGACCGAACAGTACCTGATTCACGGGATCGTAACGTAATCCCAATGCCGGTGCCAGCGCCAAATAGTTGTCCGTCTGTTTGCTCATTCCTGCCTCCTTCGCGGTTCTCTCGCCGCGCCTGTGTAAAAATATGGAAAAAGTGTATCACATTAAATAGGAAAG
>CAMWSU010000037.1 GCA_947176965.1 uncultured Lachnospiraceae bacterium | reverse complement strand
ATTTACAAAACGGGAGTCTTGGGTTACAAACGGGACTCTCGTGCTACTATTCACCTTTTTATTATAGCACCTAAATGTTAAAGTTTTGTTTACATCACGAATTTATGAAAAAATTTTAGAAAAAGCGGAGTCATACCGATTTGATACACTCCGCTTTTCCTATTCCTTATGATTTTCATGATCATTACTTTTTACCCGCATTTTTGCTTTATAACTGCATATGAGATAAACAAAGCAGACGGCAACGGAATATGCTGCCGCCTGCATCGGTAGATTATTTTGTTATACCAGGCTTGTTCTTTTCAAAATCATCTTGCTGACAGCGCCCAAACCGATGCTGAACAGCACACCACCCGCCAAACATAGGATCACATTCATAATACCGGAATCCAGCGGCGTGATCATCGGCACCATGGTGTAAAGCAGCATGGATGCCATCAATCCGCCCACAATGGACAGCCATGTCTTTTGCTTTGCCGCCACGCTGATGAGCAGGCTGATTCCCACAAAAACCGCTGTCATAAAGAGTTTGGAAAGCATACACATCACAACACCGCCAATTCCGAAAGTTCCGGTATCAAAGGGCAGACCGGAGACGGCACCGCCTAACATTGCGCCTGCAAAGTAGGCTAGGAACATCAGCGCACTGCCCACAAAGCAAACAAGCGTTTTAGAGATCACATAGTCACCTTTTTTCGCCCGGACGGTAAAGATGTTTTTTGCGTAGCCGCTGCGAAAATCCTCCGCCACAAATACGCCCACCAGTACCACAATGAAGAAATAGAGCATATTGATGTTGCACATAGCGGTCAGGCTCATATCCATCATACCGCCTTCGCCGGGAAGTGAGCCGATGGCCTGCCAGGTATTTTTGAAGCCTTCCATAACGGTTTCAGCGCCGGTCTGCGGATCAACCGTTACGCTGCCGTCCATCATTGTTGTCATTACAAGAATCAGGATTGGCATAACAAGACAAATACCCACCATGATGTAAAGGAACCGCGTGGTGAACATTCTGCGAAAGTCCACCGCCAGCATACTTTTTATGCGATTTGTTTTTGTATTTGTCATGGCTCACGCCCCCCTTTCATTCATCAGGTCGATGTAGAATTCTTCCAGACCGATCTTGTCTGTCCTGATCTCACTTACCAGAATGCCGTTCTCATAGAGATAAGTAACAATATCCTCCGGGGCTAGCGGATCATATACGCGGATATAGCCGCTTTCATCCTCCTCCACACGAGAACACTTGCAGGACAGCAGCGCCTTTGCGCGGTTCATTTCCGCTGCCTGCAGCGCCACATAGGTGCGACAGCCTGCTTCGAGTTCTTCAGCGGTCATTTCCTTGATCATTCTGCCCTGACGGACGATACCGTAATGGGTAGCGATTTTTTCCAGCTCACCAAGGATATGCGAAGAGATCAACACCGTGCGATTTTGGTCTTTCGTAATGTCCACCAGCACCTCGCGCATAATACGCATACCATCAGCGTCCAGACCGTTGATGGGTTCATCCAGCACTAGCAGAGCGGGGTCGCCCAGCAGTGCCATTGCGATGCCGATTCTCTGTTTCATACCGAGAGAACAGTTCTTGAACTTATTGGACGCTGCCCCCTCCATGCGGACAGTTTTCAATACCTTGCCGACTTCTTCCCCTGCATTTTTGATGCCGAGATTGGCCGCCTGCAGCATCATGTTGCCCCAAACACTCATGTTTGGAAAACATCCCGGCGCTTCGATCAGCACGCCAATCTTTGACCGTACATTCGGATCGGTGTAGTCCTTTCCGTACAGCTTGATCGTGCCTCCGGAGGGCGGCATGAGCCCGCAGATCAGCTTTTCCGTTGTAGATTTGCCGCTACCGTTCTCTCCGATAAAGCCGTAGATGGCTCCGGCGGGAACTGTCATGTTCAAGCCCTTGAGGGCTTGTTTGCTTCCAAAGTTTTTCGTCAGTTCTCTGATTTCGATTGCGTTCATCTTTGTCCACCCCCTTAATAAACATCACATCTCGACAGCACAAGTGAGCCGAGCAGATTGTAAATGACTGCCCACGCTACAGAAACTGCTGCGCATACCGGCAAGGTCAGGATATTACTGGAAAGGCAGGCATAAACCGAGGAGCCATAAAGGAAGATATTTAGAATAGAGGAATTTCCTAAAATTGCCGCCGCACCGATGATCGGGATACCTGTACCGAGGAAAAACGATGATGCGACCGAAATGCCAAAATATCTTCTGAAAATGACATTAAGGAAGGTATAAAGGCTCGCCCAGCCAAGGCTCATGATGATTTTGCTCACAATGGCGATCAGCAGAGAGCCGATATTCACTTCAAAGGAAGTACCGGAAATCATACCGGCTGCCACGCCGCCGATCAGGTAGGTGACGCACATACACGCCATGGAAAACGCACCTGTCAAAGATTTTGACAGCATGTAATCCCGCTTCTTGGCATGGGTTGTGAAAAGCTGCTTCACGTAACCGCTGTGGTAGTCGTGGCCGATGAAGATTGAAACCATAATGCCGCCGAAGATGAACACCATGTTCATATTGGCGTACTCGCCGATCTCGCCTATAATGTAGAGCGGCGTGTTTGCCGCCACGATGTTCCATGTATTGGTATAAAGAGGCTGTGTTACCGTGCCGTCCGGCCCCGGCATCCCGGTCATGCTTAAGATCATGGCAGGAATAATGGCAGCTATGGCAAGAAATATGTAATACATCGGCGTATGGAAAAGCCGGTAGAAATCCACACCCAGCATTCCTTTGATCCTTTTCGCAAAGCTGGGCGATTCAAACTTAAGTTCATGCGTCTGTGTCATCTTTTCACGCCTCCTTCCTGCTCATCAGTTCGATGTAGTATTCTTCCAAACCGATTTTGTTCTTTTGAATTTCGCTGACCGATAAACCGTTTTTCAGCAGGTATTCTACAATCCCCTCGGTATCGTCCACATCGTACACACGAATATAACCATCCTCAGTCCGGACATCGGAGAATTTCTGCCGTAAGAGTTCAAACGTGTCGGTCATGTTCTGCGTTTTGAGAGAGGTGAACACTTTTGCCCGTCCCTCCAGATCCTGAGCGGAAAGCTCCTGAATCATCCTGCCCTGACGAATAATCCCGTAATGAGTAGCGATCTTCTCAAGCTCCCCAAGAATATGTGAGGAAATGAGCACAGTGCAGCCGTATTGCCTCGTGATGTCCACCAAAATCTCCCGCATCATTTTCATGCCCTCGGCGTCCAGACCGTTGATAGGTTCGTCGAGGATTAGCAGAGCGGGATCTCCCAGCAGCGCCAATGCAATACCGATCCGCTGCTTCATACCAAGAGAGCATTTCTTGAATTTCAGCTTTGCGTTGTCCTCCATGCGGACAATGTGTAACACCCGGTCGATCTCGCCCGCACGGTCTGTCAATCCCAAATTGATGGCCTGCATCATTAGATTGTCCCACACGCTGGAATTGGGGAAACAGCCGGTGTTTTCAATCAGCGCCCCAATCCTCGCCCGCACTCCGGCGTCTTTATAGCTTTTTCCGAACAGTTTAATCTTTCCTTTGTCTGGAACAAGGTGTCCGCAGATCAGTTTTTCGGTGGTAGATTTGCCGCTGCCGTTTTCACCGATAAAGCCGTAAATGGCTCCAACGGGAACTGTCATGTTAAGATTGTCTACCGCGTACAAACCGCGAAAACTCTTTGACAGCCCCCGAATTTCTATCGCATTCATATTCACGCCTCCTTATCTGGCAAGCCGCTCTTTGGCATTCTCCACCTTTTTTGCTATTTTTTCATTCGCTTTTTTCAATTTTGATTCAGACATCTCTTTTTGCCTCCGTTTATGATTTGTGTTTTCTCACTTCATGTCTGTATCATACCCCTGAAATGTTTGCAAAAGTTTCCGGTTTTGTTTCTGTTTTATTAAAATTTCTGCTATAAAAATGCACCCAAAGCCATACTTGGGTGCATTGTATCAAATCGTATACGCATATGTGTCAGCCAAAGACGGGTATCATGCCAGAATCGCATCAATCCTTTTGCGCTCCTCCTCATCAAAGCCGAGCTTCGAAAGCATTCCGATATTGTCAAGGATTTGCGAGGGTTTTGACGCCCCGATCAGAACGCTGGTGATATCGCCGTCCCGAAGAATCCACGCCAGCGCCATTTGCGACAGACTCTGTCCACGCTCCTTCGCAACCTGTGCCAGCTTCCTTATTTTGCCAATCGTTTCTTCGTTGACAGCGTCCTCTCTTAAAAACCGCCCATCGGTGCGGATACGGCTGTCCTCGGGAATGCCATTCAGATAACGGTCCGTAAGGAGTCCCTGCGCCAACGGGCAAAACGTGATGATCCCGATCCCATGCGCGGCGGCATAGTCTTTTAATCCATCCTGCTCAATCTCCCTGTTAAACATGGAATATTGTCTTTGATTAATGATAAACGGCGTGCCCATTTCCTGAAAAAGCGCTGCGATCGCGATCGTCTGCTCTTTATTATAATTGGAAATCCCGACATAAAGCGCCTTTCCGCTCCTTACGATCCCATCCAACGCCCGTGCCGTCTCCTCGATCGGCGTTTCGGGATCCGGCCGGTGATGATAAAAAATATCCACATATTCCAGTCCCATCCGCTTTAAGCTCTGATCCAAACTTGCCACAAGATATTTTTTACTCCCCCAGTCGCCGTACGGTCCCGGCCACATATCATAGCCGGCTTTCGTGGACACAACGATCTCATCACGGTATCTGCCAAGTCCTTTTTTCAGAATGCGTCCGAAATTTTCTTCCGCAGCGCCATAGACAGGTCCGTAATTATTTGCAAGGTCAAAGTGGGTAATGCCATGATCGAACGCGGTATAACACATTGCCTGCATATTCTCAAAATTTCCGTTGGAGCCGAAATTGTGCCACAAGCCCAAAGAAACCGCCGGCAGCATCAGACCGCTTTTCCCGCATCTGTGATATTTCATGGTATCATACCGCTTTTCATCTGCCTCATACATGATAAAATCCTCCTACTCTTTTTCAAAAATGTACTGCATGCCGCAGCAGCCCTCCTCCGGTTCCTTTCTGATATAATCATACGCCTGTCCGGGAACAATCTCAAACCCGCATTTTTTATGTGTGCTGATAGATGCCGCATTTCTTTTTCCGACACAGTCGCACAGCTTAAAAGGACCCTGCTGCTTCAAATCCTCAATGACGCTGCTTAACAGCCGCGAGGCGCAGCCCTTCATTCTGAATTCGGGGTGCGTTTCCAACGCCTCGATATAATATAACCGATCTTCAATCCGATAGAGCCTGAGCGCGCTGACCCAAGTACCTTCCTCTTCCAAAATAATGTATTCGTTCCCCTCTTTTGGAAAAAAATCCGTTTTAAGAAAATCAAGGAAACGCTGCTCGACCTTTTGCAGTGCCAGCGGCCTGTCCGTCATTTCCGGATAGAAATAATCAATATTTTCCGTATTGGACTCCCGATAGACATCCATCAGCTTTCTCGTATCTAAGCCGTCAAAATCCATAATCTTATGCAGCTTCATTGTTTTTCCTCCAATGCCCCATTTCTCAGCAACATTTTCTAATCCAAAACTCCGTCATACCTATCCATTCTCTCACGCTTTTCCAAAAAAAGCAATCGTTTCCCACTTTCAAGGTTATACTAAGTATGATATAATATCATGTCAGCAGGAAATCAAGCGCGAACGAAGTGAGCATTTGATTTCACCTGACATGATAGCGAGAAAATTGTGAGCGCAAAGCGCGGCAGACGCGAAGCGGCTGAATTTTCGAGCTTGTGCCCAAGGCGAAAGCGGGCATTTGTTTTTTCTGCGCCATTACCGAGCAAACGTCTGACGTTAGTCAGACATAAAGCGCGTCAGCGCGGGTTTGCGAGGATCGATAAATTCAAGGATGTCAGCAGAAAATCAAGCGCGAACGAAGTGAGCATTTGTTTTTTCTGCGCCATTACGCCGCATCAAAGGGAAAGAAAGAGGACATGCCGCATGGGAAACGGAATCGCACCAAAAACGGACCAAGATCTAACCGGGATCATCGCACAGACCAAACAGATCTGTCTGGAATTATTAGCGCAGGCGCACTTGGAAAAACAGGACATCCTCGTGGTCGGCTGTTCCTCCAGTGAGGTTGCCGCGCACCACATCGGCTCTTATTCAAGCGCCGAGATCGGCGAAGCGATCTTTCGGACGCTTCAGGACATCGCATCCGAACATGAGATTTGGCTTGCCGCGCAATGCTGTGAACACTTAAACCGCGCGCTGATCGTGGAAAAAGAAACGGCAAAACGCTGTGGCTATCCCATCGTAAACGTGATCCCACAATTAAAAGCGGGCGGTTCGTTTGCCGCTGCCGCCTACCGCTGTATGGCACAGCCCGTCGCCGTTGAGACGATACGCGCACAGGCAGGCATCGACATCGGCGATACGCTCATCGGCATGCACTTAGTTCCCGTCGCCGTTCCCGTGCGCACATCGCTTGCGAACATCGGCAGCGCGCATGTGGTCTGTGCAAGAACACGTCCGAAATATATCGGCGGGGAACGCGCCGTATATTCAGTATAAGCGAAACCTAAACGTATTGGGGCTGCTGCAAAGCAGATTACCTAACCAGTCTGAACTGCATATCAGTCTTTTCAGCAGCCCTTCCATTTATATCATTTATCTCACATCATACGCAAAATCTTTCCTCCATAACCCCCTTATTTTTTAGCATAATTTACAAATTCAGTCTCTTTATCATATTCTGCTATTTCATTCGCAGAAATATCACCAATACCGTCATATCTGTAATAGCGGCCATGATCTGCCTGAAATTCAAGAACACAGTAATCTTCATCATCCACCCCATTAGGATAGTATATCTCATCGCCCTCATTCCAGATCAGAGCTTTATGTTCCTTATCAAAATGCACAATAACTGTTCCGGTAAAGCACACACCTTGAAAAGTCTGGCAATTATCAAAATATAGGCAGGCCCTATTATTTTTCAATAATGCCTGAACATGCTGAGAGGATGTATTTGTTGAAATCAAATGGTCTCCCACCCCTTTGTGCCAAGTACAAAATACTCTTCTTATGCTTGGATTCCCATCTTTGTCCAAAAAACCGATACTGGCAAACCCAGCCTCTTTTACTAAGTTATCAATTTCATTCAGTGTCATATTTTTCTTTCCTCCTCTTCAAGATTTTTCAATATTTTCTCCAGTCCTGCATCCAGTCTCAAAATCTCCTCATCAGTAAGACCTTTATAAAACAAGCGACTCATTTCATCGGAGACTTCTTTGTATTTACGTTCCAACTTGCGAGCATGATCCGTAAGACAAATCCGGATTTGCCGACGATCCTTGGGATCGTAACATCTTGTAATATGCCCTTGACTTTCCATTCGATCAAGCATACTGGTCAATGTTGTCTTTGCCAGTCCTGTTCTTCTGGCAAGTTTCACGATAGGTAGATCATCCTCCTGCCATAAAACATAGAGAATATGTCCTTGCGCGCCGTTAAATTCGTCAATTCCGGCTTCCGTCAGCAATCTGCCAAAGACACGTCCCTGAATCTTCTTAATCTGTGAAATTAAAAATCCTCCCCTTGTCTCAATCATTATTTTTCCTCCTATATAGGATAGTACCATATAGTATCATTTGCGTCAATATTTTTTGCTTCATATTATAAACATGGGGTGCGGACAATTTCTTGGACACTGTTGAAACTGATCTGTCCAAGAAATCGTCTGCACCCCTATCAAACTGGAATTTATTTATTTTTTTTAGAAAACTTATTAATCACTTTATCTAACCACAAATTCTTTTTATCAGAACCTTTTCACACTTTAGCCTGCGCTTCCAACATGGATTTTACACGCTTTGCCTGCTCGTCCTGCGCCGTCGGCGCCGCATCGGTTTTCTCGGATTTGCCCGCGCCATCGTTCTTCTTTCCTGCTGCGTTCTCACTCTTCTTTCCGACCGCGCTCTCACTCTTCTTTCCTGCTGCGCCTTCACTTTCGGCTGCCGCAGCATCTTTACGCCTTGCCGCATAGCCATCTATCATTTTTTCAACCAACAGCTTTTTTACATACACATCATAACTCAACAGGCTGATAAACGAAAAAAGCTGCAGAAACTCCTTGTCCTCATCCGCCGCATCCGCAAACGTCCCCTGCGCGATCCGATAATCACCTACAATGCTCTCCTTCAACGCCTGCACATGCTCCTCTTCCATCCCGAACGCTTCGTCATAGATACTCTGCATATTCATGCTGCCGTCCGCATGAAAAAACCGCTCCGCCAAAGGTCCGAGAATCGCCTGAATATCATTGATGCTCAGTATTCCTTTGAAATAATAAATAAAAATGAGCATGATCATATGATCTTTCGTATATTTCTTTTTGACCGGCGGCGGCAGAAGATCGTTTTTGGCATAATTATTGATCATCGTCTTCGTGAGGATCTTATCCTCCTTCGGATTGCGCGTTGTACTGCGCAGCCGCTTATCCATAAACGTTGTCACCTGATCCATATATAAATCGATATTGGGAATATCCTCAGACGGAATATGGCTGATCCGGTCAAGGCTTTCCAATATGCTGTTCAATAAATCTTCTGTGTCGATCGTCATACATGCCTCCAACAGTTCTATGATCTTTGCAAAACTATTTCTCTGCATCTCATTATATAGTATTCAATACTACTTGTAAACCCGAAAAATTGAAACTGCGCGGCATTTGCTATTGCATTTATTTTTTGTCAAAAGCGCATAGTGCAAACGAACGCTAAAACAGCCGCAACACACGCAATTATGCGGTTTGTGGCTGTTTTACAGCTTTCAGCTGTCAAAGATGGGATTTTAATGAAGCAATCCGCTTTCTGTTTATTCTTACGCATCCTTTAGTGCGCTGATCAAGCCCAATACAATTCCGAAAATGATCGCCCATGCTCCGATTCCCATGATTGAGAAAAAGTGACCGGAACAAATCATCAGCCAGATCAGACAGGCAAACGGGATCAAAGAAAATACCAGTTTCAGCTTTCTGTGATTCGTTACGGTAAAGACAAGAAGTCCGATACCGCATACGATCAGAATTCACGGCGTAACAAGCACTGCCGCACGTCCTTTCAAAACCAGCCGTGCCGTGCCAAAAACCTCTTTCACGCTGCCGTCTTTAATATTGGTATCCATCTCGTCTTCCAACTCACGAACAAGATAATCCCCCGCGCTTTCCAATGTGTCCGCAATATCATCCGTATCCGCACCGCCCAGTTTATCCGCCACACGCGCGACCGTACCGCTCAATTGTGACAATTCAAACAGGTTCAGCCCGACACTGGCTTTGACACTTACTTTGGAAGTGTAAATAGAACCTATCATATAGCTGGAATAGGATGGGATCTCTACTTTCTCATTCACATGGATGGAAGCAAAATTCATAAACGGCGCAACCAAAAGCAGCATCGCTGCAATAATACCCAAGAGACAAAACATGCTGATTCCCATACGCTTTACCCTGCCTGCAAATTCGCCCGGCGCATTCTTAAACGCCGCCCCGACATTCCCTATATTCGTCTGAGGAGGTACAGAATATCCCGTCATAGGAGCGCCGCCGTACATCTGCTGGTTCGGCTGACCATACCCCTGCTGTCCATATCCCCTGCCTGTTCCGGGATTCTGCGCCTGCGGTATCGGAATCTGCCCGGCACCTGCATTCTGAACAGGCGGTACATCACCCATCCCCGTATTCTCCACAGGTACAAAAGCCTGCCCCACATCCGCTCCACAGTTCGGACAAATTCTCATGTTCTCCGGTATCTGCGTGCCACACTGATTACAAAACATCTGTTTTTTCTCTCTTTGCCTGTATTTTATATCAGTCTATCGACATGATAACATACAGGCAGCTTCCTTATTTCTGTCCTCTATCAGCAAAGTCGCATTTTTTAAATATTCATAAACTTCATGAGTGTTCATTTCGGAAATCCGTTTATGCTTATGTTCTTCTGATATAAGCCATTTGATTTTTTTCTTAGATAATTCTTTATCATAAAACATCCCATCCAGTTTTTCTCTTCTTATCCATGCATATAAATCATCATCCGTTTCAAAGAATTTAGCCAATGCACCTTTATCAAAACATTCATATAATGTCAAATCTATTCTATCCTGAGCAACTTTATACCTTTGAGTATTCATTTTTCGCTCTGGCAAAAGCATATAATTTCCTTTTGTATAGTATACTTTTGCCAAACCCTGAATTTTTTCATTTACTGTTTTTATTTTGGCGGTATAATCGTTGTTCCATGTGGCATGAATTTCCTTAAGTAACCATTCAAGTCCCTTTACAGTTTTTACACTTTTCCAATTCGCTTCAAGTTCCAGTAATCTACAGTAAGGAGTCCAAAAAGATATTACCGTATCGGCTTTTAATGCCTCTGCCTTTTCTAGCCCAACCTCTCTGAAATAATATCTGGCATCATTATCATTTTCCAATCTGAGATTTTCTCTCTCTTCCCACGAAAGGTTTTCATATCCCACTTGCTGCTTTAGTTTTTCCCACGCTAAATAGCCTTTCAATATTTCACTAACATAATCCATAATTTTCCTTTTCACTCCTCAATCTATACAGTTTTAAATTCTTCCTTTTAATTTAATTCTAAATATAACATATTTTTCGTCAGATTCCCACAAGAAAACAAGCCGGGGAACCCCAAAATCCCCGGCTTAACAAAAATTTTTCTTCTGTATTAAATAGCAAAATCTGCACATTTTTGCCTATCCAGTGATTTTCACCTCGTCCCCACCTTGAAAGTAAAGCGGATGTCGCCCTTGGTGTAGACGGTGGCATGCCCGAGCAGCGACGTCCAAAGCTCCTCATCAAATTCCTTGCAGAATCCGTCCAGCCTTTGCAGCCCGCCGCTGAACCGCATATAAACCTTTCGTTCCCTCTGCCTTTTGGAAATCTCATCGGACACCCTCCCGTATCCCTCCTTGGCGGATTCGTACCGGGCGGCCAGTTCGTTCCGACGTCTCTGGTACTCTTTCGGTCCGCCTGTTTTAAAATCTCGTCAATCAATATTCTTCAATCCAGTCGGAAAAACAGGTTGTCCGTATTATCTACTTCAAACACATACAGACCATCTCCCCAATCAACCGCGTAATTGTATACTCCCAAAACGATACCGTCATAACCTGCCGGAACAAGCACTTCAACATGTCGTTGGTATACATTAATACGCTCCCATTCCCCATATGCAGGATTTGTATTATCAGTCCAGCCGTCCCATGTGACCGTACAAGTGTAGCAGCACTCTGTATAATCTACACCGTTCCAATTGACTGTAAAATATACAATTCCATTATCATCTGTTGCAGAGTCTCTTTGTCTACTGCCCCCGTCAGGGCAATCTTTTAATAGAGTACCTTTCACGCCGAAAAGTTGCACCCATTCAGTCAAACTATTACGCGCGGCTTTACTTTATCACTTTCGTGTGTTAAAATGCAGATATGTAAATTTCCGTAACGGTTCAGGAGAATATGACGATGAATAAAAAAATAAAAACCCCCGCTGTCGATCAGTTGTTTGACGCGGTTTTGGCATTACAGTCAAAAGAAGAATGCTACAGTTTTTTTGAAGATCTCTGCACGGTAAATGAGCTGTTGTCGCTTTCTCAGCGCTTTGAGGTCGCCTCCATGCTGAAATCAGGCAAGACGTATCTCGAGATTGCGGAAAAAACAGGCGCTTCCACAGCGACGATCAGCCGTGTCAATCGCTCCTTAAACTACGGAAGTGACGGTTATGAACTGATTTTTCAGCGGCTGAATGACAAATAGCGGACGGACTGCATCCTGTTTGTCCCATACTTTTACCGCGTCCGCTTCATCTCCATGCATCTTCGTTATTTTTTTTTGAAAATTTTAATAATTTCCTTTACAATTCACGAATCTGGTGCTATGCTTGTAGTGTTGTAATCAACATATATTTCAATTTTTTTGGAGGTATCACGATGAACAAAGGTACAGTTAAATGGTTCAACAACCAGAAGGGTTACGGATTCATCTCTGACGAGCAGGGTAACGACGTATTCGTACACTACACAGGTCTTAACATGGAAGGCTTCAAGTCTCTCGAAGAAGGCGCTGCTGTAGAGTATGATGTAGTAAACGGCGAGAAAGGCCCTCAGGCAGTTAACGTAACAAAGTTATAAGAACCTCCCGCTTTCACGCGGGCTTATGACAAAACATTTTAATCTCAGTTATCAATGTACCTGTTCTTTAGTTTCTACTTATATAGATTACTTAGACTCAGTAATATTGTTTTAACGGATTAAATGCGCAAAAGGTGAACAAAAAACCGATGTATTCATACATCGGTTTTTTTGTTTGCCCCACCAGCTTTCCTGTCACATTACTCTTTCTTCGCCTCCCGGATTTATCCGTTATCCCCTGCTCCTGCACCACTCCAAAACCTCTTCAAACCGCAGATTCCCGCCGTAAAGGTCAAGCGCGCTTCCGATCGTCACATGAATCCTGCCGCCGCCGAGCGTGTAAAGCTTCTGCAAGTCCTCGTAGGAATGCACGCCGCCCGCATAGGTGACCGGAATCCGATTCCACGCTCCGAGCAGCGTAACCAGACGCTCCTCTATCCCGCCGCTTTTTCCCTCTACATCCACCGCATGCACCAAAAACTCGCTGCAATACTCCGAAAAAAAATCAAGCGTATCCCCGTTTAGCTTAACGTCCGTATATTTCTGCCATCTGTCCGTCACAATATAATAGCTGCCGTCCTTTTCCCTGCAGCTTACATCCAGCACCAGACGCTCTTTCCCGATCGCACGGGACAGGTTTTTCAGATTTTCCTCACATACCCTGCCGTCCTTGAACACATAGGAGGTCACGATCACCTTATCCGCCCCGGCATCGAGATACTCCTGCGCATTCTCGAGCGTGATGCCGCCCCCGACCTGCATATGCCCCGGATAGGCGGCAAGCGCCGCGTACGCCTGCTGCCTTGTTTTTTCATAATAAGGACTGTCCTTGCCGTTTAATAAAATGACATGCGCGCCCTCAATCTTATTCTTTTTATAAATATTCGCAAAAAAAGAAGCATCCTGCGCAGCGACAAAATTTTCCGCCGCCTGATCGCCCGCATCCCGCAGGCTGCTGCCGACGATCTGCTTCACCATACCGTTATGAATATCAATACAGGGACGAAACTGCATCGTATGATCTCCTCTCGTTTGGTCACTTCCAGCTAACGCTCATTTTATCATAAAAATTTCAAATCGTCATTCAAAACATGCCCATGCATAAATTTTCGATGACAGCAAACACTATTGCTGTAAGTTCGATAACTTTCAAAATAACGGAGGAAACAATATTATGAAAAAAACAAAAAAGCTTCTTTCCATGTTTGCCTGCGTCCTTGCCATTTCCATGCTGACCGCATGCGGCTCGGGCGACGATCCCATGGATAAAAACGACATGACGGACAACAGTAATGTCAACAGTGTAACAAGCGGGGCCGACAAGAACAACAGCTCGTCGGGCACGAACAGTTCTACCGGAACAGACAAGAATAACAGTGTTGCAAACAACACGACCGGTACGAACAATAACTCCACCACAAACAACACCACGAACGGCACAACAAACGGAACCGCAAATAACAGCACAACAAACGGTGCAAACAGCAACAGCAGCACTGCAAACAACGGCACGACAAGCGGTGCAAACAGCAACAGCAGCACTGCAAACAACGGCACAACAAGCGGTGCAAACAGCAACAGCAGCACGGCGAACGGCACGAACAGCAACAACAGCAACAACACGACTGCGAGCAACACAACCGGCACAAACAGCAACGGAACAGGCAGCAGAGCCGCGGCGCGCAGATAATGACATTCCCTAAGCAAAAAAAGAATTCCTGTCCGGTCTGGTATGACGGGCAGGAATTCTTTTTCATTTCAGATACGGTCATTCCTCTGTTTGCTTTTCAGTTTCCTGACAGTCTATCTGTCTTTCTCTATGATAAGTCCCTCATGATATGCCTGCAAAAGCTCTTTCAGCTGGCGAATTCTCTCCTTGATCTCCGTGCCGACGTCGGTATCCGCCACGCGCCGCCTATGCGCGTAGGACTCCACATTGATCGAATCGGAAAAAATATCGGATTCATTTTTGATGGCCGCTTCCGTCGTTTCAAAGGTCTCATGTGCGACAAGGCGCATGCCGTAGGAATTGGCGACAAGCGTATAGCCCGCGATTCCTGTTTTTCCCTGATAGGCTTTGGAAAAACCGCCGTCAATGATGAGAAGCTTACCGTTACAGCGGATCGGTGTCTGTCCTTTTTTGAGCTCAACCGGAACATGCCCGTTGACAATGTGGGAATGCTCTGCATCCAACCCGAACTCCGTTAAGATCCGGTTCAAAATGTCCTCTCTGTCGTTCAATCGGTAATAGCTGTTTTTCGTCTCCGTATGTGTCGCCTTATCCTCGATAAAATACCGCTCGAAGGTCGTCATTTTATCTTTGCCGAATACGGGGGAATTGGGGCCTGTCCAAATATACCAGATGATATCCTGCCCCTTCTTTTTTTCGCCCATGTCCTGTTTGGAATAATATGCCTTGCGCGCATAACCTTCCAGCACATCATACAGCGCCTTTCCCGCATACTCTTTCCCAAAAATGTTAACCTTTCTGAAATTCCCGTCCTCATCCATCGGCACGCAGCCATGATAGAGCAGGTTAGAATTATAGATTTTATAAAGACTTCCCTTCGCAAACAAAAAACGAACATGCTTCTGGAGCTTATCGCTTCGCTCAAACGCCTGCCGCAGGCGCTCCATGACCTCCGTCTCCTCCGTTGTGAGCTCATAGGGATGCTCGGGAGAGACCGTCGGAAAATCCGTATCCCTCATCGGATAGACAACACCGTCCACCGTGACGGTCTTTTTTTCGTAATCGATCTTATCGAGCAGCATCCGGTTTTGCATACCGAATTCGGGGCGGCGCATCATGATCTGCCCCTCCAGCTTAAATTGCAGTACGGCGATCGCCTTGTGCATTTTCATGTCAAGGCTCAGATCCTTCGTATTGTAATCCGTATTATATTTAATGGCAAAGCAGCTGCAGTCCGTCTCGCTGTAATGCTCCATGGCAAAGGTTGCAAGCGGGATCAGGTTGATGCCGTAGCCCTCCTCCAAGGTGTCAAGATTGCCATAACGCGCGCTCATCCTGATCACATTGGCAATGCAGGCCAGACTACCCGCCGCTGCCCCCATCCATACAATATCGTGATTTCCCCACTGAATATCGACGCTGTGGTATTCCCGCAGCGTATCGAGGATGACCTGCGGTCCCGGCCCTCTGTCATAAATATCACCGACGATATGGAGATGGTCGATGACAAGCCGCTGCACAAGATTGCACATCGCAACGATAAAACCGGGCGCACTGCCGATCTCGATGATGGTTTGGATGATGCCGTTATAGTACGCTTCCTTGTCCTGAATCTCTTCTTTTTCGGTGATCAGCTCTTCAATAATATAAGCGAAATCCTGCGGCAGCGCCTTGCGCACCTTCGAACGCGTATATTTGGATGCAACACGCTTTGTGATCTGCACAAGCCGGTGGAGCGTGATCTTATACCAATCCTCCAGATTATCTTCTTCCTGCGTCACAAGCTCCAGCTTCTCCTTCGGATAGTAAATGAGGGTTGCCAGACTCTTTTTGTCCCGCACACTTAACGTGTTGCCGAATTCCTCATCAATTTTTTTGCGCACGGAACCGGAGCCGTTTTTCAGCACATGATGAAACTGCTCATACTCTCCGTGAATATCCGTTAAAAAATGTTCCGTGCTCTTCGGCAGGTTTAAGATTGCCTGCAGATTGATGATCTCCGTCGAAGCGGCCGCAATCGTCGGATACTGCTTCGCCAGACTTTTTAAGAATTTCAGTTCATATGCGTCCATGAAGGAATTCCCCCTATTCGATCACATCACTCATATCATACATGCCCGCAGGCTTTCCTGCAAGAAATTTTGCCGCCTCAAGCGCGCCCTTGCCGAATACCGCCTTAGAATAAGCGCGATGGGAGAACGTGATCACCTCGTCCTCTCCGGCAAAGATCACATCGTGGTCTCCTACTATGGTTCCCCCGCGCACAGCGCTGATACCGATTTCCTTTTTTTCCCTTTTCTGACGCACCTGACTTCTGTCATAGACATACTCATATGCGCCTTCCAACTCATCATTGATGGAATCCGCCAATGCCAGCGCCGTTCCGCTCGGTGCGTCCAGCTTCTGATTGTGATGCTTCTCCACGATCTCGATATCAAACCCCGCGGGTGCAAGCACACCGGCCGCTTCCTTCAACAGCTTTAACAGCACATTGATGCCGAGTGACATGTTCGCCGAACGCAAAACCGCCACATGCTTTGATGCCTCGTTCACCGCATAAAGCTGCTCCTCATTCAATCCCGTTGTACAGAGCACAATGGGCAGCCCCTTTTTCATACAGGTTTCCATTAATTCTATCATTTCCTGAACGACAGACGCATTGGAAAAATCAATGACAACATCCGCTTCCACATCACAGTCCTTCAGGTTTGCAAACACCGGATACGCATTTTGCCCCTGTCCGGTAATATCCACGCCGGCAACAATTTCCACACTGTCATCGTCTGCGGCAATCCCACTGATGATCTGTCCCATTCTGCCATTGCAGCCACGCATAATCACTCTTGTCATATCTTCACCATCTTTCTCTCAGATTATCATCACAAAATCATTTTTCTTGACTACCGGCATCTGCAGCCGCTCAATTCTGTGCTTTCCGGCTCTTTATAACAGCCCATACGCCTTCATTTCCTCCTCCAGCTTTTTCGCTGCAGGCTCCTCCATCTCAGTGAGCGGCAGACGCAGCGGTCCCGCACCGAGTCCCATGAGATTCATTGCTTTTTTCACCGGGATCGGATTCACCTCACTAAACAACGCTTTCACAAGCGGAAATGCCGCAAGCTGCAGGCGCGTCGATTCCTTCACGTTACCGGACAGATACGTCTCCACAATATCATGCGTTTGCTTCGGCGCGATATTGGACAGGACAGAAATGACACCGATTCCGCCGAGCGCAAGGATCGGCGTGATCTGATCATCGTTTCCCGAATAAATATCCACACAGCCGTCTGCCAGATACGCAAGCTTCGCGATCTGGGAAATATCTCCGCATGCTTCTTTGACGCCGACAATGTTATCCACTTCCTTTACCAGCTTCACGATCGTCTCCGGCTGAATATTGCACCCTGTTCTGGACGGCACATTATAAAGGATCACCGGGATCTTTACCGCTTTTGCCGTCCGTGCAAAGTGCTCATACAGTCCCTTCTGTGTCGCCTTGTTATAATACGGCGTCACTAAAAGCAGTCCGTCCGCCCCTGCCTTTTCAGCTTCCACGGAAAGATAGACCGCCGTCTCCGTACTGTTCGAACCGGTTCCGGCAATGACCGGCACCCGTCCGTTTGTATGCTCCACGCAATAGCGGATCACTTCTAAATGCTCCTCGTGCGAAAGCGTTGATGCCTCTCCCGTCGTACCGCAGACGATGATCGCATCCGAACCGTTTTCAATCTGCCAGTCAATGTTTTTTGCAAACTGCTCATAGTTTACCTCTCCGTTTGCATGAAAGGGTGTGACGACCGCGACACCCGCGCCCTGAAAAATAGCCATATGTTTCTCCTTTCCTCATACCGCGCTGAAAACTCTTACACGCAGAAGCATGCTCCGCCTTTTTACGAAGCTTCTTACAGGTGAAAAAAGAACCCGCACGCACAGCACCGGTTCCCTCAAAAAAGCTGACATGCGATAGCGCCCCATCCGTTACAGATGACAGTCATACAGTTCTTCACTGTATGCCCAAGATTCGATTCGCAGGAAATCTCCTCTTTCGGCGTGTTCCCCTTTCCGTTCCCCTCATCCGCGCCTGACGCGTCCGGAAACGTACTGATGAAAAACGCAACCTCTACCCGTTCCTCTATGTATCTTTTCACGACTTCTTTTAAGTCAAAAATAATCATAGCACTCACGCTCATTCCTGTCAATGGCATGATTGCTATGACTATTCTTTCTTCCTCGATCAGTTAAAACACCTTGAACCGCATCGGCTCGATGGTATACACCTCGTCCGCCACGATACAGGTCTCATCATTTAAGCGGATTCCCGTTAAGATAATGGATTGTCCTTCCGATTTCATCTCCAGGATCGCCCTAAGCTCCTGCGCCTCAATGATATGATTGTCGATCAGTCCGAGCACCTCGTCTAACACCAGCAGATCGCATTCTCCGGTCGTCAATACTTTTTTAGCAAAATTGAGACCGTTTCGGATATTCTGCACTTCCTCCTGCTGCTCCTGTTCGTTTAGGCCCTCAAAATTCCGGTCGGACTTTTCAAAGCGAAATACTTTGACCTCCGGCTCCAAGCGCCGGATCAGCTCCGAATCGTCCAAATTTTTGAGAAATTTTATGATGAACGCCTGTTTTCCCTCTCCTGCCGCAGCAACGGCATGACCAAGCGCTGCGGCGCTTTTTCCGTGCCCTTCCCCGCAATAAATCTGAATCTGTCCATCCTGCATAAAAGGTTTCCTCCGCTTTTGTGCCATTTTTTCCGCTATCATAGCATATTCCCCATCCAAATGCAAGCCGGTATGCTTTTTATTCTTCTCCCTCAAAAAGCTCCAGCTTGCTGACCGACACCTCATAGGCGATGCGCTTCTCGACCTCCTCCTCCGATAATTTTTTCATATATTCACGGCTCTGGATCCTTCCCCAGACCGCACACTGCATTCCCACCTTAAAATTCGACGCATAACGCGCATTTCTTCCCCAGCAGATGCAGGGTATGTAGTCCGACTTTCCGTACGGCCTGTTGACCGCAAGTAACAGATCCGCGATCTCCCTGCCAAGCGGCGTCTTTCTGTAGATCGGCTCCTTGCAGATATAGCCGTCCAAAAAAATCTGATTTGTCTTAGAATTTTCTCCCGCATAGCGCTCAAATTCTTCCTCATCCAGAAAATCCAGCTCGCGCACAAATACCGACAGTACCAGACGATTCCGATGCTCCTCATGGCGGTTATAGGACCTGAACTGCCCCGTCACGCTGATGTAGCGCCCCACATAATCCCCGCTCATATCAAGCAGCCGCTCCGAAACCATCAGCGGGATGATGTCGCAGGAGTCGGAAAGCCGCATGACCTGCGCCTCCGCCATGTAAAACCCCTCCCCGAAGATCTCGTGACTGTACTCAAAATTGCTCACGATCTGTCCGACCACCATCACCTGATTGTTCTCAATTACCTTATCCGTCATACCTTGTTCTCCCTTCTTACCTTAAAGAATTTTTTCCCTGTATTGTACTACATTATATGAGGTCATCTCCTATGATATAACAAAATTCCCGTTCTGTGTTATGTTAGTCATCGCGCTCGGGCGCCTCCGCCCCCTCTGCAGGGTTACCATAACCCCGTATCTATTTGCAATTCCGGCTATCCGGTGCTATACTATATGCATTTGAAAAAAGAGTTTGCATCCCGCAGACTCTTTGCTATGAAATGTTCCACATGTTAAGGAAAGGTACGGTATTTATTTATGAATCAGATTCGTGAAGATGTCAGAAACGTCGCCATTATCGCTCATGTCGATCACGGCAAGACAACGCTGGTGGACGAGCTCTTAAAGCAGAGCGGCGTATTTCGTGAAAATCAGGAGGTTGCCGAGCGCGTCATGGATTCCAACGCCATTGAGCGTGAACGCGGCATCACGATCCTCTCCAAAAATACGGCAGTCACCTATAAGGGAACCAAGATCAACATCATCGACACGCCCGGACACGCGGATTTCGGCGGTGAAGTCGAACGTGTCTTAAAGATGGTAAACGGCGTTATCCTCGTCGTGGACGCCTTTGAGGGTCCGATGCCGCAGACCAAGTTCGTATTAAAAAAAGCACTGGAATTAAATCTTGCGGTCATTGTCTGCATCAACAAATGCGACCGCCCCGAGGCGCGTCCCGAGGACGTTGTGGATGAAGTGTTAGAGCTGTTTTTGGATCTGGACGCCAACGACGATCAGTTGGACTGCCCCTTTGTCTTTGCATCCGCCAAAACGGGCACGGCGACCTTAAATCTTACTGTAAAAAATAAGGATATGACGCCGCTGTTCGACACGATCCTTTCCCATATTCCCGCGCCCGAGGGTGACCCGGACGCAGGTACGCAGATCCTGATCAGCACGATCGACTACAACGAGTATGTCGGCAGGATCGGCGTCGGCAAGGTGGATAACGGTTCCGTCAAGGTCAATCAGGAAGTCGTCATCGTCAACCACCATGAGCCGGATAAGTTCAAAAAAGTAAAAGTGAGCAAGCTTTATGAGTTTGACGGCTTAAATAAGGTAGAAGTAACAAGCGCGGGCATCGGCTCCATTGTCGCACTCTCAGGGATTGCGGATCTGCATATCGGAGATACCCTGTGTTCTCCTGACAATCCGACTCCCATCCCGTTCCAAAAGATCAGCGAGCCAACCATCGCGATGCACTTTATCGTAAACGACTCCCCGCTTGCCGGGCAGGAAGGAAAATTCGTCACAAGCCGCCACATCAAGGATCGTTTGATGCGCGAATTAAACACTGACGTTTCCCTGCGCGTCGAGGAGACCGACTCAACGGATTCCTTTAAGGTATCGGGACGCGGTGAGTTGCATTTATCCGTTCTGATCGAGAATATGCGGCGCGAGGGCTACGAGTTTGCGGTCAGCAAGGCGGAGGTGCTCTATCATACCGATGAAAACGGCAAAAAGCTGGAACCGATGGAGCTTGCCTATATTGACGTGCCGGAGGAATTTTCCGGCGCCGTCATCCAGAAATTAAGCGAACGCAAGGGCGAGCTGCTCAATATGACACAGGCGACCGGAAGCTATACCCGTTTGGAATTCTCTATTCCCTCCCGGGGTCTGATCGGTTACCGCGGCGAGTTCATGACCGACACAAAGGGCAACGGCATCATGAATACGATCTTTAACGGCTACGGACCCTATAAGGGCGACATTCAATACCGCAAGCTGGGCTCCCTCATCGCGTTTGAGGCGGGCGAGGCAATCACCTACGGACTGTTTAACGCGCAGGAGCGCGGAACGCTCTTTATCGGACCGGGCGAAAAGGTCTACTCCGGCATGGTCGTCGGTCAGACCGGAAAAGCCGAGGACATTGAGGTCAATGTCTGCAAGACAAAGCATTTGACCAACACGCGCTCCTCCAGTGCGGACGATGCGCTGCGCCTTGTGCCGAAGCGGATCTTGAGTCTGGAGCAATGTCTGGAATTTATCGACACGGATGAGCTTTTGGAGGTCACGCCGAAGAGCCTGCGCATCCGCAAGAAGATTCTTGACCCGACGCTGAGAAAGCGCGCGGCGTTCAAAAAAGTGTGAGTAGGTTCCGCTTTGAGGAACCTACTCACACCGAAGAATTTGCCTTTGGCAAATTCTTCACAAAATGTCTATAAAGAAGTATCCCATGCAGGGCATGTTTTCGCTGTCTGACATGGGATACTTCTTTTTATATTTGCAGAAGGAGTAATGATACTCCGCATTAAAATACCGTCTCCTCTTCTTTTGTGTAGAAAAGTCGTTCCAGCTCCTCGATCGCCGCCTTTCCCGCGGCAGCCTCCGTAAGCTCGGCACAGAGCTGTTCTGATGCCGTCTCCGGTACGACAAGGCGGAGTCTGACGTTCTCCTCATAGCTGCTGTCCTCGGGCGAAATCCCCTTCTGCCCGAGCAGATGCAGGATTTTTCCTATCGTATGATAGTCCGTCGTAACCATGAGCCGCACGCCGGCGATGCGCCTGCCCATTGTGCAATGCCTCAGTCCCTCCTGCACCGCCTGCGTGTATGCGCGCACAAGTCCGCCCGTACCCAGAAGCGTGCCGCCAAAATAGCGCGTGACAACAACCGCCGCATTGCGAACCCCGTCTCCAAGCAGCACCTCTAACATCGGTTTTCCCGCCGTTCCGCCCGGTTCGCCGTCGTCGCTGTAGCGCATGACCTCTCCCCGCTCTCCGAGTATATACGCCGAACAGTTATGCCGTGCGTCCCAGTATTTTTTTTTCATTTCCTCAATAAACGCGACGGCTTCTTCTTCCGTCCCAACCGGACGCAGCGTGGCGATAAAACGTGATTTCTTCTCCTCGATTTCCCCGCTTCCGCCCGCCAGCATGATGCGATACCCTTCCTGCGCCTCCTGTTCCATTGCGCCCTCCTTCTGCGTGCCGTTTTTCACAATTCGTATTTTTTACTCCTGAAGAATTGCGACAGCAATTCTTCAAAAGAATTTCGCCGATGCGAAATTCTTTTTTAGCATACCACACCCCGCATCAACACGCAATTCCTGATATTTGTGATCCCTTTTCCCCTTCCGTGTTGATGACTCTAAGCACCGACGTTTACACCAATGCCGGCTTGAAACTGAAAATTGCCTGTGCTATAATCGGAGCGGCAAATCGGGGTTGTGGAGGAACGTATGCTGTATCACAGAAACAGCATACAAACTATATTAAAGAGCACATTGATGACTGCCCATTCAGTCATTTTTGGAAAAAAAACATTTACAGGCATTTATCAGTGCGAAGGAGAAAAGGGCGTATCTGTGCGCCACATGCCCTTCCGTATAAAATGTATGGAATTGTGAACAATCATAAAAACATCAGAAAATCCTTTATTTACCATCCGGCTTTTGGTATAATAAATAGATAATTTTCTTTCAAACTAGAACTTTCATGGAAGGGAAGGCATGAATCACAATGAATTACGGCAAATACGGCACGCGAAAACGACAACGCGCGCTTAACTCTAAAACAACAAAGCTGAAAAAGATGATCCTCGTCACGATGCTCAAGGCGATCCTCGTATGCTTCATCACCTTGATCGTACTCGGTATCTCGCTCGTGCTCGGTATGTTCCGGGGTATCCTAAGTGCCACCCCCGACATCAGTGTTGAGGACGTCATTCCCACAAGCTATGCGAGTATTGTCTACGACAGCGAGGGACATGAGATGGTCAAGCTCGTTGAGGAAGGCTCCAACCGAACTCCCGTCACCATGGATCTGATCCCGGACGACTTGGCGCACGCGTTTGTTGCCATCGAGGATCAGCGCTTCTATCAGCATAACGGTATTGACATTAAGGGAATCCTGCGCGCCGCATTCACCGGATTGAAGAACGGCGGGCATTTTACATCCGGTGCAAGTACCATCACACAGCAGCTCTTAAAAAATAATGTATTTGACGGCTGGGTAACGGAACGCACGTTTATCGAGAGCTTAAAACGTAAGATCCAGGAGCAGTATCTTGCCATCCAGCTTGAACAACATATGGACAAAGACCAGATTTTGGAATACTACATGAATACGATCAACCTCGGACACTCCACGCTCGGCGTTCAGGCTGCATCCCTGCGCTATTTTGATAAGCCGGTCTATGAACTGACACTTTCGGAATGCGCGGTTATCGCCGGTATCACGCAGAACCCGTCACAGTATGACCCCATCATCTACCCGGAGGAGAATGCGGGACGCCGCAAGGATGTGCTGGACAGGATGCTTGAACAAGGCTGGATCTCTCAGCCGGAATATGATGAAGCCATGGCAGACGATGTTTATTCCCGCATTCAGATCGTCAACCAAAATATTATCGACTCTTCCGTTTATACTTATTTTGAGGACGCCCTTGTGAGTCAGTTAGAGCGCGATCTGCAGGAAAAGGCCGGATACAGCCCCACGCAGGCAAAGAATCTGCTCTACAGCGGCGGGCTTAGTATTTATTCCACACAAGACCGTACCATACAGGCGATTGCGGATGAGGTCTGCTCAAATCCCGAAAATTATCCTGATAATGTTCGTTATGAACTTTCCTATCAGCTCACAATTGAGAAACCGGACGGAAGTTATGAAAATTACGGTTCCGAATCCTTTACCGCTTATTTTAAGGAAAGCGACCGAAACTTCAAAATGCTCTATTCCTCAGAGGAGGAGGCTTATGCCGCGATCGAGACCTACAAAGAATATGTAATGGAAGAACGGGATACGTTCGTCTCAGAGACGATTTCCTTAACACCGCAGCCACAGATTTCCATGACGATCATGGATCAGCACACAGGGCACGTTCTTGCAATGGTCGGCGGACGAGGACAGAAGGAGGGCAGCAGGACCTTGAACCGCGCCTTTTCCGTACAGCGTCAGCCCGGCTCCACATTCAAGATCATCGCGGCTTATGCACCCGCATTGGATAACGGTCTAAAAACGCTTGCCTCCGTCTATAACGATGCACCGTTTAACTATGATGATGGAACACCGGTGAGAAATTACGACCAACAATATCATGGCCTTTTATCCGTTCGGGACGGTATTCTAGGTTCCATCAACGTGCTTGCCGCAAAGACGATAACCGAAATTTCTCCGGTACTCGGCTTTAACTATGCACAGAATTTCGGCTTCTCCACTTTGGTGGAAAGCGCACCGAATTACGACGGTACCAAAATCCTGTCGGACGTCACGCAGTCTCTTTCGCTCGGCGGTCTGACAACGGGCGTCAAAAACTATGAGCTTTGCGCGGCATATGCCGCCATCGCCAACAATGGTACTTATATGGAACCGATCCTCTATACGAAGGTCATTGATTCTCGCGGCAATGTCATCCTTGACAATACCGTTAATCAGGAATCGCATCAGGTGATCAAAGAAACGACCGCCTATCTTCTGATCAACGCAATGGAGGATGTGCTCACCGGCGGCGGAAGCGGTATCGTTTCCCCTACCGGAACTGCGGCAAACTTTACCGGTCAGGCGCTTGCCGGAAAAACAGGAACGTCAACCGCTTACCGGGATGTATGGTTTGCAGGCTTTTCTCCCTATTATACCTGTGCCGTGTGGACAGGTTATGATAACCGAAATTCCACAACGTTCCTAAGCAATGGTAATGGGGAACGAAATCTTTCCAAAAACCTGTGGCGATTGGTAATGTCTAAGATCCATGAGAATCTTCCTTATCAGGCATTTACCATGCCAAGCGGTATTACGACCTGTACGGTATGCAGCCGGTCGGGTAAGCTGCCGATCTCAGGTTTGTGTGATGGCCACCTGAAGACAGAGTATTTTGAAAACGGCACACAGCCAACCGATCTGTGTGATGTTCACTATTCGGGTTCCGTCTGCTGTGCAGACGTCCTGCCCGCGAATGAGAATTGTCCGTTCCAGATTGAGGGTATTTTGGAGTTGTTGCCGGTTGAGCATGAATCCCTGCTTCGGGGCTCTACGATGGTAAATGCCGACGGTACCGTAACAACGGCTTCCACCACCAATATGTGCCAGCACACGGCGGAATTTTTCGCTCAGCCTGATTGCGATGCGATTCTGGTGCAGCAGTGGTTATCCCTGCTTCCGGAACAGCAGCAGGCGATACTGCTTACAAGCCCTTCCGATTATTTCCGCGATCTCATCGGCTTCGGAACACAGCCTGTCGTTCCCGATGAAGGCGGGGGCGAAGTCATTCCGATCCTGCCGCCCGACGATACGAATCCGCCACTCCCTGAGGGCGGCGCTGAAACTGGAAGCGGCGGCACTGAAACCGGGAGCGGCGGTGCGGTAAGCGGCGGCGCCGAGGCTGCCGGGGGCGGTCAATAAAAGAAAGGGAACGGGCAGTTATCCATGATGGACACCTGCCCGTTCCCTTTCTTTTGAAGAATCGCACAGCGATTCTTCCCATTCTTCCCAATCTTTCGGGATTGAAAAAATTCCCACACAAAAAGAGGTATGGTCTTTATGACCCTACCTCTTTTTTAACCTCAATCACCTGTGATCATTGTGCCGGTTCGCCGCCTTCCGGCTCCGGGGGCGGTGTTACCTCAACTTCCTTCTCAAATCGCTCTAAATAGGAGCTCTTGATATAAGCCTCGCCGCTCTCGTATTCAATCTTGGTCCACTTGTTATCCCCTTCACCAACTTCCTCGATCATCACAAACTCAGAACCCTTTACGACCGTTCCGAGTTTTGTTCCATTTGCAGAGGGTTCCGACCTGACATTCACCGACGTCGTTGTCCGTACCATCTGCACCGTCACCGTTGTCACCTCCGGTTCCTTGACCGGTTCCGGTGTCGCCTCCGGCGTCGGTGTATCCGTCGGGCTCGTATTGTCTACAAACACATTGGAAGCAGCGCTTAAATCCGGCTCAGGCTCCGCTTTCGGACGGATGCTCAGCTTCACGCTCAGGACGATCACCACGATTCCGAGGCAGATCACAAATCCCATCAGAATTGCCGTCAATGTATTTTTATTCATAAGCACTCCTTTCCGCTTTCTGCGCTGTCATTCCTACCATGCATACACACCGGAGCTGATGTAAATCTCTTCCAACACCCACTCACCATCCCGGTAGATCACATTACAGCTAAAATAGCCATTGGCTTCGCTCTCTTTTGACTCATAATACGCTTCCGTCCACCAGTCAAGAATATCATAGCTGTATGCAACATTAAAATCCACCGTAATATTGGACCGGTATTCTCCTGTCTCCCAGTCAAAATAGCCGCCATAGGTATCCGCTTCAAATTCAGAAAGCGTAACCTCTGTAAAGTATCCGTCGCTCAAGTAAAAATCATCCACTAAGACTTCATACCGATCAGCCTCGGTCTCGGACGGCGCATACAGTCCTGCCGCCGTAAACGCGGTCTGTGCATCGTCGCCGTTCAGCGCACTCTGATATAAGCTTTGGATCGTATCCGGCAGTGTCTCTGCAACCCCCTCAAGAGTTCCCTCCTTCAGCATGGGGATATCCATCATAAATACATTATAATACGGATTGACTGTCACATCCTCGGTATAGGTCTGAAAAACATCCCCGCTCACCTGAATCCGGTAATCGCCCGCAAACATCCTGTCAATCTTGTATGCAGTCTCATACGCACTGAGATACACCTCATTGGAATGATCATCTCTCGTGGAATTGCTGCTGTTCAATTCAATCCCGTTAATGGAAACTGTCATTGCCTTCGGTGCCGTGATATACACATCCTCCGCATAGAAATCGTACGGGCGCACCTCATATTCCTGAAAGAAAAACCAATTCTTTTTTCCGGTCTCCACTACTTGTATCGCATGCGTGCCCCTTCCGGCATCCAGCACATAGTAGGTCTCGCCATACTCTTTTTCTTCACTGTCGCTCACGTCCGCTGTTTCATTCGCGAATCCGTACTTATCCATGACCGACGCATAGACATCCGCATTTAAGAACGCCGATGTCTCCATACCGTCCTCCATCTGAAGATAGCTGTATGCGGTCGCATAGTCGCCTGCCTTTAACGCATTAAAATAACCATCCGCAACACGCTTTGGATCATTATAACTTTTCACCAATAAAACGCTTCCCACAATTGCCGCGATCAAAACGACCATCTCGATCAAAAATACGATCAAACGCAGCTCGGGGTTATTCTTTTTTTCATTCTGAACGGCCTGATTCTGCGCCGTATTCTGCTGTTTCTCCGACATGTCCTTTTTCATCCTCTCTTTCAAACTCCGGGAACGCCGTACCCGGTACTCTCCGCCGTCAGGGAACGGCATGTCCCATCCCCTGCCCGCTCCCGCATTCTACTCTTCCAACATGTCCTCGAGTGCATCCCCCGGTCCCTCCAAGGTCGTCGTACCGTACGTCAAATATTCCTCGATCAGTTTCATGTTAAAGACTTCCGTCTCATTTAAGATACCTGCATCAAGCAGAATCTCATATGAGGGATCTTCATCATTCTCTAGCATTTCGGAATAACGTTCCACCTGTTCCTCGTCCATTCCCTCGAGAACATCGAGCAGTGATATGGTCGGGTCATACCAGTTCTTTCTTTGAAAATACTCATGCTCCTCGTCATCAATTTCAGTGAGATCGACACCTTCACGCGCTAAAATCTCATAATATGCATGCCAAAGCTCGCTACTTGAATATGTATACAGATCCGACTCTTCCAGATAACGTGTGTCACTATCCGCAAAAATATAGCCTTCCGCAAGCTCCTGCGCCGCTCTGTATCCGTCTGTCTCCGGAATCTCGAGCAAATATGTCACGCTGCTAAAATCAATATCTAAGTAGTCGCCGCCTTCCACTGCCTGCTGCTGTGCAGGGATCGCAAGTGTGCTCACGACCAGATCAGACTTCTTTTCCTCAGGCTTTCCGAAAAGGAGCACGCACACAAATACCGCTACTGCCGCGATCGCTACGATTCCGCCGACCACGTTGACTGCCGCCGGCATAACAAACGGCTTCTTCGGCGGTTTCATTGCCTGTCCATACGGCATACCGTTCGGTATGCTGCCCGCCTGCGGCTGTCCATATGGCATCTGGCCGTTCGGCACACCGTTCATCTGCGGCTGGCCGTA
>CAMWSU010000036.1 GCA_947176965.1 uncultured Lachnospiraceae bacterium | reverse complement strand
CGTATCATGCATCGCATGCCGCAGTTCCTGCCTGCGGCTCTCATACGCCTGCCGCTCGGCATGCAGCCTGCGCACATCGTGTTTCACAAGCTCCCGGTACTCCTCATTTTCCTTGAGCTTCGCGATCGCTTCCTCCGCCTCCGGTTCAATCTGCTCGATCTGACGGTACTCCTCCTCGGGCATCCTTCCTTCGCCCTCCGGAATTTCCCGTCTTGTCTGCTCCAGACTTAAAATCTTATTGGCATAGGAGACAAGCCGGCTATACTCTCCGTCCGGCAGCGCCTCAACCTCCTCCACATCCTTCAAATAAGACGTGACCCTGTTATACTCCCTGTTTAAGTCAGAAAGGTTGGCTGCTAAGTCCGCCGACTGTTCCATCAGGGCGCGCACATATTTCTCACGCTCCTCGGGCAGCGTCATATCGACCTCCTGCCTGCGCAGCGCAAGCTGCTCCCAGTCGCCGTAGTCGAACGTCTCCTCCTCCACCGCATCATTTCTCTTTTTTACAAACCATCTTTTCAGAAAATCAAACATCCGTCTATTCACACCGCTTTCTGTAGGTTTCCTTCAACTGCGTCACTGCGCTCTCCACCTGTGCATAATAATCGGGACTCCGTTCCTCCCAAGCCTGCTCCAGATCGGCAAGCTCCCCGCATGCCTCGCTCATGCGCCATTCATCCCGGTATTCCGCGATCTGCGCATCCACCTGCTCGGCAAGCTGCTTTAATTCCGGCAGTACGGCAAGCTTTTTTTCCTGTTCCTGCCTTGTTCCGTGCATTCTGACCGCGCACACATAATTGCGGAGACTGTCCCTGTGATAGGTCAGCCGGTACGCTTTATCAAAATATTCTTCCGCGAGCGCGAAGCCGAACATCTGCGCCTCAATACAGCCCATTGCGTTGTAGATCGCGGCAGTTAAAGCAATGTCCTTTCCCTCCACGTCCGCAAGCAGTCCACGGTACTGCGCCAGGGCACGCTCATACCTGCCGTCGCGGGCAAGCTGATCGATGCGTATTTTCTTTTTTTCACTCGGACCAAGCCCCGCGTTCTCACGCATCATCCGCTTTAGGTCCTCCAGCCGCTCTCTCCCGCAGTAATGGCATTCTTCCATAATGCGCACGACAAAGCTCTCCAGCGGATCTTCATTCCGAGCATACCCGCGGAGGCTTCTTGCGAGTTCCTCCAGACCAAGCTCTTCCTCAATCCATGAGAACAGCTCCTCATTCATCATATCCTCGTCAAGCAGCACCGCATGATGCTCTAAATAATAACAAAGTTCCTCGACTGCATACAGCCTGACGCCCGCCTGCCGCATCACATATGGTTTTCTGGCATACCTGCCGACGCATATCCTCACCCTGCCCATCGCAGCCTCCCTGTGTTCTATATCCTCTTATTACCCATTTCTTTCGATGCTTCTAACCCTTCGCCCGTTCCCGCGCCCTACAACACGTTCACTTCCTGCTCCCAGCTTAATCCGCTGCTCTCAAAAAAGCTGCCGAAACCCAAATCCTCCACACGAACTGCAAAGCGCTCTTCCGAGAGAAAACGCGCCTTCAGATGAAGCCTCGTCATATGCCCGTCCTGCTCGGGCAGCCCGTTCAATTTCATGACAAGTGTCCTGCGCACACCGCCATTCAACGGCGTCAGCACAAAGAACAGCTCGTTACCGCTCTCTAAGAGCAGATCCCATTCCCGACTGACATCAAACCAGTTGACGCCCGCATCAACGAGCGGATAATACTGATCCTTTCCGTCCACAACCGCATTCATGCCGATATTCACCTTGAGCTTGTCCCTGCCGAGAAATAGGTATTTCGTCGATGCCGCGCTCGGATGAACGCGCTCATAAGCCGCATAACACGCGCCCTTACTGTATAGATTATTCCCCTGAAACACCCTGCGCTTGCTGCAAAGGAGCCTGAGCGATTCCTTGCACCAGTCACCCTGATAACCGTCGCCGATGAGGTAGGCACACGAGACGATCCGCTCCCTCGTCTCCTCCTCCACGATCGCCGCAAATGCCTCGTCACGCTGTCTCGCCTGAAGCGCCGCGGCAGCTTCATCCTCCTCAAATGGCACCAGGCGCATCTGCGGAAAGCTCTTTTCCGTGGTGTACGCAACGATCGGGCTTGTCTTTCGGTTAAATTCCAAACGATATGTTTTCAAAAATTCCGACGCATACTCAAAGATCATGACCTCATGCGTGCGAAGCTCCTCCGGCTGATGCATGCAATACTGATAAAAGCTCTCGGCATGACTCTGGAAAAATAAATGTTCCCTATCCATCTGCAGATAGCCGCCCACGCCGGAAAGCACCTCCAACATACGGC
This sequence comes from uncultured Lachnospiraceae bacterium, assembly GCA_947176965.1. Classification (GTDB taxonomy): domain Bacteria; phylum Bacillota; class Clostridia; order Lachnospirales; family Lachnospiraceae; genus DLAJ01. The sequence continues at coordinate 26,223 of CAMWSU010000036.1, read as the reverse complement.
TGTCCGCCTGTTCGACCGTGATCATCAGATAATCCGGGCGCTCCGCCCCCGAACCGAGCAACATCACAGACAGACTGTGCTTAATGAAAAGAGCAAGTAAGGATACCGCGTCAAACTGCTCATCCTCCAGCGTAACCTGCTCCCCCGCACACGCGCGTTCTAAGAGGCGCTCTACCAGGATCCCGTCGCCCTCCTCGCTGTGCCTCCACGCGTCCCTGCCAAAAAACCACTGATTGACGCCATGACGCTTGCACAGAACCATCGGGATGGCAAACTGTTCTTTTCCCGCAACAAGGCTCACCGTCTCCGGCTCCGGCTTCTCGCTGCTGCAAAAGCTGATCTGCGCACTCACATGATTCAATTCCAGTCCGATGAACAGTCGGTTCTTTTTTTCCCGAAACAGCATGTCCTCTCCTTAATCCTGCGTCTGCGCTGAAAACAATTTCGCAGTCAGAAAGTTTTTTTCCTCATATGCGGCATACATCTTATGAAAGCCGGAATAATCCTGTAAGGTGCCCGCGATGACTAAATCGTTAATATCCGCATAACGAGTCCCGCCGCTGCCCGCACTCATATCGCTCTTGCTGATGGTCGCGCTCTCCGTGAGCTGCTCCCCCTCGGCGGTGTCCTCCGTGATGTAATATTGCAGCGTCTCCCCAAAAAAGAGCACCAGCGATTTGATATGGATTCCTTCGTACATCTCCGTCATCGGCTCCGTCACATATGCGCCGTCCCCATCCTCCGCCTGCATCACATAATGCAGCAGCACCCGTCTGCCCGGCACCGTGCGGTACTCGATCATCGTCTCATCCGCGCAGCGTTCCACACAGCGTATGGTCTGCGCATATTCCGCAAAAAACGGGAAGCAGATGCCCTTCGCCATAAAATATTCCAAAAACCGTCCGGCAAGCTGTAACACTTCCTCGCCCGCGGTAGAAACAGAATCGGCATAAAACTTTAAGTAAGCAAGGCGGCACACGTCATGAAGCTCCTCGCCGCGATAGAATAATCTTGTAAAATAGGAAAACAATTTTTCATCCACGACATTGCCGCGGACAAAAAAATCATAGGCACAGACCGTCAGATACGCAAGCTCGACCTGTTTTCCCGCACCGTTTTTTACATAGGAATAAAACAATTCGTTCTTTTCCCCGATATAATATCCGCTGAACAGGATCTGCAATAAAATCCGTTCGCACAGGTTGTTCACATCCAGTTCAAAATCATTTGCCGCCTTCCAGATATCGCGCAGATGCTTGGTTGTCCCCTCATAATACGCCGCAAGGTAGCGGAGAATATTTTCGTCATATTTCCCGCCCTCAAATGTGCGGAACGCAAGGGAGATCAGTTTTTCGTCCGGCTTAAACTCCGTCCTGACGATCAGCCTGCTAAGCAGCCGCACCGCAGCCGATACATCCACCTGCTCCATTCCGAAGGTACAGAGCCATTGATACGCCCTGTCATACATCGTGCGCAGGATCATCAGACGGAGGAACGCACTGCGCTCCCTCGTTCCCATATCCTCCGGATCAACAGCCAGTAACACGGCGTCACATTCCTCTATCCGGTCATTGTCATAGAGATACTGCGCCAGCCGCAGCCGAATCTCCTTCTTAAACTCGTCTTTTACCTGTCCGGATTCCCACAGCCGTTTGTAACAATCCACATTTTTGGCAGTGACTACGACGCCGCTGCGTCCGCCCTCGCACAAATAGAGATCCATCCCCAGATGACTCCTTACGCTTCCGCCGATCTCCTTGATAAAACGGCCGGGGATCATGAGTTTCTCAATGCGATACAACTCGCCCGATACCCTGCGGTTCCCGTTTTCGTCCTGAAGCAGAATCTGATACGACGAGTCATAGATTGGAACAACCGTCTTTCTGTCCGTGACAGGATAGACATGCTCTCCCTTTACGCGGTCATAAATCAGCACGATCTGCCTGCACTTATCATCCCTGACCGTAATGAGATGGGAAAAGAGCAATGTGACAAACTGCGGCGCATTGTCCTCGTTAAGCATGGCGGGCGTGACAAGCTCGCTGTAGAGATACGCAAGCTGCCTGTTGATATGCCCCATTGTGATCTGTTCCAATAAAAACCGTTCCACAAACTGGCGATAAGTGAGCGCGATCTCGGGATACTTCTCCCGATTGCGGTAAACATTGGCATAGAGCATGCTCTTTCCCTGATAATCAAGCTCGCTGTGGTACGCAAAATACATCATGACCATCTTGGGGAGCTCGCCCTCAAAATCTGCGGGCAGGGAAAGCATGTAGGATTCATACAGTCTCGTCACACGCAGCTCCCGCTCAACACCGAGCGCATACCATGGGAAATAGCGTTCCCCGAATTTCCCGCCCTTGATCAGAAAGGCGAGCAGGATCTGCAGCGTCTCGTCATTCTTTGTGGTGTGATAGCTTTTCTGCAGGATAAAAAACATTCTGTCGGAATACTGTTTGATCTTAGGCGCAAGATTCTGAAGCTGCAAAATAACGTCTTTTCCCAGCACATCCTTTTTTGCCGCATAATTCAGTACCTGAAGTTCAAACTCGGAAAGCTTGCTTAACATCGTCGGGTTTGCGTTCAGAAGTGCAAGCGCTTCCATGTAAAGAACGGGGCTCTTACAGCTTTCATGAAATTGGTTTTCCAAAAACAGCCACTTTTTATAGGGGCTTTTGGAAAACTCCTCCCGCAGATAAAGAAGCAGCCACGCAATCCGCCAGTTCTCCGGATGCTGCGCATAGATCTGCTCCACCTCGCTTGTCACCTCATCGACATAGACTTCGCTGCGCCGTATTAAAGAAGTCAGATATAAGTAATAGCACCAATGCTCGGGCGCGCGCTTCCCATAGGTGAGATCCTGCTCCACGCGCTCTAATATCCACTTCGCTTCATTAGTGCGCTCCTCCGTGATCAGAAGCTGCGCCCTGAACAGACGCGCTGGAATGCTGCGTTCCTCCAATTCATTCATGCGATCCACGATCTTTTTGGATTCGCGGATCCACACGGTAGACGAGATCTTTTTCGTGCGGAACGCGGCGTAATATTCCATCAGCGAGACCGTCAGGCGGCGCATCTCCTTTTTTCCTGAAAAAACAACGCCATACCTCTTGGCCGCCGTAACCTGAATCTCAATACGGATGTCCACCGATGCGTTAAACAGCCGCACATAGCCGAAATTATTCCCCGCATGCAAGCCCGCACTATCCACCACAAAACCGGTATTGCAGATATTTCCCAAAAAATCGTCGTCCGTCAGTACTTTTTTCTCAACAGAAAGAAAATCGCCGTCTGTCTCGATGGCAAGCGCCGTGTAGCCCCAGCCGTTGCGCGTGATCGTAATACGTCCCTGCGCGGTGCTCTCCGGCTCCTCCATACGGATATGCGTCTCCATCGGAATGTACTCGATCGGCTGTTTTTTATTGATCTCGATCAAAAACTCATCCACATTCTGCTGATTGCCCTTCATGCCCGAAAGACCGAGATAGGTATTTAAGTAACGGCAGTCCGTTCCATGAAACAGCGACAAAAAATCGTCACGATAAAACAGCGCGACCGCCTCATCCCAATTTGTTTTGGCAAGATTGGCAAAATGAAAGAGATTCTTGACCGGCCCGAGCAGCGAGTTGAGTACGCTGTGAGAGACCGCCACCATGAACGGAATCGTATATTCGCCCGCACTGGAAACAATGGAGAATTCTCCCTTTTGGATGTCGCCCTCCTCCATGCCGACGCCCGAAAAACGATAAGTGATCTCTGCCTGTGTTCCCTCAAACTCCGCTTTCAGACATTGCATACGCAGAGAAGAGGAACGCACAGTCCCCGTGACCGGATTTCCTCCCCTTGACTTAAGCTGAAAGCTTCCTTTCACGGTCTCTCCCTTACGAATGGAGAGTTCAATCTTATAATCGGAAAGCACAAGGGATCCGGCGTCATATTCAATTTTTCCGTCAATCAAGCGCTGCGTTACCGATTCCACAACAAAAACCGTCCTTATACGTCATAAAAATCCACTTTTATTATAGGATAAAACGACTTACTTCGCAACGTATTATTTTGGCAGAATGACCAGACGTATGATGAACCGGACAGTCCTGAACAAACGCAAAACAGGATGTGTAACCACATCCTGTGATGTGTAACCACATCCTGTTTCTTTCCTCTTTTCTCCCTATCGTTCAGATTTGTTTTGTAAATTCAGCGATACTTTTCGCTTCTGCCGCCAAATTCAGCCATGCGCACAGCGTTTCTTCCTCTTTTTGGGCGTTGATCATCTCCTGTATAGAAGAAGGTATGTCACCCAATCTGCCAAGCAAATTGAGTACCGCCTCAGCAAGACCTTCCGTTCGACCTTCTTTCCGTATTCGTTCTTCAATCTCAAAGCTTTTCATATAGGCAAGCCCTACCTTTCCGTCACGCTTGACTGCTGTTACCATCTCATGCAATCTTTGCAGTTCCTCTGTTCTTGCATTTTCCTTCGACGTATCCTCCATGTAACTCAGAAGCTCCCGTAAGTCTTCCGAGGAATTTCCCTTCTTTCCCTGTGTGTAGAGAAAAATCGTACGCGCTCCGTCCTCATACGGCAGCTCCGGAACTTCTACGCAACCATTCTTGATCGTATAGACCATCCTGTCGAGAGCAAACGGATCATACGTCGTGATAAAGATTACCACAACATTCCTGAGGACACTGTATTTCTCTCCCGCCTGCAGGCTTCCGGCGTCTAACTTTGCATGATAGAACCGCACTCTTCTCGACAGGGCGGCAACTTCCCCTTTTCCGTCGTTGTTGTCTGGTTCCAAATCAAAGAGTTCCCCATCTTCTTCGTCAAGATACACATCCATGCGGATGCCGTGTTTATCCGTGTCATCTCCCTGCACAATGCGCTGGGGGATTACCTTGATCTTTCCGAGTTTTCTGCCAAGGATGCATTCTAAGATGCATCGCGCCGCCAGCTCGCCGTAGACCTCGTGACTTGTCAGGCTGTTCATCAAAAAATTGTCCACTAGGTTTAGTTCTTCCAATTGTCGTAATTGTCGCATTTTTTCCTCCTGTTCCCATAGCGTTCGAAAACAGGAGCCTGTCCGCCTCTTATGATTTTCGATACTCTATGCTTTTCATATATTTATTGTTTGGGAATCAAGCATAGATACATTTGAAAATCATAAGGGAGATTTCCCATAAGACAAGGCAGAATGCCATCAAAGAATGTATGCTTTGTGCTGATTATACAAGTATTTATTTTACGCGTCAATACAAATTACTGAAAACACCTCATGTTTTACTCGACGCCTCCTCATACAGTAACCGGCACCACACATACACGGTCTCTCAGCTGCGTGACAAGTTCTAAAGACGGCGGTCTTGTCCCCTGCGTCGTCACGGCACCCGCAGCGGCAGCTGTGGCAAATAGCAGGCGCTCCCCCGGCATGCAGCCGCGCATGGATGATAGCGCATATGCCGCCGCCATCGTATCGCCCGCGCCAACCGTGGAGCATACTGTCACAGGAACGGCGGGCGCATACCATGCTTCCTTTTCCGTCAGCAGGACAGCTCCCTGCGAACCCATGGAAACAAGAATTTCCGCAATGCCCCGCTCTGCGAGCACACGTGCTGCAGACAGGGATCGCTCCTTCTCATTCTCACCTGCCATCTCCATATGCTGTTCCTTACAGTATGCTGAAAGCTCGTCAAGATTCGGCTTGATGATGTCCGGCTTTGCGGAAAGCCCCTCGCGAAACAGCGCGCCGTCCGCATCGAGCAGCGCCCTTGCACCGTGCCTATGAACAAGCCCGATCAAATCTGCATAGATGGTCTTTGGCACGCCCCTCGGCGCACTGCCGGAAAGTACGACAAGATCATCCTTTCGTATCACCGCCTCCATGCCTTTATACAGGGTATCAATCTCCGCCTCCGTCACCGTCGGTCCCGCCTCATTGATTTCCGTCACACTTCCATCATCGCCGACCACTTTTACGTTTGTTCTCGTCTCCCCGCCAATCGACGTAAAGCAGCTCTCTATGCCGCTCTTACCCAGTGCCTCTCTGATGAATACTCCCTGTCTGCCACCCAAAAATCCCATCGCAAGCGTTTCACCGCCGAGCGCACAAACAGCGCGGGAGACATTGATACCCTTGCCCCCCGCGTCCTCGCGTGCCTCGCGGACTCGATTCAATCCGCCGATATGCAGTTCCTGCACCCGCACCGTCTTATCGACGGCAGGATTTAATGTTATCGTGATGATTCTCGCCATACGATGCTCCGTCACCTGTCCAAGCGTCTTTTCTTCCAAACTTAACACGGATTCCTTTCGAAAACAGACAATTCACATGCAAAGGTGCTTTGGAGCCGTCGGTACTTACATGCCGTATTGTGGCATGTTATGTACCGTTACGAGCGACAAGCAGCGAAAGCGTGCCGCGCATGGAATTGTCTGTCATCTATAGAATCCGTATATCTGCCGCATTATTTCGCCAACAGCATCATGATCTTGTTGCTTCTTGCCACAAACTTTGTCATCGCCTCCGGCTCAAGCGGCGCCTGCTGAATGAGCGCCAGATCATAGAGCTGCTCGCAGATCGTACCCACGTTCTCGCCGTCCTTGTTCTCTAAAATATACTGGACAAGCTTGTTGTTCGCGTTTAAGGTCAGCGTTAACCCTTCCTTGCCCATGCCCGGCATTCCCATTCCCGGCATCGCATACATTTTCATCATATCCTGCATGCGGCGCGTCTCTTCGGAAAGCGTGACCATGGAGGAAATATCCTTATTTTTCAGTCGCTCAAGCTTGACTGTCACATTGTCTTTCTTGATCGCTTTCTTAAAGAGCTTATTCAATTCCTCGGACTGTGCCGCAAGCTCTTCCGCAGCCTTCTTGGAGGTTTTTGCCTTCATATCATCCGTGATGTCCGCGTCGATTCGCATGAAGCGGATGCCCTCATTTTTGGACTCGAGCTGCGTGATGAACGGCTGGTCAATATTATCCTTTAAGATCACGGCATCCATCTTCGCCTTGCGGAACATATTGATATACTGGCTCTGCTGCACTTCATCCGTGACATAGTAGATGACCTTTTCTTTTTTCTCATCCTCAACGGTATCATCTTCATCCGCTTCTTCGTCGGCATCTTCGTTCACGATCTCCGTCTCAACTGCTTCACCGGTCTCTACATCCGTTGCCGTATCTGCATTTCCTTCCTCTGCATCTTTATCCGAAGCATCCGTATTTTCCTGATCCTCCGCCGTGTCAATCGGTTTTACTTCCAGACACTCCGGCAGTGTGCGGTACTCGCCGTCAATATTCTTAAACAGGATATAGTCTGTCATCTTTTCGCAGAACTTATCGTCCTTTAAGCAGCCGAATTTAATAAACGGGCTGATGTCATCCCAGTATTTCTGATATTCCTCTTTCTCCGTTTTGCAAAGTCCCGCCAGTTTATCGGCAACCTTTTTCGTGATATAATCGGAAATCTTCTTCACAAAGCCATCGTTCTGCAGCGCGCTTCTCGATACGTTGAGCGGCAGATCCGGACAGTCGATCACACCCTTTAAGAGCATCAAAAATTCAGGAATGACTTCCTTGATATTATCCGCAATGAATACCTGACTGTTATAGAGCTTGATCGTTCCCTCGATGGACTCGTACTCCATGTTGATCTTCGGGAAATAAAGGATTCCTTTTAAGTTAAACGGATAGTCCATATTTAAGTGAATCCAGAACAGCGGCTCCTTGTAATCCTGAAATACCTTGCGATAAAACTCAAGGTACTCTTCCTTCGTGCACTCGGACGGATTCTTTGCCCAAAGCGGCGTTGTATCGTTTAACAGCTCCGGACGCTTTGCGATCTTCAATTTTTCGGGATCGCCCTCTTTCTCCGGCGCGATCGTCTCGATCACGGTATCGGTATCAAGCTTCTCCTCCGCATTGATCGTCTGCGTCGCGGTCGAATTCGCCACGGACAAGTAAATCTCGTACGGCATAAAAGAACAATATTTCTTAATGACCTCACGCGCCTTGTACTCGTTGCAGAATTCCAAACAATCCTCATTTAAGAAAAGCGTAATCTCCGTGCCGACCTCGTCCCGGCTGCCCTCGGTCATATCAAATTCTGTACCGCCGTCACATTCCCAGTGTACCGGAGCCGCACCTTCCTTAAAGGAAAGTGTGTCGATATGCACCGCATCGGCAACCATGAATGCCGAGTAAAAACCGAGTCCAAAATGACCGATGATCTGATCGTCGTTCGTCTTGTCCTTATATTTTTCAATGAAATCCGTTGCACCGGAAAATGCGATCTGGTTAATATATTCCTCCACCTCGTCAGCGGTCATGCCAAGTCCGGTATCAATGAATTTCAGCGTTTTTTCCTCAGGATTGCAGATAACCTGAATCTGGTTTTTGAAATCATCGGGATAGGTGTATTCTCCCATCATCTCCAGCTTTTTCAGCTTCGTGATCGCGTCACAGCCATTCGAGATCAGCTCCCTGTAAAAAATATCATGGTCGGAGTAGAGCCATTTCTTGATGATCGGAAAAATATTGTCGCTGTTAATGGATAAGTTGCCGTGTTTCTGTTCCATAAAAAATCACATTCCTTTCTTCGTCGCATTCTTTCGGCAGGCGCAGTCCGCAGTTTCCTGATTCACGCCGCACGCTTTCTTCAGACGGGACTCGCACCCGTCCGATCCTTATAACAGTTTAATTCGGTCGTTACAAAATGTCAAGAAAAAATTAGCACTCGTTTTGAACGAGTGCTAGTAACTTTTGACAAACCGCTCTATTATGCCTGCTGGCGGATTTATAAACTTTTTATAAAAGCCAGTCAATCAAATTCAGTGACTTAATCCCATCATAAGAATTGATATAATTTCTATCCATTGATAATACAATTTTTTCGTAATTATCTGATATCATGCGCAGCGGTCTCAGTTCCCGTTCGCGGGTTTCCGGTGACTGCATACTTTCTGTCACTTGGACATAGAGTTTATCATTGGGCTTCTCTGCCACAAAATCAACTTCTCTCTCCCCGACCTTACCGATATAAACACGATAATCACGGCGAATCAGTTCCAAGAATACAATATTTTCAATGATATGCCCTCGATCCGCATCGCGATAACCGAGAAGCATATTGCGAATCCCCATGTCAACAATATAATTCTTGCTAAGCGTTTTGAGCAGTTGTTTTCCTTTCACATCATATCGGCCTACAGAATAAAAAACAAATGCATTGCGCAGCATAGAGATGTATTTATCAACTGTCTTACCGGCGATATTTTTACCTTTATCGCTTGGAATATTCCCTTCGCCAGACAGGACATTACCGATACTGTTCGGCGATGTAATGCTTCCAATATTCGAGCAAAGGAATAACATGATTTTTTGAAGTGTCTCCTGATCGGCCTGATGGTTACACTGAAGAATATCCCGCAAGACAACCGTAGAATATATTCCTTCCAATGCCTGATTACTTCTTGCTTCGTTAAATTGATACTCTCTAAGAATCGGCATACCCCCAAACTGCAAATATTTTTGGAATTTTTCCTCCATCGTAACAGCCGGTTCAAATTCATAAAATGTCAAAAATTCTTTGAAAGATAATGGCAACATGCGGATTTCCACATATCTGCCGGAAAGCAGGGTGGAAAAGCCAGTTGACAAAAAGAACGCATTCGATCCTGTAATATAAATATCCACATCAAAATCAAGCCGGAAAGACTCTATCGCTTTTTCCCAATGCTCGATTACCTGCAATTCATCAAAAATCAGGTACACTTTCCCAGTATCTGAAATTCGTTCGCTGACAGAATCATAAAATTCAAGATAAGTTAGTAAGTTCCGATAACGCAACGATTCCAAATTCATATGAATAATATTTGTATCCGGCACACCGCTGTCTCTCAGATACTGATGAAACAAATCGAGAAGCGAGGATTTACCGCATCTTCGAATGCCTGTAACAATCTTGACTAAATCAACATCTTTGTGTTGGATCAATTGATCTAAATATTCGGGGCGATTAATAAGCTCGACCATGATACACCTCCCGCTTTTAATCATTATTATACCCAATATTTACCTTTTTTCAACACCAGCAAATCCAAAACTCTTATTTTTTTAACATTTTCAGACTTACAAGTCCGAAACTTATCACATGGCTATTCCTTCCTTATCTACTCCTCAAACGAGAACTCCACATCCGCAAAACAGCGGTTATACACATCAAAAAAATCGGTGGTTGTCAGATCCGCATCATGAAGCAGCCGGATTTCCTCCCACAGATCCTCATTGAGATAACGCGTCAGCGCCGATACAAACGACTCATACTGTTCGCCGAACACCTGCTCGCGCTGCGCCCTGACAATTTCGACTTTGTTTTTATCGGTCTGCTCCCTGTCAAAGGTACTGACGCATTTTAAGATCTCGTAACCCTGTGGCGTCTCAACAATTCCGCTCACCTGCCCGTTTTCAAGGGAAAACGCCACATTCTCAAACGCCTCGTCCATGTCTCCGTGACGTACAAACAGCGTATTTTCATCCGCCTCGTTATAGAGCTCCATCAGGCTTTCAAAATCCTCTCCCGTTTCTAAACGTTCGCTCAGTTCAACCGCCAGCGCATAGCGCTCGTCTTTCTCCTCCTCGCTCATCACATAGCCGCCGTCCGCGCCGACTGCCGTCGTTGTTTTCAACAAAATATGCTGAATGGTGATCGTGCGCGCTTCATCATCGCTGATCTCCGGGTTGATGTCCCGAATGATATAATGATAGACCTTGTCCGCCAACGCATAATCCTGATACATGGCATTGATCTGTTCCTGCGTGATCTCTAAAAGCTCCTTCTCCCGATCGGAAAGCGAAGAAAAATAAGTTTCCGCCGCCTGCGTACACAGAGCCTGCTCCTCCTCGGAAAGCGAAACATTCATCTCCTGTGCGAGCAGCGTCATGGATTTCACGCGCGCAATACGCGCGAGCACGGTTTCTTTCACATTTTCCTCCAAGGTCACACCGTTAAAATCCTGCTGCCATATTTCTTCCCCGAACACATTCTCATACTGATTCTGCGTGTTTGTCAAATATACCATCAGCTCGCTTTTCATACAGGAAACCGATCCGATGCGGAAAATCTCACCGCGCGCAAACCCCGTCGTCAGAATGACTTTCGTATTATTCTCGCTCGTCTCCTTCTGTCCGCAGGCACAGACGTTACACATAAGCGTCAGTCCCAACACAAGTGCTGCCATCCGCCGCATGGCGCTGCCGAACTTTCGCACAGCGTTTTTCTTTTTTTTCATTTCGCTATTACTACTCCCTCAACACAACTAAATCATCCCAAGGCTTCATTCCCATCCAGAAGCACATACGGGTAGTCCGCGCGGTCAACGCCCCGCATGGACTTCAACAACCTCACATAATCATGCACATCCTGTAATTTCTGCGAACACGCAATGCCGCCAAACAGCAGATCCGTGCTATGAATGTCCGACCCTGCCGTCATCGGCAGCCCGCAGCGCTGTGCGTATTCCCTTGCCCGCACGTCAAACTCCGGATTGTTATGACCCTTACTTTTGCGACTGGCATGCGTCGCATTGACGCCCTCCACCGCATCCGTGAAATCCGGAAAGATGCGGACTGCCGGAATATACGGCTCATCGCGGTACGGATGACAGTGCACCACCAGACCGCCTGCAGCATGTACCATCCGATATTGTTCCTCGATCGTTGCATCCTTGATCTCAGGATGCGTCAAGAGCCATTCTTTGTCTAATCCGTAAATCAAAAATTCCGTGCCGTTGTCATTCGCCTCCCAGCCGAAGAACACTTGAAGCCCGATACGATCTCCCTCCGCCTTCGCATCCTCATAGCCCGCGCAGAAGCGTTCCACCCACTCATGCCAGGGCAGCGACCTGTCGATACAACTGTTTCCGTAAAAAAAATGATCCGTTACCATGATTCCCGTATAACCCGCCTCAAAACAGGCGCGCGCCATCTGTGCGCCGCTTGCTTTTGCACAGGCGGATGCCTGCGACGTATGCAGATGTGTCTCGTACACATAAGGATACCTGCTGTCAATCTTTAATATTTCTCCCGTCTGTCCCATTGTTCCCACACTCCGCTGTTTTTAATATTCGATCACATACCACTTTCCATCGATTTTTGCGACTATCACTTCCGCACTGTAACCATAATCGCCCTCGCTGCCCTTATAGGTTATTTCGATATCCACCTCATAACCGCTGCTGATGGAGACATCATATTGAAAATCTTCCATCAAGTCCCGCTCAAGATCCCTGGTCTGATACTCCAGAAGCGGCTCTGCCTGCACGATCGTATAAGTCATTTTCACATGGTTACCGCAATACCACTCCAAGGTTTCATTAAATTCTTCCCAAAATTCCTGCTCAGATCCGTAATCGCGTGTCAGCTCACGCCGCATATCCCCACGGAGCCGTTCGGGGAATGCCTCCAACATTTTCCCCATATCCTGCTTTTTGACACCATTCATAAGAATGTCGACAGCCTGCTGATATGTTTTGTGGCTGTTATCCCGCGCCAAAAGAACAATGAGCAGAACGAGCGCGATCGTCACAATGAGTCCGACGACCGTGCCTATGATCATAAGCGCCTTGCGGCTGCTCTGCGGCTGTACCGCAACACCATACGGACTATAAGGATTTCCTGCAAAATATCCGTCCTCACCCGCATAACCCGGCATGTTCGGATAGGATTGTTCCCCGTTTCCATATACCTGCCCGTTTGCATATGTAGGCTCTCCGTTTCCGAACGGCTGACCCCCTGCATATACCGGTCCTGCATTCCCGTACGGCTGGCCCCCTGCATACGTCGGCTCTCCATTCCCGTACGGCGGCTGGCCTCCTGCATACAGTGTCTCCCCGTTTCCAAGCGGCTGCATGGGTACCCGGTCAATTTCCGTCGGCGTGCCGCATAATGAACAAAACCGCGCGCCGCTTTGCAGTTCCGCCCCGCAATTCTTACAATAACTCATCGTTTCCTCCTCCGTCATGGATCATGCCGTTTGTTCTTTCGTACCGATAAAAGGTATACGGTATATCGAAATACGTCTGTTCATCACTGTCCGCCGTGATCTCCCAATCCTGCGATTCATCCAGGTTCGAAAAAAATGCATCAGCGGCATAGACATGATCGATCTTCGTCACATGCACCGTATCGCAGTACGGCAGCATCAGACGATACACGCTCTCTCCGCCTACAATGAACACATCCTCGTCATCATATTTTTTTAACTCGCTAAGCAGCTCATCCTCGCTGTGAAGCACCTGCGCCCCCTTCTTCGTAAAAGAAGGATTTGCGGAAAGGATCAGATTCGTCCTGCCCGTCAGCGGCTGCCCCTGCGGAAAAGTCATTAACGTTTTTCTGCCGTACACGATCACCTTTCCCATCGTCATTTCGCGGAACATTTTGTGGTCGTTCGGAATGCTCACCAACAGCTTTCCCTTATTGCCGATTCCCCAATTTGCGTCCACCGCCACGATCATATTCATCTATGCAATCTCCTCTTAGCCCATCGCTTTCCGCCATATCAGACATATTAACCCGAAACGCGCCTCTTCAACGATCCGCCCTATTCTGCATCAACGGTCCCACTTATCCGCAAGCGAGCCAATCTGATCGGCAAATTTCGCCAAATCCTTGTTTGCAACGCCCTCGTTCTTGCGGATGACTGCGAGCAGGCGCTGTCCCGCCGCCAAAAGCCGTGAGAATACATCCGACTCGCTTCTCGCGCTCTTTTTCTTGATTCGTACCGGCGCCGCCTCATAATCCACGCGGTTCTCAATGAGATCATAACGCGTGCCGCTGTAGGGTGCATACACATCATAGCCGTACTCGCCGCGCAGACATGCCGCAAACGCTTCCACGACACTGTCCTCGCCATGTACAAGAAATACCTTTGCAGGCTTCTCGGTAAAACCGCCGAGCCAACGGATCAGTCCGTTTTTGTCCGCGTGCCCGCTCATGCCCGCAAGCGCCTTGATCTTTGCACGCACCTCGATCGTCTCGCCGAACAGCTTCACTTCTTTCACGCCCTCGACCAACATGCGCCCGAGCGTTCCGACCGCCTGATAGCCTACGAACAGCACCGTGCATTCCTCACGCCAGAGATTATGTTTTAGATGATGCCTGATACGTCCCGCCTCGCACATGCCGGACGCCGATATAATGACCTTCGGCGTATCGTCAAAATTGATCAGCTTCGACTCGTCACTCGTGATCGCCAGCTTCAAGCCCGGAAATGAGATCGGATTAATTCCTTTTTTCACGAGCGCCATCGCTTCCTCATCAAAGCAGCTCTCTATGTTTTTATTGAAAATACCGGTTGCCTCCACCGCAAGCGGGCTGTCCACATACACAGGGAAATCGGGATACCCCTCAACAAGCCGTTCAGCTTTGATCTGCCGGAAAAAATAAAGCATCTCCTGCGTACGTCCGACTGCAAATGAAGGAATGACAACATTGCCTCCCTTGTCGAACGTCTCCTTTATGACCGCCGCAAGATCATGCACATAATCAGGATGCTCCGCGCTGTGCAGGCGGTCGCCGTAAGTCGATTCCATGATGACATAATCGGCGTCGCTCGTATAGGCAGGGTCTTTAATGAGCGGCTGCTCGATATTGCCGATGTCCCCCGAAAACACGAGCTTTTTCTCATTGCCTCTTTCATTCACCCACACTTCAATGCTCGCTGAGCCGAGCAGATGTCCGATGTCCGTAAACCGGATGGAAATGCCTTCGCACAGCTCAATGCGCTTATCGTACCGGCATGGCACGATCAGTTTGATCACGCCGTCCGCATCCTCCATCGTGTAAAGCGGCTGTATCAGTTCATTATTCACGGAACGTTTTGCCTTGCGATTTTTCCATTCCGCCTCCTGCATTTGGATATGCGCACAATCTCTCAGCATGATGCTGCACAAGTCCGCCGTCGCTTCCGTCGTCAGAACCTGTCCCCTGAAGCCGCGCGCATACAAAAGCGGCAGCATTCCCGAATGATCCACATGCGCATGCGTTAAAAGCACATAATCAATGAGTGCCTCCTCCGCCGGGAGCTCGGCGTTTTCAAACACATTCACGCCCTGCTCCATACCGTAATCGACCAAGATCCGTTTTCCGCACGCCTCAAGATAATGACAGCTTCCCGTCACCTCATGAGCCGCCCCGATAAAAGTCAGCTTCATACCCGATCCCCCCACCTTATTCCTTTTTTATTCGCTTCCCGCTAATCATCCATGCTGCCAACAGCAAAGCGAACTTGTTCGCTTTTGAAAAATCTTTGATTTTTCAATCTGTTCTCTTTACACCTGCACCCCGATGCACTCCGAAACCGCTCCGGAAGCTAACATCTCCTTTGTCATAGACAGATACGGACAGTTCCTGAAACTGCTAAACAACAGATCAACCGGTCCGAACTGCTCCTTTACCGCCTTACAGAAAATATCCATATCAGACTCATCATAGATATTTCCGTGAAAAAAGAATACGGGAATGCGGTATTCCCGCTCCAGATCCTCTTTTAAGCGCATCCCCGCCTCTTTATCAATATCAATGATGGAAATAGTGCGGCACTGCTTTGCATAATCCCGCGCATACGCGGCACCGATCCCTTTTGCGGCTCCCAGCAGCATGCCATTCTTTTTTCTGCATAACGACTTATTCATGAATATTCCTTTCACAAAAACCTCTCCTCCGGCGTTTGCGAAACGCAATGATTCGAAACCTCACTTTTGCCGTATACGTGTCCGATAAAGCCGATTACTGAACGGATAGGTATAGCGCGCCGATCGTAAGTACGCATCCGCCGACAGATAGTATCGTTCTCCCCAAGAATACACCTCTAACATGGTTTCCTGCGAATCCTCATAAAGCGCCGTCACCGTGATAAAATGGGCAGCGACATGCTCCTTCGCCGCCACCATACGGTCATTTTGCAAGCGATACAGTGTCACGCCCCGCCGCCTTTTATGAAAAAAAGGCGCAGACCCTAAGATCAGTATGACCGGACAATCCGCCAAAAGCTGTTCCCGCACGATTGTAAGCAGCCGCTCCTTATTCTTTTTGCCTGAAAAAAGAAAACTCACACCGCGAAGACGCTCCGGCGCCCGGTGCCAGATCAACATAAAATTCAGGACACCTGTATACAGATACGCGGACATGCCGAATCCGGGTACCACGCGCAAAAAACGCCGTTCCAGTTTACGCACAAGGGACAGATAGGCCTCTCTGTCCTCCGGCGTATTGAAAACATGGCGGTAAATACAATAATCTGCCGCTGCGATCACCCCGCACCCATAGCGCCTGAGTCTGCCGTCCTGTGAAAAAAAATTCTTTTTTTCAAACCATTGCTGACTGCCTGCCATATAGCTATGCG
Organism: uncultured Lachnospiraceae bacterium; assembly: GCA_947176965.1. GTDB lineage: Bacteria > Bacillota > Clostridia > Lachnospirales > Lachnospiraceae > DLAJ01. Next base: position 9,817 of record CAMWSU010000036.1, on the reverse strand, counting down.
GAAGCGCCGCCTTTTTATTCATAACATAACCTCAATTCGTCCGCGCACGCGATCAATCCCTTCAACAGCTTCGGATTAAATTTGCCGCATTCCCCGTTGAGGATCATGTCCACCGCCTTCTCGTGGGAATACGCAGGCTTATATACGCGGGGACTCACAAGCGCATCATATACATCCACCAGACTGACGATCTGACCCCAGATCGGAATCTCATCACCGACCAGATGATCGGGATAGCCCCCGCCGTCATAGCGCTCGTGATGATAGCGGCAGATTTCTCTGCAGTAAGCGGAAAATTCATTATCCTGCCCCACCTCGATCGAGTTGAGAATATCATAGCCCCTCGTCGTGTGTGTCTTCATGACCTCAAACTCATCCGCAGTCAGTCTGCCCGGCTTATTTAAGATTGCGTCCGGAATGGATATTTTACCGACATCATGCATCGAAGCCGCCATTGTGATCTTTTCTATTTTTTCCGGCGTCAGGTCATATGCAGGCTCCTGCTCCGCAAGATAGGTCGCCACGATTCTTGTGAGCTGCTTTGTCCGCATAATATGTTCCCCGGAGTCGCTGTCCCTGAATTCCACAAGCGCACCGAGCGAGTCTATGATTTTCTCGCTAAATTTCTGATATTTGACCTGTTCGTCATACTTTTGCTTCAAAAGCTCCTGCTTCTTCAGCTCGTCCACGCACTTTGCCAGACAAATGAACCTGCCCTCACCATGCTGCGCACGGCGGATCAGGATCGTATACCAATGATAATCCGAACCCAGACCGTCCCGCACCCGAATGTCGAAATAAACCTCCTTGCGTCCCTTGGAAAACGCCGACGGCGATGACAGATACATCCGTTTCGCACGGAAATTATCCAAATCGTCCGGATAAATGCGGGTCCGCTCATATGCCGCAACGATACGCGTTAATTTTCTCACGATCGGCTTATCCCGCGTCCGCTCGTCTCCAAGCCGGAAAACCTGGCAAATGTCCTTTTGCAGATCCAAGACATACAGCCTTTGGAACGAATCCTGAAACATGAAGCCCATCTGCTCCATGAGCTGCTCGTTCGTATTTTCCAGACTTTTTTCGCGCGATATGTCTTCAATGATACCTACAATATAGGTATGCCCGTCCGAGTCGCTCATATCCTTACATTTTACGCGATGCCAGGAATATTCCTGCGCTTCTCTGTTTATTATCCTGATCTCGACTGCCTCTCTGTTGCCTCCCTTAAATACCGTGAGCAGTTTTTCCACATCCTCGGAATGCACCTCGCCTCTTTTATCCATGTCCTCGCAGCATTTCTCAATATGATACGGTATCAGCCTGCCCTGTTCCTCCCCTGACGGGCAATGCATGGTCAGCACATCACTCCTTATGTCATATTCAAACCGGATATTGCCGGTCGCCCCCATCGCAAGATCGGAACGCACCTGCTCCTCCATCAAATGAATCTCTGCATTTTTCAGATCCGTAATATCCATACGGATACCGAGATACACCGGTTTCCCGTCACGCTCCTCCAGCTTCACACCGCTCATCTGTACCCAGCGGAGCCGCCTGCTCCGCCCCATGCGGATCCGATAGATCACGTCAAACGGTTCACCCGTTTTCGCCTTCTCCAAAATGACTCTGCACACCTCCGCACGATCCGCCGGCAGCACATGGGCGCTATAACCGCCCTGATAGTCTTCTTTCTTTTTTTCCGCCAGCTTGTAGAACTCCTCGTTCACATGCACGATCGTTAACTGCTCATCTGCAATAAACTGCACAACGCCGCCCGGAATCGCCGCATACGCAGCATCCAGCGTTGTCTGGAGTTTCTGCTGCAGGCTCCTTCGAAAATCAATATTTCTGATCAGACCTACGCAGGAAATGCGCGCCAGGTCTGCCGTAAACACCCGCACAAACCGAAGCGCCATCCAATGATAGTCACCGTCCGGCTCCTTCATCCGGAACTCGATATGCACTTCATCCCCTTCTCTTGCAAGCTGTTCCAACAAGTAGCAAAGCTCTGTTTTCTTTGCAAATTCCTCGCGATGATCAGGATGGACCCCTTCGTACAGCATCTGCATCGCCTTCACAAAATTTCCGTGATCACCTTTCTGAAACGCGGTCTTTCCGTCCGCCGCCAGCACCATATGCGCGTTACCCGTCAGATTAACGGCGGTCACAACAGAGTACACGGACGAGAGCGTATCCCCCATGATCTTGGACAGCTCCGACTTAAACTTCTCCGCCTCGTCCAAATAGGTCAGCATAAAATATACCACATATGAAGGCGTTCCGTCCCAACTAAACTCGTCAAACCATACATCGGTCTCCCCGCCGAAGTCCGGCAGATACAGCCGATAACGCTCATCGGCTTCCTTGCCGTCCGCAAGCCGGCGTAACGCCCTTAATATCCGTTTTGCGTTACGATCTTCCTCAAAAACAGGCTGGATGCCTGTTCCCGCTTCCGCCGCCGGATACGCACGGCGAAACGTCTTATTTGCATACAAAACGATATGCTCGTCCCGCGACAATACAACGATGCCGATATTGGACATATGCTCCAACATTTTCTCAAACCGCTCCATGCCGATCCTCCTTCCGTTCCATGGCATTCCCGACTCCGCATAAGCATCCCCGACTCGTTCTCTCGGGGCTTCTCCCCTGCCGCCGCTTATGCGGATCACTTTTTCCGGACCGCCCACGCGGTCAATTTTGAATTTATTATAGCATATTTTTCCTTGTATCAAAAGTCGTTCCTGTGAAAAAATTGTGATGAAAGGTTATCATATTTCACGAAAAAGTGTGTCCTGCAAAAAAAGTAATTGACAAGTGCGGCCGCATCATGTATATTGTTAGTTGTCCGTATGAATTACGGTATGCGCGAGTGGCTCAGTTGGTGGAGCGCGACCTTGCCAAGGTCGAGGCCGCGGGTTCGAGTCCCGTCTCGCGCTCTCAAAAAAGCTTTCCGCATTGCGGAAGGCTTTTTTTGCCGGAACTGCTTCATCAAAAATCGGGGGGGATGTTTATGAGAAGAAAACTATCTGCATTTCTGCTGATCGGCATTTGTATGCTGACAGCCTGTGGAAACAAGTACTTGGGAACACGGTTGGAATTTACCCTTGAAGCAAGCGAACCATCCAATGAATACAAAGAGAACACGATCTATATCACCGATGACACTAGGAACGTTACACTGCACGCTTCCCTGGATATGGACTGCGGAAGTATTGCCATACAGGTAATCCATGCCGAAGATGGAGCGGTTGTATGGGAAAATTCTTATGAACAGAGCGGCGATTTCGACATCGTATTAGAGCACTTGACCGCAGATCAGGAATATCTGGTCTGCATACAGACCACTGACACAATAAAGGTACATATGGTCTTAACTTCACCAGACAATCTCGTAATGGATAAAGAAACACCCGACAAACCTGAAAAATGGGGAAACGCTTCCTAAGCGCTTCCCCATTTTTTACTCGTTCTCCGGCAGAAGACTTCCATTGTCTCCTCCGTCACCCGCTCCGGCTTCGCCGCCTTCCTCACCGTCGCCCGCTCCCGGATCCTCAGCGCCGCCCGCATCATACGCAGGCATGCCTCCCGGCACATCGGCAAGCGTCATACCCGCACACTTCACACGATAAATGCGCATCAGAGATTCCTCAATCCGCTCAATCGAAATTTCGCCGCTGTTGACCGCGTCCAGCACGCCCTGATAAGCCTCCTTAAAATTGTCAGGTTTCAGGATCATGTCACAGCCCGCATTGATCGCATCTACCGCCGCCTGCGCAGACGTATAATAAGTCGTGATCGCTCCCATGTCCATGGCGTCCGTGATGATAATGCCTTCATAGCCAAGCTGCATGCGCAGGATTCTCGTGACAATGTCCGAACTCATGGATGCCGGAGTATAGTCCCATGTGATACCCGGAACCGAGATATGACTTACCATAACAAAATCAGGGTTGGCCTGTATCGCCATTTGGAACGGAACAATCTCTGTTGCGAGCAGATCCGCTTCTGTCATTTCATTCGTCGCCCGCCCGTTATGGGAATCGGCGTCCGTGCTGCCATGCCCCGGAAAATGCTTCACGCACGCGCTGACCCCGTTTTCCTGTAAGCCCATGACCGCCTGTGAAACAAGTATGGCGACCGTATCTGCCTCTGTGCCGAAGGAACGCTCCGCAAACATACTGTTTTGCCCGTCATATATATCGGCGACCGGAGCAAAGTTTACATTAAATCCGTATTTAGCCAGGTACTGTCCGATCTCGGCATATGCGATATAGACCGGCCCGCCGTCTCCTGATGCGCCAAGTTCCCGCGCGCTGCCGACATTATTGACCTCACTTAAGGAATCCGCCACTCTTGAGACGCTGCCGCCTTCCTCATCCACGCCGAAAAACAACGGGTACTTACTCATTTCCCGCGTTCCGGCAAGCATCTCTGTGATCTGATCCGCACTTTGGATGTTCGAACCAAAGTAAATAAGTCCCCCGACCGCATATTGATCTAATGCTTCCTGCGTCTTTGCGCCCGCTCTCACCGCCTGCGTCACGTTCTCCATCATGGATTCGGGTGTCACAAAAAACAACCCCGCAACCTTTTCCTCGGTCGTCATCTGCGAGATATAATACCTTGCCACCTCATCAACGGGATTTATCACCGGTTCCGGTTCGGGTTCCGGTGTCGTCGTGGGCGAATTGACCGCGATCACCGCCGGCGGCGGTACATCCTCCTCCACAGGCTTTGCAGCCCGTTTCTCGTCAATAAATCGGATCAGCTGTTTCCCTGCAAACAACGCACCGCAGGCAAGTCCCGCTACGATCATCAGCAACACAATATACGCAATGATCTGATTGCGTATCCTTCGTTTTCTTCTGATCACGCGCTTTGCAGACCGCTCTTCCGAATAATCCCCGCTTCCCGCATCTTCTTCGGCATAGGATTCCTCTAAGCCGTCCTCATCCTCGTAGGCTTCTTCCTCACCGTCCTCCGCTTCATCCTCGTAAGCTTCTTCCTCGCCGTCCTCTTGCTCTATATCATCGAATTCTTCTTCGTATTGCTCATCCTCATAAAGCTCCCTGTTTTTCTTCTTAAACATATCCGTACCTCGCATCATAAATATTGTATCTCAATGTGATATTTACTCTATTACTATACATGATTTTGTACTATATTTCTACCTATTTATGAAAAAAGCGACATAAAATATTTCCAATTTCATTCTATTTACGCCTGCATACGCCATTGCCGTTTCTGTTTTCAGGCATACAGAAGGGAGTATAAACGTCTCGTTTATACTCCCTTCTACTCTTCGTACTCCACTTGGGTGTACCTCCATTGTTTTTTTCGTATCCGTTCCACTATTCTCATTGTACCCGCCGTACCGTAACCTCTGTTGCTTCTGTTACCTCATTCAGTGTACTTGTCTACGATGTGCTACTCATTTCTCTCAATATCATAATGCTGCTTTGGTGGACTATACCTTCCTTTCATTAGGATATCTATGTAAATGTGTAACTTGTAAGTATAATATAATACATGTCCACCGTTTTGTCAATACATTTTTTGAAAATTTTTCAAGTTTTTTGTTGATTTATTTTTATTGTCATATTTTTGCATTCAATTTATTATTTTTAATTCAATTTTCAGTTATTTTCAGACAATTTGTACTTTTTGTTTGCTTGTTTAATTGATTTTCGTTTGTTTTTCGTTTTCTTTTTACCTATTTACACTCCGCTTATGAGAACCGATCCCCGATACAGTGAAATCACTTCCCCCATGCAGATTTTATCTTAAAAAAATGAAAATAAGAAAATGACGGCACCCAGCACGACAAGCACAATTCCTGTCGCACGATTTAATGTCTTCGGCGCCGCTTTATTGGCAAAGCGCGCCGCAATCTGCGCCCATAATAAGGTAAAGAGTACACAGAGCACAAGCGTCAATACATCGGGCGTACCTCCGATCACAAAATGGGACGCCGCTCCCGTCAGCGCCGTAAAGCTCATAATAAATACACTTGTTCCGACTGCAGTCTTCAGCTCATAACCAAGCACGGATGTCAGTACCAGGAGCATCATCATACCGCCTCCCGCACCGACAAAGCCACAGATAAAACCAATGAGCATACCGCACACGATCGACTGTACCAGACGTTTTTTTGCAGATACTGCCTGCATGGACTCCTTTGTCGTCATGACCGGCTTAACAATAAATTTGATCCCGAGCAGGAATGTCATGCATACAGAGAAGTTTCCCATCGTTCCGGATGGCACAAGACTGGAAACATAACTTCCTACCATCGTAAACAAAAGGACGCTCCCCATCATCACAAGCCCGTTCTTCACATCCAGATTTTTATTCTTTCCATAGGTATACGCCGACACTGCACTGGCAAGCACATCGGATGCAAGCGCAATTCCCACTGCCAGATACGGATCCATGCCAAGAAATGTAATGAGCATAGGCGAGATCACCGCAGCCGCACTCATTCCGGCAAATCCGGTGCCAAGCCCCGCCCCCATTCCGGCAAAAAACGTCACGATTACGGTTATCAATATTTCCATAAAATCCTCCTACCCAAATCTAAAATCTCCTCTGAATTAGACTATTCTAATTCCAGAGGAGATTAAAATCAATGAAGTTTTTATGAAATTTTTATTACTCATTTCGGATTGCGGCAAGGGGACTTAGTCTCATCGCCCGAAGGGACGGGAAGAAGCCCGCGATCGTACCTACCACGACCGCAAAACCGATACCGAGCAGAATCAGCCATGGGGGAATAAAGGACATTTCACCCCGCATGCCCATGAATCCGTTCTCTGACTTCATGGCAAGCTGATTCAAAAATGCAGATGCACCGTAGCTTATGCCAACGCCGAATATGCCGCCGATAAAGCCGATGAATGCCGCCTCAAGCAGGAACATGCCCTGAATATTGTGCATGTTACAGCCAAGCACCTTCATGACACCGATCTCTTTGGTACGCTCGTAAATGGACATCATCATCGTATTGGCAATCCCGATCGCCGCCACGAACAGGGAAACCGCACCAATGCCGCCGAGTACCGCCTGTACCATCTCGTACTGCTTCTGCGCATATTCCACCCATTCCATATTACTGTTCGTCTGATAGCCCAAATTCTGAATCTGCTCCTGCACCTCAGTCACATGCTCCGTGCCGTCCACGTTCACAACAACATGATTATAGTAAAACTCCTTATAGGGTTTCCCTGCTCTCGTTGTCGGCTGGCCCGGAATCGCTTTATTCTTGAACACCTGCTTTAGCTTCGCGATCAATTGCTCAATGTCACAGAACGCCGCATAATTATAACGCTGATATTCCTCCGACTCCGAACGTTCCATGCCGACCGCCGGTATGATATACTTTTTCGGTTTGGCAACCGAAGGATCCCATTGAGAACTATAGAAAGCATCCGTGTCAAACGTAATAAAGATGTTCCCGTTCATAAAATCAAGATCTTCAAACTGGCTCGGATCCTCCCAATAGTAAGTATAGTTCTTGGCAATATAAAAATTACTGATCACATTATTTCCGTAAAAGAGCGTCAGCTCCGTATCATCCGCCGACGGCAGCCGCCCCTGTTCCGGCTCCATTCCCTCTGCCTCCAGCGCCTCCAAGGACATCCCCTGAATATTAAGCCAGCCGCGGTACTTTCCCGACTGCGCAATTGCACTGATCTCCAAGATCGGAGACGCATAGGTAACATGGTCAATCCCCTCAAACAACTCCACAGTTGAATCACTCAAGTAACCTTCGGTCGGATCGGTTGAGCTGCTAGATGAGCTATAATAACCGCCGTAGGAATACACATCGATCGCCGTCATGCTTCCGTAGGATTCCATCTGCTCCATTGTTGCTTTATCTAGTCCAAGTCCTATGGAAATCATGACGACAATGGATGCCGTACCGATCACAACGCCAAGGATTGTCAGGATTGTTCGGATTTTTCTTTTCCACAAATTGCCGGCGCTCATGCGCAGCATATCCATAAAACGCATACTATCCGTCCTTCCTCAAGCTTAGAGTATCTCATCCGTGCTCGAATCTTCAAGCTCCTTCAGCATTTTCTTTTTCTTTTTCTTCTTTACTACAATGATCACGATCACAATAATCACAACGACTGCTGCTGCAATCCCTGCCGCAATATAGATCCATGTATTGCTCTTTTCATTGAGTTCGGCATCGCCCATCGTATCCATATCCATACCCGGGTCCCATTCTCCGAAATCTTCATAGCTCATTTCATAAATGAAAAGATCGATCTCCTTTTCTACCGTCGTCACATTACCGCTCTCATCCTCATAAGATATGTAAGCAGTCACAGTTCCATCGTTCGGGGCGATCGCAGTAACCATCGTATCAACGTTGCCTGTTCCGCCCGATTCGAGTTTACCGACAAACACATCGCCGCCGCTCACATAGTTTTGATCAAATTTCACCTGAACGTTATACAGCGTCGTCTTACCGGTATTATAAATACTGAACATAACGTTGGATTCTTCGCCCGTTCCACAGGAGCTCGGCCATAAATCCACGGAGCTGATGTCGTATTTTGACTCCTGATAAATCGGGATGGACACATTTGCCGTCTGGGTATACGGATTTGCCTTATCATCCTCATAATTCATATTGACATTCAGCACGTACGGCTTCTGCGCAAGATCGGCACGTGCCGTCATCTCGATCGCCAGATCCAGACTTCCGCCCGGAGAAATTGAATTTTGGAAAATCGTACTCGATCCCGAAGTCGGCAAAAACGGCGCAACGCCGGCAACGGAATTTCCCTGTCCATCCGTGCTGGAAGCCGCCTCAAGATCAAAGAGGATATTGGAAACCGTCGTATCCGACGAAGTATTCTGCACATGCAGCGTAAGCGTAAACGTATCGCCTGCAAATACCTGTGCAGGATCCGTCTCGAAACCGGTTACGATAATACGCGGTGTGGAGGTTCTTCCTCCCTCATTGTCACGATCCACTTCCGGTGAGCCCTGCACATAGACATAGGTAACAAGCTCCGTCGTCTCCATCTGATTGTTCCGATCGTAACGCACGGTAAACTTCATTTCATAATAGCCCGTTGCAACATCATCCCTCGTCTGGAATATCCAGCTGACCTCCTGCCTGTGATCATAGAGTGTCTCCGTATTCTCATTTCCTGCAAGGGAAAGAATGATCCGGCTGTAATCGGTCTGTTCAATCTCAAACGGCCATACCTTGGAATCCACGGAAATCTGCGGAGTCACAACGACCTCGCTCAAATATTCCTCACAGTAATTGATGACCGGAAGCACAACCTGACAGGACTTTCCGTATACCGCCGTCGGTATCTCCCAGTTACTGTAGAGACCAATGTATTCGCTTGTGGAAGCTCTCGGAACCTCCTCCATGCCGTATTTTGCCGCAAACTGCTCCATCTGGCTTGTAATCTGACTGACATAGCTCATACGCTCCGCCGAATCCATACCGGGGTTCGCATCCAAAAATCTTTTGGCATCATTGCATATGGCACTGAGCTTTGCTGCATTTTCTACCGTAAAGATATAAATGGTCTTCAAATTGGAACAATAATTGTCCAGCTTTGCCTTCGAGTAAGCGATCGTGTACTCAAAAACATCCGCGTCATCCTCGTCCGCCATTACAACGCCTAAGCCGTTCCCCCCGATTCCATAGGTTCCTGACAAGTCAGCAAGCAGCATTGCCGCTATCGTTCCTGTCAGCATGATCAGGTTTCTTACTTTTCTTCTCATGATTCTCCCTCTTTCCGTTTATTGACTTTCAGTTCACTCTCTATCCATT
>CAMWSU010000035.1 GCA_947176965.1 uncultured Lachnospiraceae bacterium | reverse complement strand
TATATTGAGACAGTCTGGGGGATGGGATATCGATGGGCAAAATAAAACGGTTTTTTTCCGTAAAATCTATTAAAAAAGATTTTGTGATATCTACCTTTCTTTTTATTTTATCTGCGCTGATCCTTTCTTTTTTCTGTTCCGGCCTTTTACAAAAAAGCCAGGACCGGATCGTAAACAAATACTGGGATCATTTTAATCAGTATCACCATCTGATTCATCTGCAAAACGACTATGACGAGAGCGGCGCTCTCTTGAATGATGATAAAGATCCTTCATTTTATATCAACTATTCTATGCAGGACTACACCACTCTTTTTAATCCCTTTGATGATTTCCTCTATAACCTGTTAGGTTTTTTGATTTTTGCTGTTTATCCGATCAGCTTTATCATATGTCTCTTCCTTACAAGCATCCTTTTTTACAAAAAAACGCTGCAAAAACCGTTGGAGATCCTTGCTCATGCGGCGGATCAGATTTCGGACAACAACCTTGATTTTGAGATCATTTACCAGAAACAGAATGAATTGGGTAAGCTGTGTTCCTCTTTTGAAAAAATGCGGCGGGCATTATGGAATAATAACACGGAGATGTGGCGCCAGATCGAGGAACGCAAGCGCTTGAACGCCGCTTTTGCCCATGACCTGAGAACACCGCTGACCGTCTTAAAAGGACAGAGCGAAATGCTGATGAAGTACGCTCCCAAAATGTCCGAAGAACAGATCATCGAGACTGCGGATATGATGAACCGTCATATCTTAAGACTTGAAAACTATATCATGATCATGACGAACCTGCAGCGTTTAGAAAATATTGAAGTCCAAAAACAGCCTGTTGTACCGGAATCTGTTATAAAACAAATGAACGCAACCGGCATTTCGCTCTGCAGGGACAAAAACTTCCTGTTTCACGAAAAACCGGCTGGAAATCTTATACCGGAACTGGATGTATCGGTCGTCATGCGGGTATATGAAAATCTATTGGCAAATGCCGTCCGCTATGCAGCCGAAACAATTACCGTTTCCGCATCCTTATCGGAACATGTATTCCAAATAACCGTATCCGATGACGGCAGGGGATTTTCGGCAAAAGAACTTTCCGAAGCGGTCGGCCCCTTTTATAAATCTCCAAAGGAAACGGATCCTGAACATTTCGGGATGGGTCTGAATATCTGTAAGGTTCTCTGTGAAAAACACGGCGGTTTCCTGAAATTGGAAAACAAAAACGGAGCATGTGTGACAGCGGCATTTCGATTCTGACGATATGTAGATAAAAAGTTGATAATCACCTTCTATCATATCATCATAAACCGACCATTGCGAAAGGAGCATTCAGATGGAACCTTCTATTCAAATTCAACATCTCAACAAATTTTACGGTAAGAAACAGGCGCTCTGCGATGTCAATCTCACTATCGGTCTGGGCATGTTCGGTCTGCTCGGCAGAAACGGCGCCGGCAAGACGACACTGATGAAAACGCTCGCAACCTTGCTTCAGAAAAAAAGCGGGACCGTCACGATATGCGGCATTCCCGTGGAAAATGAAAAAGAAATCCGCAGGATCATCGGGTATCTGCCGCAGGAGTTCTCCATGTATCCAACAATGAATGTGATCGAAGCCATGGATTACCTCGCCATTCTCTCAGGACTTTCTAAACGGGAGCGGAAAGAGCGCACGGATCTGCTTTTAGAAAAAGTCAATTTAACAGAACACCGGTATCAAAAAGTAAAAGCCTTATCGGGCGGAATGAAACGCCGGCTTGGAATTGCGCAGGCACTATTAAATGATCCCAAAGTATTGATCGTCGATGAGCCGACCGCAGGACTTGACCCCGAAGAACGGATCCGGTTCCGCAACTTATTGTCCGATGCCGCTGAGGAGCGGATTGTTATTTTATCCACACATATTGTCGGAGATATTGAGGCAACCTGCGAGAACATTGCCATCTTAGACAACGGAAAAGTGCTGTATCAGGGCACGGTAGATGATCTGCTTGCGGCAGCCTGCGGCAAGGTATTTACCAAAGTAACCGACAGAGCAGAACTTCCGAAACTAAAAAATGAATTATTCATTACGGGTATGCACACACAGGGTAAGAGCGTGCATGTCCGCTTTATCGCGGACAACGCGGCACCCGGTGCAGACGCCTGTGAACCGAATATCGAAGATGCCTATATGCTCTACCTGAAACAAAACGGGACAAAATTGTCCGCTTTCGCCGCGGAAGAAATCGGAGGTGCGCTTTCATGATGTTTTGCAGGGAACTTAAAAAAATTATTTGGGGGATTCCCTATCTTCTTTTTGTGGTCGTCCTCACACTCGCCTTATTCTCTCAGGGCGTACTGGAATTCGACACCGAAGGAAGTGTATCCAAACCGGAACCCGGCGGAAATTACGGAACAAAAAATGAAGAGATACCGGAACTGATCATGCCCGCTGCTCTGCAGTCACTCTATGCAGAATTTCAGCAAAATGAGTACCGGACCTATCCGATCGGATTCATCAAAACGGTGAAGCTGAATGATAAAGAACAGGCAGAGATCGCCGAAATCATTTCCCGTATCACGGGAATCGACACGGAAAAATTATACGGCGAAAATGAGAATTCTTACACCGCCGGAGAGTTCTCAATTCAAATTGACGGAGACGGAAGCCTTCAGCCCGACGGCAACGGCGGTTTTACAATATCAATGGACGATGCCGCCGCTATAAACAGTATGCAGGAAGAACCCTTAGATCTTACGGTCAGAGCGAACTTATCCTACAGCGAATTTCGGGAGCTTATGCAGAGGGCTGACGACCTCTTAGGCGGCGGTTCGGATTATGCTGCCGATGCCCTGATCGGTTTCGGAACGGTTCCTGTCACCTACGAGGAGGCATTGGAGCGATATGAGCTCATGAAAACCCGGGATCATGTAACGGGCGGATACGCGCGGCTATTCAGTGATTATGCAGTCGCAATGGCCCTTTCCATCCTGCCGGTCTTCCTCGCAGTCATCATGGACATGAAAGACCGGTCATGCAAAATGGCAGAACTGATCTACACCCGAAAGGCATCGGGCATAAAAATTATTTTTACACGTTATTTCGCACTTTTGACTGCCGTTATGCTGCCCATCATCCTATTATCGTATCTCTCCAACGCCGGTATATGGGGCATGTATCAGGGCATGGATTTAGATTATTTCGCGCCGCTGAAATATGATCTCGGCTGGATTATGCCATCCGCCATGATTGCGATCGCTCTGGGCATGTGCCTGACGGAATTGACAAATACGCCGCTTGCCATTGCCGTACAGGGATTGTGGTGGTTTGTGGACATCAATATGGGCATTAAGTCCGTCGCTTCATCCTACTCGCTGTTCCGCCTGGCTCCGAGACATAACGCCGGGACCAACACTTATTTCCGTACGCAGGACTTTATTGACAATTTCCCGCGTCTGATTACAAATCGTCTGCTTTTTGCAGGCTTATCCATATTGCTTGTCATTGTAACCATTGTCATTTTTGAAGCAAATAGAAAGGGTCAGATAAATGGAAACCATAAACTCAAAAAAGCACTTGCCAATTTTAGAAATCGCAAAGATCAATCTCCGGCATAATTCTGTGTTATCCATTGCCGTATGTGCCGCTATTCTGATCATGACACCGATCCTATACGGAACGGCAAATCTGGATGCGGCATCCTCGGCTGCCCCGCTCGAAATGTTTGTTTCGTTTATCGGAATCGTGCTGCTTACCCCCGTATTCGGACCGGAGCAGAACCAAGAGACAAGTGATTTAGTCTCTTCTAAATATATTGGCACTACCACGATCTATCTGGTCCGGATCGTCTGTGCGATGATTCTCTTGTTTGCGATGACCGGTCTGTTTTGTATTTTTATGAGACTGCAAAAATGCGACGTGACACTCTTATTATTTTTTGGTACGGCGGCAAACGCGGTATTTCTCGGCTCTCTCGGCATGATAACCGCCGCATTGACAGACAACACGGTCATTGCATATATGATACCGCTGGTCTATTACGCACTCAATTACGGCATGGGAGGGAAGCTTGGCAATTACTTTCTGTTTTCCATGCGCGTCGCTGATTTTCAGCCGAAAATGTGGCTGTTTCCCACCGGTATCCTGTTACTTGTCCTGTCGCTTATCGTAAAGCGGCTCAAACAGAAACTGCTGTGATTTCTTTTTTAATTACCATCGTATTCCCACTTTTGCAGCAACCCATCCCCGTCAATAAAATATCCCGTATTCTTATCCGTAAGACAAAAACTTCTGACATCATCGTACGGAAGAATCCGGATCAACCTCCATGTCATAAAATCGGCCGGTCTCGGGTTGATATATAATACATATCGATTGGAGGGCTCCACGACATTTTTTAACACTACCGCCATCTTCGGCGTTCCATCCTCGTAAAACACAACCGGCGCAAGGGAATCCGAATAATAGGCGTCCGTATGAACGGGAACGTCAACGCTCTCCCATGTCTTACCGCCATCCGTCGTGCCGTAGAGATAATTCTCTTCTCCGCGGGAATTCACCCCGATATAACCGGTTTCTTCATCGCAAAACGCCATTCCGCTCGGATAGCCTCTGATGACCGTGCTTAAATCTGCCGCAAACGAAAAGCTGTCCCCGCCGTCCGTCGTGCGGTACAGATGCTTTGCCATCTGGCCCAAAGCAGGATCAGAGCAGACAAGCAGATACCCGTTCTGTGAATCGGCAAAGCTCACATACATTTCCCCGCACCAATAGTATTCCTGCAGCGGAATCCGTGTCCTATGCTCCGACACAAGAACCTGTCCGTTTTCATCCCCCGCCGCCGGCTCCGACATGATCGTCACCCGAATTAGGAGCGCCTCCCCGTCAATAGCGGAAACTGCTGCGAAATATGCAGTTTTTTCATCTAAAAAGCATACGGACACTTCCGTACCGCCGCGGTCGGCAAGAAAACTCACCGGGGCGTCCGCCGCATCGGAAGCCTCTCCCGCCTGTGCAAACGGCAGACTGCTCACAAACGAAAACTGACCTACCCCCTCATAGGTGTAGAGAATCTGATCATCCTCCGTAAGCGCCCAGCCATGACGCCCGTCCGGAAACAGGACAAACGCTTTCAGCGCCGTCTGCATCATACTCTCATCCGCATCCGGTTCCGATCGTTCTCTCCAACATGCCAACAGATCCATGTCTGTTGAAGTCCGTATTTCTTCACCGTCCTCAGAGAATGAAGACAGCGTAATGTCCATTGACAGCTCAGCCATATCGGAATCAGACCCGCCGATTGTTAGCGAAAATGTCTTTCCGCTCTCCCAAATATAACCCTCCTGTCCGTGCTCCACAAAGCTCGTGATCCTATCTCCGTCACCCACACTTTGCTTTCCGGTGATGGAAATAGACCAGTCCTCCGGCGCATGGTCACTCACAGGGATCGTAAATGTGAGTGTTCCGTCCGCATCAATCTGAATACTTTCTTTTAATTTTGACAATAGTTCGGCATCCGGCGATATCGGCTGCGCAGGTTCGTCCATGCCGTTTTCATCGGCGCTGCCTGCATCCGTCACGTTCTCACCCTCGCCGCCCTCTGCCGCAAGACCGGCTGCGTCGTCATTTCCCATATTCGCGCTGCGGTCATCAGCTCCCGTAAACGTGCAGCCGGCGACAAACAAAAGCATTGCCGCCGTAAGAAACGCAGCCCGCACAGATGCTTTCTTTTTCTGTGTGATCGCAAGCAGCCTTCTTTTCAATGTTCTTGCGCTGCTGCTCATAGAGGTTGTCGCGGTCAGATACATCCTGCCGCGTCTTAAGGGCACCTGACTGAGCAGACTTCGCCCGTATTCCGCGCACTCCTCCTTTGTGATCTGCGCGGTCACACCCTCGTCACAGGCAAGCTCGCAGTCCTTTGCCGACAGGATCGCTGCTGCCCAGACAAGCGGATGAAACCAGTAAACAGTCAGGCAGACCAGCCGCACAAAACTCCAAATATGGTCCTTGTGCCGATAATGCTGCTGTTCATGCGCCAGTGCAAACGCATGGTTCTTTTCATCGGCAAGCGCCGTGGCATTCAGATAAATCGCAGGACGGCACACCCCAAACAGGCAGGGTGTCGCAAGCTTCTCACAACAATAAACCGGAAGTGTCCGCCCGTCTTTTGCCCACCTGCCCGAGCTCATCAATACGCGCGCACGATGCAGCTGCCGATATAGCCGGATGTTGACAGTCAGCAAATACAGGCTCATGATCACCGCACCGATCAGCCAGACGATACAAAGTCGGTTTTTCAGTGCAACAGTCCCTGCGGCCCGCTCTGTCAAGGTGTTCCCGACCATCGCCCCATCCTGCAGACCCCGTGTCTCCTGCCGCATGGAAACATTTTGTGCCGGAACGTCCTGTGCCGTATCATCCAACCGCACGACCGCCGCGCCCTGCCGAACCGTCAGCATCGCAGATTTCCCTTCTTGTCCGGACAGCAGATCATCCCCATATCCGTTTTCCTCCGCCGCCGCACTTCCGGCATCTCTGCTTCCGGCATATCCCGACGATTCCGCCTCCTCATAAAAAAGCGCCTGTAAGGACGGCACATAATTCATGATGCTTAAGGGACTGCCCGGCAGCGCGAACGGTAAAGCCAAACGCAGTGCCACGATCAGCCATAATGCATAGCGCATACGAAAGCTGATCTTACCGCCCATAACCATACGAAGCAATATCACAAAAAGAATCAAAACACTCGAACCGATCAATAAATCCTTCATGCTCATTCCTCCTTTTTTCGAACAGGAGCCTCGTTTAAGAGCGCGAGCAGACTGTCACGCTCCTCCTCGGTGATCCCTTTTTGCTGCACAAACGCATTCACCATAAGACCAATACTGCCTCCATATACGCGCTCAAGCAATGTCTCCGTCTCCTCCATCGCCGCCTGAGAACGCGGAATGCGGGTCGAATAAAGCCTTGCACGCTCTCCTTCCTGATAGGCGACCGCGCCCTTACCCTCCAAACGGTTCAGCATCGTGATAACGGTATGCTTTGTCCATCCATATAGGGGTTGAATCTCTGCGGTAAGCTGCGTAATCGTCTGCGGCTCCTTCTGCCATAGTCGTTCCATCAGCTTCCACTCGTTTGCCGATAACTGAATATGTTTCATAAGAAATCCTCCATCTTTTATATAGGTAGTCGCCTGTCTACCATAGTATACCCGCTAAGTAGACACACGTCAACCCCAAAGCCAAAAAATTTTCTTTCTGATAAAACAAATCATCGTTATCATCAAATTATGATTCCATTAAATCATTCCATAATTCATGAATAATACTTCTTGACAAGCGCGCTCTTTTATTGTACTATCTTATAGTCCGAGTTGATTTGCTGATAGGAGTGGATATTCTTTCTTTACATGATCGATTCGGTATCCTATATGGATGACGATGCGTGGCTCAGCTTGGTAGAGCGCTACGTTCGGGACGTAGAGGTCGCAGGTTCAAATCCTGTCGCATCGACGAAAAAAGGTGTTGATTATTCAAATCAATGCCTTTTTTGTTGCAACTACGGCCAAAAAATCACAGCAAAGAAATACAGCACAATCCACAGCAAATGTGTTAAAAAGAGGAGGAAATATGAAACTTAAAAAAGTAATGATGTCGGTGCTTGTCGTATCAATGTTATTGACAGGCTGTGCGAAGGAGGCGGAGACGGAACCGTCCCAGAGCGAAAATTTACCGCCGGTAGAGACGGAGGAAACCGATGAAAATCCGGAAACCGGAACAGATGAAAGCGATACAGATGAAACCAGAACTTATGAAGCGGAAGAACAGTATGTAAAGATGCTGGGGCGCACACACAATGAGAACGGTGTTCTATGGCTGGCGCATTCCGCAAGCGGTGTGGAATTTACGGTAAAAGGAACGCAATGCTCCGTGAAAATCGTCGGTGACAGTATGACCGGCGCAGAAGGCAGTCAGGCTCGTTTTGTCGCCTATGTGGACGGTGAGCGTGTCCTGGACGAGATGATAACGCAAAGAGAGGCTGTATATGAAATTTTTTCATTCGAGACGGAAAGGGAAGTAACCGTAACGCTGATGAAGGTGTCCGAGGCGGCGAACTCCATTCTCGGTATCGACGAAATAATCGTTGCCGCCGCAGATAGTATAGCGCCTACGGCGGAAAAGAATTTGAAGATTGAATTTATAGGAGATTCGATAACCTGCGGATACGGCGTTGATGACGAGGACAGAGATCACCATTTCTCCACCAATACCGAGGATGCCACAAGAGCCTACGCATATAAGACGGCGCAGCTTTTGGATGCTGATTACAGTCTTGTCTCTTACAGCGGAAACGGAATTGTCTCCGGCTACACCACACAGGGGGTACAAGTGTCAGAGCAGCAGCTTTCGAAAAAATACGAGTGTTTTGCGGTAAGTTACGGAAGCGGCGCGGGCGGATTTAAGGCGTCAAGTGTCGACTGGGATTTTTCAAGATTTACTCCGGATATCGTCGTTATCAATCTCGGTACAAATGACTATTCTTATACAGGCAATGATGAGGAGCTGATCGGGGAGTACATAGAAGCCTATACGGAATTCATGAAGCAGGTTCGCCAAAATAACGCGGACTCGCATATCATCTGTACCCTCGGAATTATGGGGGCGGAGCTGTACGATGCGATATGCACAGCCGCAGAGAATTACACCGCCGAAACAGGCGATGAAAATATTTCCGTATTCCGCCTTTCCACGCAGAACGGTTCTACGGGATACGCAGCTGATTGGCATCCCACTGCGGCTACCCATGACATGGCAGCCGCAGAGCTGGCAGATTATATCATCGCTCTGGGTTTCTAATTGCCGGTGTTATTACTCCTGCAATATTTTTTCATTATTTCCTCATCAGGAAATGCAATCCTTGTCAATAACACTGGCATAGACTATAATACTATACAAGAGAGAAAAGAGAGCTGTAAGAGGACTTCACATATGGAGAAAGCATTTGAAGAATTACAGCTCAAAGATGATTTTATGTTCAGCGTTGTCATGAGGAACCCCAAATTCTGCAAACCCTTTTTGGAGAGAGTGCTTGGCATAAAGATATCCCGGATGGAATATCCTAGGCCACAGGATACCATAGACCTTTCGGCGGATGCCAAAAGCGTAAGACTCGATATCTACGTGGAAGATGACAGCAACTCGGTATATAATATTGAGATGCAGACCACGGAAAAAGGGAACCTGCCTAAGAGAACAAGGTATTATCAGGGAATGATAGACCTTGGCATTCTGGAAAAGGGGGAAAATTACAAAAACCTGAAACGCAGCTTTATTATTTTCGTATGCACGTTTGATTTATTCGGAGTGGGTCGGCATATTTATACCTTTGAAAACCGTTGCGTGCAGGATTTGGGGTTAAGTCTTGGCGACGATGCCATAAAGATTATTTTGAACACAAAGGGCACAGTGGATGACATTTCGCCGGAAATGAAGAGAGTACTTGACTTTATTGATGGCAAAGAAGCATCGGACGATTACACAAGGGCATTGGAGGCAGAGATCGCGTCCGTTCGAAAAAATGAGAAATGGAGGCTGGACTATATGACATTACAGATGAAATATCAGGAAAAATATGAGCAGGGAATAGAGCAGGGCATTGAGCGGGGCATTAGAGTCATGATAATTGACGGTATAGAAGATGGTTTGGATCGTGACAAAATTAAATCCAAACTGATAAGACATTTTTCTTTAACGCCACAAAAGGCAGAAGAATATTATAATAAGTATTCTGTAGAGGGATTAGAAGGCGATTTACAAACGGTATAAGTATATTGGCAGAAAAAACGGTCCACTGCGGCTATAAACCGCAGTGAACCGTTTTTATATATAAATAAAAATTCTTAGGAGGCAGATTGTAAATGCTCTCATTCCTCAGCGACGGACTCCGCCCACTCGAGATAGCCGAGTCTTTCCGAATCGAGCATACCCAGTTCTTCTTCCGTCAGACTATCCACAATTTCCCTTACTTTTTTCACAAAGATGAAATCTCTGGCAGTCGCCGGATCTGAGCTGACTCCGGAAAGACGTGAGCCGACCGCTCCGCCGCCTTCTTCAGGATTCAAATATCTAAGCAGCCGGTTCACCGCCTTGACCTTGTCCTCTGACGACATCGTCCATGGGAACGTCATCGGATCCTTTATGGTGAAATCTACCCAGATAATACCGCAGTTTTGACCCGTCACCTCTGCCAGTCTTTGTCCAAGCGACAGGACAACAGGATCTTCCATTGTGTAAAACCATGTTTCATCCACCGCATAACCGATCTGATAGAGCACATCGTTGTCAGGGAATGCATCGGCAAAACGCTGAAACTCCGGCATAAATCCAAGAACATCATCTAAGTCCTCATCATATAGACCCAAAACATCTCCGATGGCGCTTCCGAATCCCTGACTGTCATTGACAAAGAGAATGTCGCTTCGATAGGAAGGGGGAAGATACCGGATATTATAATGCTTCAGGAAAAGCCTGTAGTCCGGATTGATTTCTTTTATATGCCTGTCCCACTGTTCCGCCAAAGCATCGGAGATCGGAAGACCGGCATCTTCCGTAACGCCATGATACCATTCTACGTCCACGCCGACTCCCACTACACAGGGATGATCGCCATATTGTGCAAGAACCAGGTCGATCAGTGTATCAACATCTGCAAATCCCGGCTCTACCTGCAAATAGACCTGTATGCCGTTCTCATCAAAATAGTTAAAATATTCCTCATGGGACAAATGATTTTCACGGGTTGGCTCAGAAAAATAAATATACTGCTCTTCTAATGCCGCTGTGTCCACATCATCTGCGGGCAAAAACTCCAGATTACAGCCCATTCCGCTTAAGCTGCCGACGATCCACACCATAGTCGGCTGTGCAGAGGGATACCATTCCTGCATCTGATCGGTCACACTTTTCCATTCCTCGGGCACAAGCCATTGATCGCCGAGTCCGTAAACAGAGGAACGGGTTCCCGTGTAGGCCACACGGTCAAGCGCGTTTTCCGGCATACCCAGGGCTTCTCTGAGAATGTAATAATGCTCTACATAAGCCTGCTGTATTCTCGGCAGAGCATCATACATTTCCGCGACCTCTGCAACTGCACCGGCATCGTTCACATCCATGCTCAAAATGGCTTCATCCACACGCTGTCCCGCTTCCAGATTATTCCTCTTTTCCTCCTGAAATTGCGGTATCAGATCATTATACGCCAAGAACTTGCTTTCATACAGCGGTACCAGCTCATTGGCGGTCTCCTCACCGAGTACCTCTGCCAGCTCGTCATATCGCTCTTCCATCAGCCATGTAATGCCGCCGTCCTCCACTGCGTCTAACGGCGTATCGCGAATCCACAGATTCAGCGTCCGTGCTTCTGCCATAAAAAGCAGTTCAAGCGTACCGTCTTCCTCGAGTATTGCCTGCTCCTCCTCTTCCAGTGCGTCAAACAACGATCTTACCAGAGTAACCGGCTCTCTGTATTCCGATATTTCCGCTGTTTCTGCGTCAAATTCCTCTCCGTTAATGGCAAGACCTGCAATTGTTTCTTTGACATATGCCGCCTCCTCTGAAAGGTTCGGAGATACATCGTCCCCCTGATTGCCAGTTTCATCCGTATTTTCCGGTTCATTCATGTCCGTTTCTGGTTCCGGATCTGTGACAACCTGCGGCGTTGCCCCGCCGGGGTCTTCCTCTTCCTTGCTCTTTCCGCAGCCGGCAAGCACTGCCGTAAACATACAACATGCCAACGTAAGTACTAAAACCTTCTTCTTCATTGTATACCCTCCTGTTCTTACTGTAACGATAGCTGACTGTGTGCCAAACTTATTTAAGATTCTTAAATATGTATCTATGATACCACACTTTTTACTCTTTTGCAAGACCTAACAGATTTCTTACGCTTCCCACATTTATCCACAAAGATTTGTTACGCCATAAAATTCCCCAACCATACAAAATACGGCTGGGGAATCTGTTTTCATTCATTTCTATTGTGTGTTGTTCGGCTTTATTTCGTTTACCTGCAAATCAATCGCTGAAATATGCCTCGCAGGTATTTCCCTCATACAGGATCTGCAATGTTTCAAATTCCGGTACATTGTCCAGCAAAACGTTAAAATACTCGCCTTTCCAGGTGGTGTCTCCTACGTGCGCATAATCTCCCCGCTTCTCCCCATCAATATAAAATTCCAAGGTAATCAATTGCTGCCACAGCATTTCCTCATTTCGAGGCACCTTGATACAAATCTGGATGTAATCACATTCCTTGTCGTATAAGCAAAAGTATACTTTATATTTTGAGGAGAGTCGCTCGTTTTTTGTTTCCAAAAATATAACCTGTTTATGGGTTGACGGCGTTGAAATCAGACTTTTTTTTTCAGTGAACTGTAAATAAAGCAGCCGGATGGCAACAATGCATATCAGTAAGAATAGCAGCTTATATTTTGTGTTGGACTTAATAACCGAAGCCATTGCCCACACCCCATCTCCACTCTCCATGCGTCAAAATATTTCCATTGTATGCATCCCGCCCGGCATCTCGCACCGTCGTGTTAGCAGTCTGCAGGCTTGTACTTCTTACTGAATGTCCCCATGCCGGATTTCTATAACCTGTAGATGAATTATAGTCCCACGTCATTACAATCTTTCCCTGACTCCATGTTGAATAAGTCTCTACATAAGCGTTATTCTGTGTTGGATCATAAATACCACATTCCTTTCCTCCAAGATAAGTATACGCATTCTCATCAACCACTTCACATGCCTCCTGCAACGTATTGGCAGAGCTTAACGCAACACCAGCTGCCGTAAGCCATGCTTTGGCTGTATTAGTAGGAACAATAAAAGCGGTTGCTATTTTTGTTAATGTGGCTCCAACCGCAAACGCCTGTGTTTTCTTTGTAACTTCAGAATGATACGACATTGTCTCATATACACGATAGGGCTGAGATGTACTATATGAAGTACCGCTAAACGCACTAATCGTGACATCCCCGGTTGCAACAATTTTGGCCTTATAGGGTGCTGTTCCCGAAACACTTGTATAAGACAGTGGATAAACGGTTTTCCCAGACGCCCTACCCATATCGTTTTCCAAGGGATACACTGCATTTTCATCCATCTGATTCCGCATCATCTCATTCATACGCCTGGTAGCTTCTTCATCAGAAATTTCTACTGTACGCAATGTCTCCTTTAGATTTACATGTTCAACCGAATTATGAATGCTATCTACGGAATACATATCATCTCCTCCGATTGGTCTTGCAACCTTCTCGACAGAGCCGTCGCTATAATATGCAATTAAATAACGAATGCCATCTAACTGATAATCAATATACACGACCTCTCCGATGACACTAACATCCGTACATTTAGCACCTTCCGGAATATACTCATCCGCAACATCCTGCAGATTATTATATGCAATGCTCCGCGCATTCTCATTAAAAAAATAATTTAACACATCGACGGCCTGCTCCAATTCGACAGTCAATGTCATGTCTACTGTTGGCAGCTCCGCCTCTTGAGCGCATGCAGGAACGACACTAAGTCCCTGATCCATAATAATAATTATTATTATAAATAACCCCAAAAACAAACGTGTAAACCATTTACCTTTTCTCATAAAATACCTCCATTTCCAACTGACCAAAAATCATACGTGACTATTTTATTATATGCTATAAGATTAATCGTGCATTGGAATCATCTCCTCTCATTATGAGTAAGCAGTTCCTACAATTATAGTTTTTATGAATACTTTCTGTTTATAGATATATTTATACTAATTTATAAACTGTTATTCTTACACATATAATACTACGGACTACATGTGTTGTCAATACTCAATCCTTTTACAATATAATCAAAACCTCTACTTCTTCCCCCATCTTACAACTGCTTCCTGTTAAATAACCATACCCCCGCGATCATATGAAAAACCGTAAGCCCTGCCGTCACACACAATGCCGCCGTGTAATCGCCGGTCGTCATCTCACCTGTAAGAAGCGGCAGCGACTCAAGCAGATACGCCGGGGAATACGATTTGACCGCCGGAATGAGCCCAAGCACATAGGACACGGCAAAACAGATCCCAACCGTAAGAATGACCGCCGCCGTGGAGTTTGCGAAAGAAGATGCGGGCAAAAAGACAGACAAAAGCCAGATTCCAAAAAGCCAAAAGCAGAAGGCCCCGAAAAACAAATGTGCTGCAATTCCGTTATCCCAAAAATAAGCGCTGTACGCATAGGTGATCGCAAAACTGAGAATCGAACCTCCCGTCCATACCGCCGCCGCGGAAAGCGCCTTCGCGCCGAGAATCCGCCCGCGCTTCATACCCTTTGCCACAATCGGAATCAGCGTTCCTTTCTGTAATTCCACGACAACAGTCCCGCCGAACATGACGACCATGACAAGGAGCATGATCGGCATATTCTTATAAAACTGCGTCCAGGCTGTCATTGCATCCACTACAATCTCGCCGACCATCATACCGCTTTCCGCAAGCTGCTCCGACACCAGCCCCATCAACCACGGCGTTAGTTTTGCCATTGCGGGATTCATCACACCGACCAGACAAAACAATAGCAAAAGCAGAAACAGCCGCCCTGACCGCAGCAGCTCCAAACCTTCTTTTTTAACAAATGCCGCCCATTGCCTCATCTGCCTGTCACCTCCATAAATAAATCCTCCAGCGTCGGTTCCGTGCGCTCCATGCGCTCAAGATCAAAAGAGCCGTTCATCAGACAGCGCCAAAGGCTCGTCCTATCTTCCGCAACCCCATTTTCAAGCAGGACGCGCTGCGCGCTCTCCCTCTTACCGCTTCCGAAAAGCCGCAGAAAACGCTCCGCTTCTTCAGAGGATGCAAATTCCAGTGCAACATTCCCACCCCGCCTTTTGGTGCGCATTTCCTCAAGCGTTCCGTTCAGAACGATCTTCCCGTCATGCAAAAAAGCAATCCTGTCACAGATACGTTCCACATCGGACAGAATATGTGTCGAAAAAAGAACCGTCGTCCGCTCCCTGACCGCATGCAGTACCTCTAAAATTTCTTTCCGCCCGACAGGATCGAGCGCCGACGTCGGCTCATCACAGATAAGCAGCTCCGGACCGTTTAAGAGCGCCTGCGCAATCCCGAGCCGCTGCTTCATTCCGCGCGAAAAACCTTTAATCCTTTTATTTGCCGTTGTAAGTCCGACCAGATCAAGAAGCTGGGCGGATTTTTTTCTGATCTCTTCCCTGCGCATGCCGGTGATCTCACCACACATGGCAAGATACTCGGTCGGTGTCATGAAGCCGTAAAACTCCGGTACATCCGGCAGATACCCGATATAGCGGTTCGTCTGATTCTGCCCGTATACCACCGGCTCCTCTTTGACGAGGATGTCCCCGCCATCCGGCTGTAATAATCCAAGCACCATCTTCATGCACGTCGTCTTTCCCGCCCCGTTTTGTCCGATAAAGCCGAACACGGAATGTTCGGGCACCGAAATACTTACATCGTGCAGAATCTCGCTCGTGCCGAATGCTTTTTTCACATGGGATAACGTCAGAATATTCATCATGCATCTTCCTTTCCGAGTATAAAATATAAGATCGGTCCGATAAACTCCATTCCGACGATCACAACGATCAGCCACAGCGTACGGTTTCCGCGCTTATAATTCCGGTGCGTCAGCACATGCCATAACGTAAAACCAAGCAGCGCAAACTGCACGATCACAAATGGAATCAAAAACGGCAGCATTTCCTGTAAACTCATACCCTTATTTTCCTCCTTTACTTTTCCGCAAGGAACGCCAATTTTCTTTTCAGCCGCAAAAACTCCGCGTCTCCCTCCAACAGCGCAAAGGTCGGATGCTCCAACGTCTGTCCGAGCCTTTCTATTACGAGTTGTCGGCTGCGCGGCGCATGAGGGCCGCTGTCAAGTCTTTCAAACCACTCTTTCATCCGGTTAAAATAAGCATCCTCACGCAAAACAATCTCCGGTGTGGACAGCAGCTCCTCAATACAATCGACGTATCGTCCCACACAGGAAACGGCCTTCTCCTTTTCCCCGCAGACGGCATACGAAACTGCCGCCTGATAAGCAAATTGCGCTATGGCGTTCGGACTCAATTTCGTGAGCTCATACACCGCTTCCACCTGCCACACGCGGGAAACTGTCTCTTCTATCACGGGCAGCTCCCCCGCGTGGATCGACAGATACTGAGCGGCATTGGCAACAAGCATAAAAACATGGCAGTACATGTTACACTGTGTATAGCTGTCCGCCATATCCGCATCCCCATTCATTACATACGCCTGCGTCAGCGCCGTGCTCATCTGCGACATCAATTTGAGCGGATTGCACGCATCCTCCAACAGCGCCACAACCTCCTTCGCTTTCCCCTGCATCAGATAAATCACCCCTCGCATGGCTGCGGCATCGCTGCAAAGCGCCACATCCCTACAATGGTTTTCGATGCGCAGACTTAATCCTGCTGCCGCCTCTAAAATTTTCTCCTGCGCCTCCTTGTCCTCCGTCAGCATATAATGATTCAGCCAAAGCATCCCGATCTGAAACAAAAGCGGATAGCAGGAATAATACCGCTTCACATACCCGTAACTCTCTTCCATGACCTCCCGAAACGGATCCTTGGCGAATTTCGCCGCAAGCTCCTGATAGATTTTTTGTATCTGCTCCTTTGAAAGCTGCGGCTCATACCCGACCAGTTCATCGATACGGATGTCAAAAAAAGATGCAAGCTGCGGCAGGATCGTAATATCCGGCATGGTCTGCCCGTTCTCCCATTTCGACACCGATGCCTTTGTCACACCGACAAAATCCGCAAGCTCTTCCTGCCGAATCTTCCTTTCATGCCGCAGTCTCGCAATATTCTCTCCGATGTTGAATTGATTTGTATTCATTTTCTGCCTCTCCCTATCACCGCTTCATGGAATATACCTTTTTGCTGCTTTTACATAAGCACCCGATATCGCCCTTCTCTCTCATTATCCCCTGCCCTTTGTAAAAAGACAAGCGAGTGGCACGATACTTTGAGATATTTAATTAACCGTCAGGAAACTTGTTTGAAAAATAACGCCCGACGGATGCGTTATGCTCCCGTCAGGCGCCGTTTTTATATCTCATAGACCTTATGACATGATTGATTCTTATATTCCGGTATTCAAAACCGTCCGTTTGCCGTTACCTCCGCAATACGGCATTTGCTTTTTCGATCATTTCGGCAAGCATTTCTCTTGTCAGACTGCCGTCACCGAAACTCAGGTTCCCGCGGATCGGCGTCTGCTCCATCATCGATTTCTGCATCTCCTCATTGATTGCCTCTTCCGCCGCCGATTTCTCTTTTTTCTCCTGGTCCTTGCGGGACGTCCAGCCGGCCTCCGCGGAAAAGCCGTCGTCCTCCGTCTCTTCCTCCGCGTTTACGACCTGCGGCATATAATTTTTTAACAACGGCTCCATGACGTCCTTAAGCTCAGAATGCTCCACCAGCTCATCCAGCGTCGTGTTGAAATCAACCGTAAACGGAAGTTTTCTGGTTGACATGACCTCAATCGTCTCTTCTAACCGGATATCGCGCGAGGATGCCGCGATCTCGATCCCGTAGTCACCGCTCTCGACATACCAGTCATGAATCTCCGTATTAAAATAAGCAAATGCTCGCTTTCCCAGTTCAAAGGTGACCGTCTTTGTCTGACCGGGTTTTAAGAACACCTTTGTAAATCCGCGCAGTTCTCTGACCGGACGGTTTGCGACTCCTTTCGGGTTTCGCACATAGAGCTGCACCGCCTCTTTTCCTGCCATTTTTCCCGTGTTTTTAATATCCGCACTGACTGTCAGCGTATCATTATCCATGATCGCATTCGCGCTGACGCGCAGATTGCTGTAAGAAAATGTCGTATAGCTTAAGCCGTGCCCGAACGGGAACAATACTTCCATCTCGCGTTTGTCATAATAGCGGTAGCCGACAAAAATACCCTCGCGGTACTCCACCCTGTTTTTTTCACCGGGAAAATTGAGCCATGACGGATTATCCTGCACCCGTAAAGGGAAGGTCTCCGCAAGCTTGCCGCTCGGATTTACTTTTCCGAAAAGCACGTTCACCGTCGCGCCGCCAACCGCCTGTCCGCCAAGGTACACTTCCACCACCGCTTTGACCTGATCAATCCACGGCATCTCTACCGGAGAACCATTATGCAGCACCACGACCGTATTCGGCTGAACCTTCGCTACCTCACTGATCAGATAATCCTGACAGCGCGGCATGGACATATGCTTTCTGTCGTAGCCCTCGGACTCGAAATTATCCGGCAGTCCCGCAAAGATCACGGCGGTCTCCGCCTGTGATGCGGTCACGACCGCCTTGCGGACAAGCTCCTTGTCGATCTCGTCCTTTTCATCCTCGTAGCCCTGTACATAATTGATGTTTGCCTTGATCCCGTATGCGGGATTGTTCACCGCATCCATGGCACTCTCCACCTTAAAGCAATTAATATGGGAGCTGCCGCCGCCCTGAAAACGCGGCTTCTCTGCATATTTTCCGATAAAGGCGATACTGCCCCTGTTCTCTAACGGCAGCATCTGCTCGTTTTTCAAAAGAACAATGCACTCTTCCTCGATCTTCCTGCTCAAGTCATGATCAGCATTCATATTCCAGACCGTATCCGGTTTTGCCTGTTCCGTATAGCGGTACACAATATTCAAAATCCGCTCCACGGCTTCATCCAGCACGCTCTCATCCAATGTCCCGTTCTTTACCGCCTCTACGATCAGCTTATCGTTCTCTCCTCTGGAGGATGGCATTTCCAGCTCAAGACCCGCTTCCAGTCCCTTTACGCGGTCGTTGACTGCGCCCCAGTCGCTCATGACATATCCGTCAAAACCCCATTCCTTGCGGAGAATGTCCGTTAAGAACTCTCTGCTGTCAGCAACATGCAGCCCGTTCACACGGTTATAGGAGCACATCACCGTCCACGGCTTTTTGTTTTTGACCGCGCCCTCAAACGCCGCTAAATAAATCTCACGCAGCGCTCTCTCGTCAATCTCCGAGCTGCTCGTCAGTCTGCGATATTCCTGATTATTCGCCAGATAATGTTTTAAGCTCGTTCCGACATTCTGACTCTGCACACCCTCGATATGTGCACCGGCGATCTCGGTCGCCAGATACGGATCCTCGCTGAAATATTCAAAATTACGCCCGCACA
Organism: uncultured Lachnospiraceae bacterium; assembly: GCA_947176965.1. GTDB lineage: Bacteria > Bacillota > Clostridia > Lachnospirales > Lachnospiraceae > DLAJ01. The sequence continues at coordinate 9,424 of CAMWSU010000035.1, read as the reverse complement.
GGGGGGAACGCTTGATATTGGCCGCCGGACCTAAGATCGTACCGACGCCGACTGCCTGACATTCTTTTCCCAGCGCTTCTCCCATCTCTTTAAGCAGCTCTCTGTCAAAGGAAGCGCTTGTCGCGCACGCAGTCGGAAAGCAGACCGCTTTAATACTGTCATTGACGCCGAGATGATCCGCTTCCTCATCCTGCTTACGCAGTCCGTGAGGTCCGTCGCTGACCATATACGCCGGGATACCCAGACGTTCTACCGCCTTAGTATGCCAGAAATCACTGCCCGAACACATGCCGGCCTTCTCCTCCAACGTCATTTGGGAAATCAATTCTCTCAATTTTGCCTGCTCCATTTTCTTCCTCCTTTTTCACTTTAGGCGCTCCGTTTGAAACTGCCCCGTTGATCCAAGATCTCCCTTGAACCTTTCCCCCTCGAATCTCCTGTTTTACTGCTTTAATTTTATAACAGATGGGGATGTGTTGCAAGTGCAGATATGCTTTCGGCATATGCAAATTAGGCATAAAAAAAGACTATTTGAGAAAAACAGTTACCGGCATTTTGCAATTTCCGAAGATGTGCTATAATAGGCGCAATAACACAATGATGATGCCGATTGCGCATTGAGAAAGAATGGACAATTTTTATGAAACTGATCTTCATCCGACATGCAGAACCAGATTATACAAAAGATTCTTTAACAGAAAAGGGCTTCCGTGAAGCGGAGCTTGTCGCCAAACGCGCAAAAAACTGGCGTGTCAGCCAGTTCTACTGCTCTCCTTTAGGACGGGCGCAGGCGACCGCAGCGCCGACGCTTCACGCGCATCATGTCAGTCTGACAACCGTTTTTCCGGAACCGGCGCCGGATGTTCTTCATAAGCCCGACCCGGACAAAGCGATCGTCTACCCCTGGCTGCGCGAGCTGCATGCGCCCGTCGATACCGAATTACATCCCGACCACCGCTTTATTCCGTGGGACTTAACGCCCGCTTATTTTAACGAGCATCCCCTGCTGCTGAATAAGGAGCGCTGGAGAGAAGCCGAATTGATGAAACATTGTGATCTGGGAAATCAGGCAGACTGGATTTATGAACGTCTGGACGGACTGCTCGCCCTGCACGGCTATCGGCGGGACGGATTCTGCTACCGCACTGACGGGACACACGGGACGAGCAACTATTTTATGAAATACGACGGCACCTCTGTCGCCTGCATGAAAGAGGCGGACAGCGAGGAGGAAGTGCTTGTCTTTTTCTGTCATCTCGGCGTAATGATGATGATGCTCTCCCACCTGATCAATACGGCGCCGCACGCCATGCTTCACGGCTTTTTCGTTCCCCCTGCGTCCGTGACGATTCTCTCCGCTGAGGAGCGGATTCCGGGGCAGGTCTATTTCCGTGTGCAGACCGCGGGAGATACCTCCCATTTCCGCATCGCGGGCGAACCGGTCTCCTATTACGGGGGCTTTGCCATGCCGTTTCAGGAGTAACCGGTACGCGGATACCCTCCCACTTACTGCTGCGGGACCACCGCATAAAAGATCAAGTCGGCATCCGTGTCATTCACGATCGTATGGCTGTGTCCCTTCGGACAATAATGGCACATGCCGGCGTTTAGGCGCTCCTCCATACCGTCCAAAACCGCCTTTCCGCTTCCCTCCAAGATCAAAACGATCTCGCTGTTCTCCTCATGCGTATGCAGTCCGACGGTTGCACCCGGAACTAAGCGGCAGCGCATGATCCGGTTTAATTCATCCACATGAATCTTTGCCCGCATTTCCTTTTCGCCGCCCTTAAACGCAGGCAGGACGGTTTCTTCCATACTCATAAAATCAATGATCATATCTCTTTTCCTCCATCAAAAACAAAAAGCGTTTTCCGCTATGGTTACTATATCAAATGACGGGCAAAGCCACAATAAGAACTTGTCTTTTTCTTTTTCCCATTGTATCATTATTTGAAAAAACGGAGGTATCTGCTCATGAATGAAACTGAAGAAAAAAGACCGATCCCCGCGTGGGCCGCATTGCTCCCCGAAAATGAATTTATCAGCTATCTGCCTTCTTATATAGGCGGTGCATATTTCGACCTGTTTGACGAATATACCTATCCATGCAAGGAAACCGGCGATATTACCTACTATGTCTATGACCCCGTAAAACAGGGCGCAGACCCGAAAGGGAACTATCCCGTGCTTGTCTGGCTTCATGGAGCGACCAACTCCCTGAACGGAAAATTCTGCATCTGCAACTGCGGCGGAGAACTTTTCGCCTCGCCCGACTATCAAAAAGCAATGGGCGGAGCCTATATTGTCGTGCCGCTTGCCAATGAAAAAACCGACGAAAACGGCAGGCTTACCGAAACATTCTCGGAACAATATTTCCTTCCGCTGAAAAGCATCATCGAGCGCGTTTGCCTGAATGCGAGTACAGGCAAGATTTTTGCCATGGGCGGCTCCCTCGGCGGTTTTATGACGTGGAAGCTCGCGGAACGTTTCCCCGACCTGTTCGACGGAATCATCCCGATCTCGACGAGTTATGTCCCCGCAGACGAGCAGTTAGAGGACATTGCCCGGCACAATGTCGCGGTTTTCGTAACGGTGGGTCAGCACGATGAAACACTGGATTTTGACAAAGACATTGCGCCCCATATACAAAAGATGGAAGACTTGGGTTTTTTATGCTATTTTCCTGAATGGGTGAAAAACGGCGACGGCGGTGTCGCTTCGCTGTTCTATGGCTGGGAAATGGGGCAGCACTGCATGATCAATCAAATTCAGGCGAACCTCTTTTTCGATAACGGCGCACCGTACGATCCGCGTTTGCCGCACGGTGTTACGGGCTGGATCAGGCAGGTGTGCGAGCACGGCCGCTTGGCTCATTGCTCGCGGGAATAAAAACGACATGCAGTGATCTGCCTTAACATGACAGATTTCTACCCATAACGGAGGTTTTGTATGACAACGATTGCGGTAATTGACGACGACGTTTATATCGGCGACCTGATCGAACGGCTTCTGCGCGGCAGCGGCTATGACGTGCTGCGCGCCTATTCCGGAACGGAAGCAAAACTATTACTGTCCGCGCAGAAACCCGACTTAATCTTATTGGATCTTATGCTGCCCGGACTTTCCGGCGAGGAGGTTCTTGCGGATATCCGGGAAACGCCGGTCATCGTCATCAGCGCCAAACAAGAGATACAGGACAAGGTTTCCCTGCTTCGCGGCGGCGCCGCGGATTATCTTACAAAGCCTTTCGATACGGAGGAGCTTCTTGCACGGATTGACGTCCAGCTCCGCATGAGGCATCCGGCAAAAGAGGACCCTTCCGCCCCGCAGCAGCATTCGCTTCTGTGTTTTGAAGAGCTGACCTTAAACTGCGACACGCATGAAATTTTTGCAGACGGTACCTCCGCGCATCTGACCAAAACCGAATATGCCATTTTGAAGCTGCTGCTTCAAAATCCGCGTCAGGTCATCACGCGCTCCCTTCTTTTGGATCGCATCAGCGAGGACACGCCCGACTGTACGGAAAACTCCTTAAAGGTGCATATCAGTAATTTAAGAAGTAAGTTACGGGCATTAAACGGAAAAGATTACATTGAAGCAGTCTGGGGAATCGGCTTTAAGCTAAAGCCCGACGAATCTTAACCGTTTCTTTACGTTTTTCTTTACCGCTTTCTTAACCCGCACTCAATATGATAACCTTATCAAATCACGCAGGAGGTATCATATGGAATATGTATTACAGACAAATGCCCTCTCAAAGCAATACAGGCATTTCAAGGCGCTTTCCAATCTGACCATGAATGTTCCGAAGGGCTCCATTTACGGTTTTGTCGGGAAAAACGGCGCCGGAAAAACAACACTCATCCGCATTATCTGCGGCTTACAATCCCCAACCTCGGGAAGCTATACGCTTTACGACACCGACTGCAGCGCGCCGCTGATCTTAAAAGCGCGCAGACGAATCGGCGCCGTTGTCGAGACCCCATCCATTTATCTGGACATGACGGCAAAAGAAAACCTGCGCCAGCAATATCTCATTCTCGGACGCCCTTCCTACGACGGCATCGACGAGCTGCTTTCCTTAGTAGGACTTTCCGATACCGGTTCTAAAAAAGCAAAAAATTTTTCTTTAGGTATGCGCCAGCGTTTAGGTATTGCCATTGCGCTTGCCGGAAATCCCGATTTTCTGGTGCTGGATGAACCTGTCAACGGGCTGGATCCGGAGGGGATCGTGGAAATCCGCGAGCTCATCCTGAAACTGAACCGTGAGCATCAGATCACCGTGCTCATTTCCAGCCATATTTTGGATGAACTTTCCCGGCTTGCAACCCATTATGGTTTTATTGACGCGGGTCATATGATAAAGGAGATCAGCGCCGCCGACTTAGAGGCCGCATGCCGCAAATGCGTTCATGTTAAAGTTTCCCATACCGCCGCGCTCTCCCATGTACTCGATGCGCTTTCTCTGGAATACCGCATTCTCTCCGACACAGAGGCGGATATTTACGGTGAGCCGTCCGTCAGTGAGCTTGTTCTGCGCCTGAAAGACGCCGGATGCGAGCTTTATTCCATGCAGGAGCATGACGAAAACTTAGAAAGTTACTATATTCGTTTGATCGGAGGTGGGCAGCATGAGTAAGTTATTGACAGCAAATTTTATGCGGCTGAAGAAGAGTAAGCTTTTTTGGATTATTTCGGCATTCACTGCGGTTATCAACTATTTTGGTTTGGTAGACGCTTATGATATGAACAAGAAATTGGCAAATTGGCACGCCGGAATGGAAGATTCCGCTTTTGAACCGACAACTGCCATGCATGTGCTTTATAGCTTAACTCCGATTCTCGGGCTGCTTGCGGCGCTTATGATCGCAATCTTCATCGGAACGGAATACCACGATAACACGATGCGCAACAAGCTGATCTGCGGACAGCCACGGGGCAGGGTGTATCTTGCCAATCTGCTTACCTGTATTTTCATCGCTGTGCTTTTTTATTTGATTCCTGTGGTGATAACGCTTGCTGTCGGCATCCCTCTTTTGGGAGTGCCGCACGTAACGCCTGCTTCTTTGCTGCAGCTTCTTCTTTTCGGCATCATCGGTCTATTACTCAGCACGGTCTATGCATCCCTGTGTACACTGATCGGTATGCTGGTGCACAATCGTTCTTTCTCACTGCTCACCGCCATTCTCCTTACCTTCGGTTTCCTGATCTGCGGTATGTTTTGCAGCAGCCGGCTGGAGGAACCGGAGTATTATTTTGATTATGAATTCATCTTCATGGAAGACGGCTCGCACCCCTCTGAACCACTCAAAAATCCGCATTATTTAGAAGGAAATGCCCGGCTGCTTGTTCAGTTTTTGTATGATTTTCTTCCAAGCGGTCAGGCGATTCAGATTTCCAATCTTGATGTTGCCCACCCTTACCGGCTTTTGCTGTATTCTCTCGGTATTACGGGGGCATCCACACTTACCGGACTCACCTTTTTTAAGAAAAAGGACTTGAAATAAAGGAGGAGCTCCTATGAACCCATTGCTTGTCTTTCTTTGTGCCATACTTACTTGCTGCGTACTCCTGCTTGCGCTCAGGCTCGCTGCCCTTCACCGGGCGGCGGATGAACTGCGGCAGGAGTTTGCCGCGCGTATCGGCGAGGACACGAATGTCGGAATTGACCTATCCGTCCGCGACCGTCATATGCGGCTGCTCGCGGCGGATATGGATAAGCAGCTTCGGCTTTTACGAAAAGAATATCTGCGCTATACGCACGGCGATCAGGAACTGAAAAACGCAGTCACCAACATTTCCCATGACCTGCGCACACCCCTGACCGCGATCTGCGGATATATGGATCTGCTGCAAAAAGAACCGGTATCCCCGACGGTAAAAGAATATCTTTCCATTATTGATAATCGGGTAGCAGCATTAAAGCATCTCACAGAGGAATTGTTCCGCTATTCCATCTTTCTTTCTGTGGATTCCTATTACGAACGGGAACCGCTCTCCTTAAACAATACGCTGGAAGAATGTATTGCCGCCTATTATGCGGCGTTAAAAAAAGCCGGCATCGAACCGGATATTGACCTTCCTGAAAAGCAGGTCATCCGCACGCTGAATAAACAGGCGTTGATGCGGATTTTTTCTAATGTGATCGGCAATGCGCTCAAATACAGCATCGGCGATTTAAGCATCGTTTTGACGGGGGACGGCGAACTGCATTTTCGAAATCTTGCGCCGGATTTGGACGTACTTTCCACCGCCAAACTCTTTGACCGTTTTTATACCGTGGAAAACGCCCGTCCACAAGGCGCAACCGGGCTCGGACTCTCGATCGCCCGCACGCTCGCCGAGGATATGGGCGGCTCCATGGGCGCCTCCTATACGGACGGCATGCTGGATATCATGATCGCATTTGCATCGGACGAACAGGCTTGATCTAGGCACAATCTCTACGATTCTGAATAGTTACCCCCAGGAAAAATAATTACATTCTAATTTTATCTACGGGTGTGGTTTACAATTCTACAAATGTATGTTATACTAATTTTCATAAATTATTTAGGCTTTTCATATGCCCATGTCTTTGTTTCACAATGTATACTACAGATGAAATTCATAATTTATCTTGAGAAATGGAATAAATCAAAATATAAAACCGTACTTTCAAAACGAAGGAGGATTTGATATGAAAATGAAATTTTGTTCCGTATTAACAGCAATTATTCTGGTATTATCATCGGAAATGACGGTCTCTGCCGCGGCAATGCCCAACCCTGCAACAGACCTGAATGCACAAAATAGCGGTGCGAGATCGACGATCACCTTATCGCTTAGAGGAGACTCCTATACAACAACACAAGAGGGTGTGCAATGCCGTTGTGAGATTTCCTCAAAGCGTGTAACAGCCGGAACTGATAAATATGGTTCTTTTGTTACGATTTCTTCCACGTCGTACAACAGTTCAGGCGCTTCAACTCCAAATGGGCGAGGTGATGGCTCTTATGGAAACACAGTTACAACTACTTATAGCACAAGTTCCGGTATTTTTTATACCTATCAAGAGCATTGCGCACCTCCTGTGGGCACAACGGTAAAAATCACATTAACCAGATATTAACACTATCATATAAGTGAAATTATTTTTGAAAGTACGGTTTTATTTTTTTGTAAGTTAGGAGGCATGTCAAGTTGAATCAAATTAGAAATCATTATAAAATTGTAACCATTTTTTCCGTTCTCTGTTTGCTTTTGACAGGCTGCGGAAACAAAGAAAGTGCTGTGCAGGGAGAGACCACAGATATTTTCGGCAGTTATACTATCTCCCCTTCCGGTGCATTAAAAAATAGCGGTAATGGTTACCTGCTTTTTTATGATAAGGAGTCGGACAGTACCGTCTACCTGTGCAATCGTGCGGGATGCCGCCATTTCGATCATACCTGCGGCGCTTATTTTGAACATATTACCCTGCCTTTCTTTTATGACGGCAACCTCTATATTGTCGCATCAACTCTGACGGAGGACAGTCAGATATTTCGCGCCGACCGCTATGGAGAAAACAGGGAGTTGATCCAGACGATCTCCAGTCCGGTATTGCAGATTGAAATTGTGGGAAATGAACTTTATTTTTTCGGAGTGATTATGGAAGAAGTAGAGGGAGAGAATAATTCCCAACATTCTGTCGGTCAATTACTGTGCCGCCTGAATTTAGATACAGGGGATTACGAAGAATTTCCAAATATAGATACGGGTTATCCAAATGCAAGTCCTGGGCATTTTGCTGTCACAGACAACTTTATCTATATCAGTTATACCTCTTCTAGCATTAATCCCAACGAGCTTTTTGATGCGGATACGGGAAAGCTGAAGGATATTGCCTGGGATGAAATTGTATATACTAATCTGGTATATCGCATGGATCGTGATACAGAAGAAGCGGAACTGATTTATACCCGCGAAAAGACCGGCGGCAATTTTGGTGTTTCTGTTTTAGAAGAAAACGAACACTCTCTTACCCTATTCTCACCCGACCGGATTTGGGAATACGATTTGCGGACGGGAGAAGAAACCATCTTATATGAACCAATCGATGAGATGGGGGAGGTTAGTAAAATAGGAACATACTATCTTATCTGCGACTATTCCGAAAGAAAGTTTGTCCTGCTAAAAGACTGGCAGGAAGCCGCTTCCTTTTCCGGCTGGGACTATGAAGTGGACTCTTATTTCGGCATAAGCGGAGACAGTGTCTATTTTGGCAGGAATGGGAATTTATGTGCAATAAAATATGAGGATCTAGTCAATGGTAATTATGATTTTCGCATAGTGATGTCTGAACGATAAAGAAATAAAACCGTACTTTCAAAACGAAGGAGGATTCCATATGAAAATGAAATTTTGTTCCGTATTAACAGCAGTTATTTTCATGTTATCACAGGGAATGACGGTCTCTGCCGCGGCAATGCCCAATCCTGCGGCAGACCTGAATGCACAAAATGGCAATGCGAGGTCGACAATCTCCTTAACATTCCAAGGAAACTCTTATACAACAACGCAGGAAGGTGTGCAATGCCGCTGTGAAATTTCCGGACAAACTGATGTGACCGCAGGAACCGATAAATCTAATTCCACGGTTACCATTTCTTCCAAATCCTATAATACTTTGGAAGTTTCATCCCAAAACGGACGTGGCGATAATGCGGCAGGAAATACCGTTACTGTTCATTATTCCGGCAGCTCCTATGTTAAATGTACTTATCAGGAGCATGGTGCACCGTATACAACAACAGTAAAAATCTGGCTGCGCAGATATTAAGAATTACTTATTTACTAGCTAATTGATTCTATTTGAAAATACGGTTTTATTATTTTTGAATCTGAAAGGAACATGCTTATGATCAATAACAAAAAGTATTTCTTATGTGTGGCGCTTTTTCTTTTCCTCCTCATGCAGACTTCTTGCGGAAAATCTGAAGCTTCCCAGAACACTTCAGGGACAACCGGAGACTCCAGTGAAATAAATATATCCCAGGGAAACTCGGCTGAAAACGATTTGGCGCAAACACCGGAAGAAGAAGGCATCTTTCTGCACTCTGGAGACTGGCTGACAAGTGCAGGCATTGTGGACCAGACATGGACAAAAAATTATGACAACGCCGAATGGGAAAATGCTCCCTGCTTGTATCTGTATGTTCATTTACCCTTGACAGATAACATGGATCTTTCTGTATTTGAAGATGAACTAAATCATCGGCTTCATATGGCAGGATATGATTTTCAGCTACAATTTTTACAATGCACAAATGATGAGGTTTTTGAAGCAGAACAGACAACCATCATGAGGCGCAGGGAAGAGGAACTCGGCATCACCATTGACCTGTATCTGACAAATGACTACCTTTCAGCGGTGCAGAATCAGGAAATCTTAGATTTAAGC
>CAMWSU010000034.1 GCA_947176965.1 uncultured Lachnospiraceae bacterium | reverse complement strand
ATCCCCGTATGAACCGAAAATTCTCTCCTGTTCTCGCCCGCCTCTTCACGAAGTTCCGTTATTCTTTTTGCTATATCCATATTTTCATTCCTCCACGCATTGCGATATATATCATATCACATGATGAGGTTCATCGCAACGCGTATCTCACATACTGTCTCGATTCAGTTTTTCCAACATATCCGGTCCGTATTTCATTATCAATCTGCTCATAATATCAATACAGTGCCCGAAGAAAGTATTGATTATCCTATTCATTGCGAATTCCCCGCAGGGATTACCCGACGGGGAATTCTATTGGGATTTGCTCTCTTATTATACTTCTTTTAAGCTTCTAGTGTTATCTAAGTCAAATCCACACTCTCTTTACCACACGCATGACAAAATCGGTAATAGCAATGCTCTCAGGAGCGGTATCTGCCGTTCTCATCTTTCTTCAGTTCGTAATAAAAATTTCTTTAGGTACTTTCTTTTTTATCTACTTGAATTCTGCTTTTGCCCTTTCAAGCGCATCAATCACCTTATCACACCACCGGTCAAATTCCGGGTCATCTTTCTGGCACTCGGGATGAGCCAGCACATAATCCAAGGCGATTCTCACACCTTCTGCAAAGCAGACCACTGGCTTAAATTCGGGAACCGCTCTTTTCAACTTGCTGTTATCAAACACGACCGACACCGACTTATCGCCTGTCAGACTGCCTTCATAATCATAGCCGGGTCCAACACTATTTAGAAATTCTGAAGCAACATGGTACGGATGCAGCTTAACGCCCAGCGCCTGCGCAATTGTTTCATAAATCTGATTCCAGCTTAACGATTCATCTGCGGTGATGTGGAATGCCTCACCAACCGCATGAGGATTTGCCATAAGCCCTACAAAACCAACCGCAAAATCTGCATTGAAGGTCAGCGTCCACAGCGAAGTTCCGTCACCTTGAATGATAACCGGTTTCTCAGCCTGTATACGCTTGATTACCTGCCAAAAGCCATTTTTGCCGTGTACACCCAAAGGTATATTTTTCTCGTCATAGGTATGGCTGGGGCGAACAATTGTCACAGGGAAGCCATGCTCGCGATACATTTTCATGAGGAATTCCTCACAGGCGATCTTATCTCTTGCATACTGCCAGTAAGGATTGGCCAGGCTCGTTCCCTCTGTGATGAGATAATTGCTTGCAGGCTTATGGTATGCCGAAGCCGAACTGATGTAAATATACTGATTTGTTTTGCCGGCAAACAGTCTATAATCCCTCTCCACCTGTGCGAGAACAAAGCCGATGAATTCGCATACAACATCAAAGATCATGCCCCTGATTTTTTCTGCAACAAGCTGCTCGTCATTCATATCTGCAATGATAGAAATTACGCCCTCCGGCAGCGGTTTCGTGCCTCTGTTGATGACATAGACCTCCCATTTCTTTTCCAGAAGTCTGCGCACCACCGCGCTGCTGATCGTTCCTGTCCCGCCGATTATCAATGCTTTCACTTTGAGTCCTCCTTCCCGACTTAAAAGCTGTGCTCAATCAGCCATCTCTCTGCCTTCAAGACTTCCTCCGTCACATCTGTTCCATCTGCAAGAATCACTTTCTCATCCGGCAGCTCCCCAAAACAATCCAGATGTGCCTGCTCCGCTATCACGTTCTTCAGATAATTGTTATCATCCGAAAAACCCGGGTCCGGTTGAAGTTGGCACATATTATAAGCCTCCATGATTCCGGTAACAGGAGCGCCATGCAGTTTCAGACCCTCAAAACGACTCAAATCTGCTCCGATCGGTCCTGCATCCTTGTAGATTCTTACGATTTCACGGAGTTTTACCTTCTCTTCCTCCGTGAGGGGATCCAAGTCATTGACTGACCGTATATTCTCTTTCACCTGTTCAACCGTAGACATGCCGGATAAATTGCAAAGTACACCATCCAGACTGCCCGCAAAACGCAGCGCCCATGAAACGACAGAGGCATCCGGATTCATCTCTTTTAGCGCTTTCTCAACACTTGCCGGTACTGCTGCAAGACCGCCGCCTTTGACGGGTTCCATTATAATAACCAGCTTCCCATGCTTTCGTATCACTTCATAGCACGCTTTTGCCTGTACAAACTCGCTCTCCCAATCAATGTAATTCAGTGCGACCTGTACAAATTCTACTTCCGGGTGCTCTGTCAAAATACGATCGAGAAGCGCTGCAGAGGAGTGGAAAGAAATTCCAAGATGACGAATCTTTCCTTCCTCTTTCCATTTCAGGGCATGTTCAAAAAGATGACAGGTCTTTACCACACCGCCATTCCCATCAATCCCGTCATAATAGACATTCTGAAAATTGTGCAGAAGATAATAATCAATATAATCTACCCCAAGATTCTTGAGCTGACTGTCAAAAATCGGTTCGATCTCCTCTTCCTTTTTCAGATTAAAAGTGGGAAATTTGGTCGCAACCGTAAATTGATCTCTGGGATATCTTTCTACTACCGCTTTTCTTGTTGCTTCCTCGCTTTTTCCATTATGATACACATAACTGGTATCAAAATAATGAAAACCTGCTTCCATGAAGGTATCCACCATCTTAAACAGTTGCTCATAATCAAAATCCGTTGGATTACCGTCTTTTACAGGAAGCCTCATCATACCAAACCCAAGTTTACTTTTCAATGCCATATTTTCTCCCTCCTTATTGCATTATGATCTCAAACTCAACATTGATTTTTCCTGTTGATAGTACTATCATATGCTTGACAGTATACTATCAGTCAATACTATTTTTACATATTTTGGAGGCAGATATGCTTTATACCGTGAAAGAAGTTTCTCAAAAAACAGGTCTTTCTCCTTATACCATTCGATATTATCTGCGAGAAGGCTTACTTCCTTCCATCGAGCGGGATTCTAATGGAACAAGACTATTCAACAAAACGAACATGGAATCATTATATATCATCGAATGTATGAAATGCTGTGGTATGACGATCAACGAAATCCGACAATATATGGAATGGCTTTCTGAAGGGGATCAAAATATCAATCAGTGTTTGAATCTCTTTATAGAGAAACAACATGTGCTGGAAAAAGAAATGAAACGCTTGCAGGAATGTATTGACGCCGTAAAATATAAAGTTTGGTACTATCAGACTGCTCAGAAAGCCGGAACAATGTCAATCCATGACCATATGCCGGCCAAAGATATTCCGAAAAATATGCAGGAAATACGTTCCCGCATGGTGGATGTAAAACGATTGACAGAAAAATAGGCACAGACGTCCTCAAGGGGATGGTCAATGTCCTAAGGATTAAATACCATTCATAGGCAGGCGAAGTCTTGGGCCAGCCGCTTAGCCAGCCCAAGAAATCGCCCGCTCTTCTTAATTGGCAGGTGACGGAATTTGATTCTCAGCCTTTATCGCTGATGCCCAACTCTCTAATGCTTGTTCCTCAAGTCCCCTGCTTCTGCGCAAAATATCATCAAATCCCTGACGCACATGCTTTGCCGCAGCAATATCTTTTGGTTCTTTGGTAAGCCAATCATTCATTGCTTTTTCAAACAGATCGATCAGCTCGCCATATTTTGCTATGGCTGTTTCAAGCGATTCCCTGTCAATCCCGGTAACAGTATGAATACAAAGTTCTAAGAATTGTTTGATAAGCATCTTATTCTCGTAATGTATGAAAATGTGTGGAAACAGACACTCTATCGTTTCCAGTTTTCTTTCATTCTCCAGCCTGAGCTCATTTCTCCAATTATCATATATAACCAGTCCATATCCGACAAGCGGCTGATCAAACTGATGAACTTCATTGCTGAGCAGCCGATATCCTTCACGCAGAGCCTCTTTACATGCGTCTTCAACGCTCATCTTATCCCCCGACGTCTTAATCAGAATCAGCTTTCCTTTTTTCTTATACCAACCCGGAAAGTCATATAGCTGCTTAAAAGACATAACCGAATTCTTATCATCATCGCCATCCAAAAACGGTATCCCTTTCAATACTTTTCCGTTTTGTGAAAAACCTGATGCCAAAATAATGTCTTCATATTCTTTGGGCTCAACGATAACCGGATATCCTTTTAATATATTTTCTGTTGCAAACTGTATCAATGTCTCGGCATTGTACTGCTCGCTGTCATATACTTCACAGGCTAATCCATAGACTGCCAAACAACTTTTCTCAGACATTTCCTGTCCCCAGGAATAACCGAAACTGGTGGAAATAAAAGCAGACTGTAAGATATATTCCGTATCATCATTTATTTGCCGTTTTTGAGCGTCTCTATGACATTCTAACCCCATAAATAACTTAATTGCCGATAAAATTGCGGGCCACGCTATGCTTCTTGGCCATTTTCTTCCTGAAAAATCTGCTATTTCATCATATGGTAATAAAACATGTTCTAAGTTCGCATTCATCGGTATCATGCCTGTCGGCAAAAGAATCTCATCAATCGTCACCCCCAATATTTCTGACAGTTCCACCAGTATGGATACTTCAGGCATCGTGTGCCCATTCTCCCACTTACTGACGGCCTGTGGACTCACCGAAAGCCTCTGCGCCAATTCCTCCTGTGTTATGCCCCTGTTCTTTCGCAAAATAGCGATCTGTTTTCCTGCTTTGTAACTATCAAACATTTTTTTCACGTCCTTTCCTCTATGTTCCTTTGTGATGAAAGGTTCACGTTTCCTGCTGCAGTCCTCATCGCATCCCCTTTCTGAGCATATTATGCCACAGCAGAATCGGTAAATCCATAAAACAGTCGTTGACCAAAACAGAGTAAAACTTAACTTAAAGTTAATATTATTACTCTCTTACGCTATTGCGCCAATCAAAGCAGGAAAATATTTCCCTAACAACACAAGTCATGAATGGCTGTCAGTCAAATGCTCAATGATATAGGTTACAAGGCATTTATGCAGTTCCTCCATGGCTCCGTCCAGTTTTACGCAATTCCTGACAATCTGATTGGCTTTCTCAATTTTTGCGGCAATGTCTCTATTATTTCGCATTTTATCATCAAGCGGCAAGGCAATCCCTGCAAATAACTGTTCCAAGATGGCATCAAATGCTATCGTGTACTGCTTTACACCGATGCATTTAATCGCATGCAGCATATCAAACAAGGTCTCACTGCATAAAACTTCATCTGCTGCATCTGACACTGCTTCGCGAAATTCTAAACAACGCACGATTCGTTTCTCCTGCTCTGTTAAACCGGAAAAAGTGGTATCACTATGACATGCATGGACGTAATGCGTGTAATCAAACGATGGCAAATTGACGTATTCGCCGTTTTGATAAACGAAGAATTCCTTATAAGAGTTTGTTTTCCACCCCCCGGCACGACGTATTTCAATGGAAATAAGGTCGGAATCGTCCATATTAGATGCACAAATAATCGCATTCCCATCATACGGTGCGAACAATTCATCAATAAAATAGAAATCCGATTTCGAAACATCCACATCCAATGTCTTTCCGTTTGTCAGGAAACCTACATAATCTCCATTGATAAACAGTTTGTAAGGAAGAAGTGCTCCGGCAAAAGCCCATTTCCTAACAATATGAAAATGCATTTTTTCATGCTTGCGCAATTTCAGAAGTTGTTTCCGCAGATATTCATACCGCAGCCGCTTTTCCTCTTTGGCAAAGTGTGTCTCCCTGAACTGTTCCGGACAATTGCTGTAATCCAGCACTTCATCTCCGAACTGCTCACTGGTCAGGTCAAACACACAGCCATCTACCACATTGAAACAGTGGTAATTTCCGTCGGGTCTTAGAATACCGTAAACCCTGCCGCCGAAGAAGTCCTGCAGCAGAAACGCTGTGATCGAACACTGTCCAAGCGTAGGATTATGGACACTCCATTCGTTCCTCATCCGCGGTGCGCAGGTGTCAGCACACCAGATGTTGGACAAGATATCGTAATAATCCCTCGGTGTTAAACCGTTTGCATCCTTTATATCGGCTGTTTCCCAGCCATAAAATCTGTATTCCTTCATTTGCCTTTCCTTTCCGCTTTCTTACGGTTCTCATCGATCATATCCACGATTTCAAAGTACTCATTGATCTTAGCCTGCGCTTCTTCCTCAGCCAGATGAAAATGCGCCATGAGCAGATGCAGAACTGTTTCAATCGTACAATCCTGTGAAAACTTGTCCCGTATCAAGTCCATTGGATCCATAAGTTATTCTCCTTCCCCAAATTCCACCGTGATATCGACTGTACTATCCGGTGCTTTGCGGGAAAGTAAGCACACCGTCTCAACGTGTTTATCATCATCCAAACTCATCTCCATATCTTCCTCAATAATCGGAAGTTTGAACTTAATGGACTTCAACCATTGACCATTAGGCTGCCTGTCATCATAAATCTGTATCTCAGAGATCAGCGTTTCCATAAGCTGCCGCCGCTCCACCTCATTCATCACAGCATACAGCCTTTCAAAGTAGATCAGCACTTTATAGATATTATCTCCGGTCAGTTTCTCGGCTTCAACCGCCTGCTTCTTTGCCCTTGTCTCAATGAGCCTTGTCTCCGCATCTTCTATCTTA
The DNA here is from genome assembly GCA_947176965.1 of uncultured Lachnospiraceae bacterium. Classification (GTDB taxonomy): domain Bacteria; phylum Bacillota; class Clostridia; order Lachnospirales; family Lachnospiraceae; genus DLAJ01. Next base: position 22,118 of record CAMWSU010000034.1, on the reverse strand, counting down.
TCATACATCCGGTAGAGCCGTTCATCGAGGTCAGCTTTCCGTTTGATATAATGTCTGTCGTCCGGATCGAGGGAATCTATTTCTTCCGTAAGTCTAGACTTGACAGAATAGAACTGACGGAGCTGTTTCTCATAATTAGCAAGTTCTCCGTCTATAACAGTTGTATCAACCTTACTATTGATCTTTTCCTGCATCATGGCAGCAAACTTGGGATTGCTCACCAGTTTTACTATAATTTCTGCCACAGCATCGTCCAACAGTTCTTCCCGAATCTGCCTCTTATAGTCACATTTATGCCCTCGTGTCATAGTGCGGTGTTTGCAACCATAGTAATAAAAGTCTTTATATTTCGTACCGTCCTTTTTACTCTTGATGCTCTTGTTGCCGTACATACCGGCACCGCAGACCGGACATTTAACGATTCCGGAAAGAAGATGCGTCCGTGTATCCTTTGCCTTGTTCACATGCTCATACTTTTTTGCCTGCGCGATCAGCTTTATCTGTGCTGCCTGCCAGACATCTTCAGCAATAATCGCTTCATGCTGTCCGTCCACCAGAATGTAATTATCCTGCTCCACAAGATGATACTCGTTCCGTGTCCCGTGAACCTTTTCCGTCTTTCTGCGTCCATAGGCAATCTTACCACAATACACTGGATTTTTTAAGATAATCCTAACCAAATGCGCATCAAAGAGCGGATTTTTACCATTCTGCCGCTGTATCTTATGGATACCGTGATTTTCAAGATATTTTGCTACTCCGTTAGCGCCGATATCTGTATTCACATATTGGTCAAAGATTACCCTGATAGCCGTTGCTTCTTCTTCATTGATATAAAGTTTCCCGTCCGTCAACTGATAACCATAAGGAGCAAAACCGCCGTTCCATTTTCCCTCACGGGCTTTTTGAATACGTCCTTCCATCGTCTGAACTCGGATATTCTCCCGTTCAATTTCAGCAACCGCAGATAGGACGGATATCATCAGCTTTCCCGCATCTTTGGAAGAATCTATCCCGTCCTCCACGCAAATCAGATTTACGCCAAAATCCTGCATGATCTGTAAAGTAGAAAGTACATCAGCCGCATTCCTTCCAAATCTGGATAATTTAAAAACAAGAACATAAGAAACACCGTCTTTCCCTGACTTTATATCTTCCATCATGCGGTTAAATTCCATTCTTCCCTCAATGGATTTACCAGACTTTCCGGCATCCTCATATGTACCTACGATTTCATAATCGTTATAGTCAGCAAATGCTTTCATTCTGGCTTTCTGTGCATCCAATGAATAACCGTCTATCTGCATGGCTGTGGAAACTCTGGTATAGATGTAGACCTTGACTTTTTCTTTACTCATATTACTCCCTCCAATTGTGCCACAGGCTGTGGCACTTTTACTCCAATTCTTTTTCTATTTCCTCAATGGAGGGTAAACTGCTCTTTAATTCTTCTGGAAGCGCCCTCGTAATTTGATTTTTCCATTCTGCAACACCGATCGGGTTTTGATAACCAGCCAAAGAATACTCGACCACCGTTTCATTCTTCCCCTTGACCAATAAAAGCCCAATAGTAGGCTTATCGTCCGGGTGTCGTAAAATGTCATTAACCACATTCTGATACATATTGAGTTGGCTAATAAATCCAGGTTCAAAGTCACAGGCCTTCAATTCAATTACAACATAACAGCGTAACTTTAAGTGATAAAACAAAAGATCAATGTAAAAATCCTGACCGCCAACCTCCAAGTGTACCTGTCTGCCTACAAAAGCGAACCCCTGACCAAGTTCCAAAAGAAATTTCTGTATATGCTCGGTCAGTTTCTGCTCAATTTCCACTTCCCGCCTTGGCATATCTGTTCCCAAGAAATCAAACAGATAAGGATCTTTAAATATCTGATTTGCCATATCCGAATCTAAGGGCGGCAGTGCAACAGTAAAATTATTCACACTTTTCCCGCTACGCTCCATCAACCCACTCTGAATCTGTAATTCCAGAATTGTACTGCTCCACCCATTTTCAATTGCTTTCCGTGCATACCAGATACGGCTTTCCTGACTTTCAAGTTTGTCCAATAACATACGATTTGTCCGCCACGGAATTTGTGCCACAACCTGTTGCACTATTTTCTCATCTGGCCAACATTGGGCAAATTTGCGCATATACTTGATGTTTCGAGGAGAAAAACCGGACATTTCCGGGAACGCATCTTTCAAGTCTTTTGCCATACGGTCTATGACCTTTGTTCCCCATCCCTCTTCTTCCTGTTTTACTAAAATAGCCCTACCGATATTCCAATAAAGGCAGATCATACTGGCATTGGCATTCATTACAACAGAAACTCTCTGTTTCTGAATTTCCACCTTAATTTTTTCTATAAACTCCAAATAACCGTCACCCATTTCAGAAAGATTTGGAGCAATCGAAAAGATTACTCCCTCTTTATCTTTTCCCATGCTCTTTTGATTATCCATATGTATTCTCCTTTGCCTTTTTTCATGTTTTCGGCTTTAGTTTGGACAGTATTATCACGATTATTATATCTCACGACTGTGCTGTTTGCAATACAGGATTTCTATTCTTTCTCTCTTTTCTCTACTTTATTTTCTGTTTTAATCAATGTGTTAGGCATATCCTCAATATCCAAATCCGCTGCATACTTTTCAATCAGGTTAGCAAGCAGATTTGCCAGTCCGCTCCATTCATCCAACATAGATATTCCCTCTTGTATTTTTTACCAATTTCACATGTGATCTCTCCATTCAGTTTCCTCCCTTCTGCACGCAAAAAAGGGCAGCATAAACCATCAAGTTTATAACTACCCTAACGCTGTATTTATTATCTGATTTTTATCATCTTAAAGATTGCAGATCCTCTGCTATGCCCTCACATTTTTCATTCCATAAATTCACATACAAGTGGCAGGTCAGTACTCTGCCCACATCGGAATCGCACCGTCATTTCATGACTGAATTTTCTTTCCAAAATCCAGAAGTATCATTATCACGGATATGCTTCATCGCCTCGCACAACTGCTGTGAATTTTGTCAGGTTTTCTCGCTCCATGCCTTTGTTTAAATGCACTGTTTAGTATTTCTTCGTGTTCACTCCATCACCAATCCGAAGCAGGCATATCATGGCGTACCCACATAGCAGCTACACATATCCTCATGTCCTGTATGTGATACAATATTCAGTTTTTATCTGCTCTGTCTGTCAGTTCAAAAGCATATAAGAACAATATGCCCACACAGAGATTATAAAGAAATAAAGTGTCCCCTATGGGTAACTTTCTTAAAATATTTTGTATGGCATCATTGTAAATGATAAATATGCAAAAAAACTGCCTATGTAAAAAAGTTTTTTAAAAAATTTTGACATTACTGCCTATATGGTTTTTGAAAGACTGCCTATGTAGCCTAAAAATCGCAAACTCCCTATGGAAAGTTTGAAGTGACATAGTTATCCCGACTTCTTGATAAGAATAGCAAGCACTGCCTGTGTCATGACACATGGACGAATAGCAAGCACTGCCTATAGACGTCCATAGACAGAATTTACACAGATTTTTTCCTACGGGAACTCTATGAAAATTGGCTCGCATAAGGGAAATCCCCTAACCCCATTTTTTTGTAAAAAACAGTAATTTTATATAATAAAAAAGGTATATCGAATTTATATTTTTACTTCATTTCGATACACCTTACTACGCTTCATTCTATACAAACATTTGTTGAAGTAATCCCTTTTTTAATTCTTTCCATTTCTCAATTTTCTTTTGTTCTGCATCTATAGTCTCATCAAATTTCATAAGGAAATCTGCAATTATCTTCTGTTCTTCTAAAGAAGCTGGAACTTCAACTTTGAGCTTCAAAAAATCCCTTGGTTTCAAAGTCATAAGCTTAATTACAGTTCCTTCCAAATACTTCATTGAATTTTTAATAAAGGCTGGATTTTTGACAACATACTCCATGAATGCAGGATTTTGTTCTGTATAAAAAATAGCATATATAGGTGATACAACTCCCCGCATTAACTTATTACGATGAATTGCTCCATATTTTAAGTTTGCAGGATTGTAAATAATATCATCAACCTCTGTTAATGCAAACTTTTTCGTATCTTTATCTTTTATTAAAAAATCCCTTTTATTTGTTTTTTTATCTTGAGGGTTAATAACACCTTGCTCTATAGTAAACGATAACAAGGGAGCATCTTCTGTAATAGTTTGACTTACTTTTCTCTCTGTGAAAATTTCCGATAATTCTTTAGTTACCCAATTCTCAAACTCTCTTCCATCTAATCTTTTAAATCGGAGTTCTCTCGAAAATATCCTCTGTATGATACCATCTCTTAATTCTTTTAGGCTGTCAAACTTTCGCTGATGAAGGGTTATGAGGTTGTCAAGATTGGAAAAATAGTTTCCTATTCTCTCCTGTTCTTCCATATCTATTGGAATATATAGCTTCATACTAGATACCAATTTCCAGTCTGCTCGAGGCATTTTTGTACCTGAAGATTGATTTGCCATATCATCAAATTGCGGCGTTTGTATAAGTCTATAAAGAAAGTTTTTATCCGCATTAATGGGCTTTAAAACCCACCAATCACCTACCGCTACTCCTTGAAAATTAGGGCTTAACCAATTATGAAGATATGGTCGTAATTTCCCATAAAGAACTTCATTTTCAGAAAATTTAATGCCCATTTTTATTTCTTCTTTTTGACGAACATCTTTATTTAATAAACCTTGTTCAGAAATCACATCTTCATATTCTACACTCGGAGTTTCTTCATTCGAAGTACCTATATTTGACATCCTCTGTGCAATATCCTTAAACTTACGCTGTTCCCATTCATCAGTAAATTTTGGAAATCGTAACTTTGGAATTCTTTTATCGTCCATGTTCACTTCCTCCTACAAGCCTTCTGGAAAAGCAATGCCTAGCTCATCAAAAAATTTCTCCAATTTCTTATAATTATCATGTAGCTCGGCATTAATACTACTTATATCTTTGGTCACTTGTTCTATGTCTATCATTACTTCTTCCTCGGCAGTATTGACATATCTGGGAATATTGAGATTATAATCATTTTTCTCAATTTCCTCCATTGAGGCAACATGCACATATTTTTCAATTTCTTCTCGATTAACATATGCATTAACAATCTTATCAATATGCTCTGTTGTCAATTCGTTCTGATCTCTTCCCTGCACAAATTCCTTACTTGCATCAATAAATAATATATTGTCGCTGTTTCCATTTCTCTTACTTTTCAATACTAAAATTACAACCGGTATTTGTGTTCCATGGAAAAGATTCGCTGGTAAACCAATGACTGCATCTAATCTATTTAAATCTTTAATAAGGTATTTTCTAATATCTTCTTCTGCACCGCCTCTAAATAATACTCCATGCGGCAACAACACTGCCACTCGACCATCATTATCATCCATGTGATACACCATATGCTGCACAAATGCCAAATCCGCATGACTCTTCGGAGCCAGTTTTCCAACTCCACTATACCTTTCATCCTCAAGCAATGTTGCATTCGCATCCCATTTCAAAGAATATGGGGGATTGCATACTTGTACAATCATCTTTTCTTTTCCATAAGTATCATTTGTTAGTGTATCACCTTTACAAATACTGAAATTTTGATAGTCCACACCATGCATTAACATATTCATACGAGCAAGGTTATATGTCGTAGGATTGTTTTCTTGTCCATAAAAATGACCAACTCTACCTGTTGCTAAATGCTTCTTTACATCAAGCAACATAGAGGCAGAGCCGCAAGTACAGTCTCCAACCGTTCTTGCTTCATCAAGACCAATCGTCGCAAGTGTTGCACAAAGTGTAGAAGGACCTACCGGAGTAAAGAATTCCCCACCCTTTTTACCTGCATCACTTTGAAATAGACCAATCAAAATCATGTATGCGGTTCCAAGAACATCAAACTGCTGGTCTTGCAAATCCAAATCAATCTCTGCAATTCGCGCTATTACCTTTCCGATCTTGTCACTTCTCTCGGAAACAGTATCTCCTAATCTTGAATCTTGTAATCTCATATCATCAAACAGTCCTGCAAAAGCCTCTTCTGACTTATGACCGAGCGTGGAACCAGTCAAATCACTAATAGCCCTCTCGTAATGCTCTATAGAAAATTTATCTGCATCTCCATTGGGCTTAATGATTTTCCTTGTTAATTCTCTAAATAAGTTTTCCGGTTTAATAATATAACCCAAATGCTCAATCGACCACTGTTCCACAATAGGCTTGTAATCACTATCTGCAAACGCTTTCTCATAACTCAAATTATCTTCTTGAAGAATATCCTGCATATATATTTCTGTTCTCTCTGAAAGATATCTATAAAAGATAGTCCCAAGAATATAATTTTTAAACTCCGAACTATCCATTCCACCTCTAAGAGCATTTGATATATTCCACAATTGTGACGATAAATCTGCTGCCTGCTGTTGCGCTTTTGCCGTATCTATTCCCATTTTATTCTCCTTCTGCCCTGTATTTGTTATAGGTATTTACCACAAATCCTTTAATATCATTTGTGAGTTTTGTAATCTTCAGCAATCCAAAATGGTATGCCATAAGTCTCCGTCTGATCGCTTCGTCCGATACGCCACCACTAAAGCTGTAATCCGTAAAAATCTCAATGACAATATTTGTATCAATTCCATTATCGTAGCAAAAAGCCTCAATTTCTGCCTGAAGTTGTTCTTTTTCAAATTCCTCAAATGCCTGTTGTATATCTGCATCTTCCGGCAAGTCATAAAACCTTGTCTCAATAAAAATCCTCATAATGTCTTTCTTCGCCCGTAAAGACACATTATCAGACCGTTCAATCTCTCTTAGAATCAAATCAACATTTGCTTGCAATTGTTCTGCCGAAAGATTACTTGCATCATGTGCCTTCTTCAACAGATTAAGGATATACACTACATTTATACGATCTGTCCTAACCAATTCAACATCAAAGTCTATATCTACCGGAACCGACACTTTTGGATTTGGATTGTTCGCTTGTTCTTTATAATACAGATACCAGCTCTTATATCCCTCAAATTCATCCTCATCCATTACAACCGCCAAGTCTGCCCAATTAAACTTACTAAAAGTCTTAAGCGTAGCAAGGGTTCCTACCATAGTCCTAAAAGCAATAATGAACATACGAATTTCATCTTCATTTTGGAGCTGCCCTGCATCATCTACCATAGGAACAACTTTACGAAGAATCGGCTCCTGATTTACCCACTTTTGGATATAATACTCGTAATTCTCTAACAAATACTCGTTCGGATCACCATCTCCGGAAAACAATCTAAGTGCATCATCCTGCCACTTTTTGATATTTCTGTATGTAACAATCTGTCCAAATCGCTTTGTAACCTTATCTACTCTGTTTGTCCGGCTATATGCTTGTACCAAAGTATGCCAAATGAGATTCTTATCCAAGTAAAGTGTATTCAAAGGCTTTGCATCGAATCCAGTAAGCATCATATTTACTACAAGGAGAATATCCACCTGTGGCAAATTCTTCTGCTTTAATCTCTGTGCTATATCTTTTCTATAAGAGTCAAACTTATCTATATCATAGGCTGTGCCAAACATTTTGTTATAATCATCTATACATCTACTTAGCAACTCTGCTGAATGCTCGTCTCCACACTCATCCATATCCTCATTGGCTCCAAAACTAAAGATTGCCGCCACATTATACCGCTTGTCTACTTCTCTTTGCTCGTTAAGCTCTTTGAATATATCATAGTACTGTCCCAATGTCTTAATGCTATCTACTGCAAACAAGGCAGTATAAATATCTTTTCCCTGCGGATGAATATGCTGTTCATGGTGTTCAAATATATCTATGGCGATCTTCCTAATTCTCTCTTCATCATGATACAGACTATCTATATCTATATTATGTCTCTTACAATACTCCGGATCATCTAATTGCTCCGGATCAATACCATTTACCGCAATATGATGAGCAAATATAGTTCTCTGATACTCAACGGAAAATCTCAGCACATTGCCATCTGCAATCGCATCTTTTATCATATATTTATGTAAACAAGCTTCCATCTGCTTACCGGCACTGAACAAATCCGCCGTCGTTCTTCTGGCAACTCCTTTATTTGCTTCAAAAATAGGCGTACCGGTAAAACCAATATAATTAGCATTTTGAAAGTGATTTTCAATATCTCCATGCATCTTTCCAAACTGGCTTCTATGACACTCATCAATAATAAACACAATCTTATTGTCCCGATACTGTTTCATGAGGTTCTGATATCGTGGATTCTTCACTGCATTTGCCATTTTTTGAATGGTAGTCACTATCAGCTTTCTATCTGTTTCCTGTAACTGCTTTACAAGTACATGTGTGCTGTCTGAATTATCAACACAATCTTTCTCAAAACTGTTATACTCATCTATTGCCTGATCATCCAAGTCTTTTCTGTCAATCAAGAATACAACCTTATCAATCCTTGACTCTTCCCTTAACAATTGCGCCAACTTAAATGAAGTAAGTGTCTTTCCGGAACCTGTACACGCAAATACATATCCATTGTGATTTGCTTCAAGAACTCTCTTTTTTGCGGCTTTAACCGCATAAATCTGATACGGACGCATTACCATGAGTATCGGTTCCGCTGATTTAATAACCATGAACTTATCAATCATTTCCGTAATTGCAGTTTTCCTAAAGAACTCTGTTGTAAACTCATCCAATATATTAATACGTTTATTATTCTCATCGGTCCAAAAGAACACAAGGCTCTTTAATATGGGATTATACTGCCCATTCTCCATCTCATTTTCATTACAAAAATATTTAGTTTGAACGGAATTGGATACAACAAAAAGCTGTAAGTAGCGGAACAACCCCTTGAAAGAAAACTTTCTGTACCGGTTAATCTGATTGATTGCTTCATTTATCTCTACGCCTGGTCTTTTCAATTCTATCTGCACAAGAGGAAGTCCGTTTATTAGCATAGTTACATCATAACGATTTCTATATGCAACATCGTCTTTATGGTCTTTATCCATGGTAATCTGATGAGACACCTGATAAATATTTCTATCTGTATCAAAACCAAAAAACTCCAAATACACTGTTTTCCCATTGTCCAAATTCAAAATATATTTGTCACGCAGCACCTTGGCGGATTCATAAACGCTCTTGTTGTCAATCTGAATCAGTACACGATTAAACTCTGCATCTGAGAAGTCAGCAGTCCCTTTTGCATCAATTAATTTCTCTGCGTTATATGTTGCTAATTGAACTCTGAAATTAGATATAACATCTTCATAGTTATTCAACTCAATATAAGCATATCCTATACTTTCCAGTCTTTCGATGAACTTAATCTCAACATCATACTCTGATTGTACTTTTGCCATCTACTCTGTCTCCTTATCTTCTGAAACGTATGCTGCAACCTTCTCTCCAAATTAAATATTTCTAATTATTTCTGCGCACAGCTCCGCCCTAGAAATACATTTTATATTTTGTTTATATATGGTATTGCTAATAAGCGGTTTACTCACAATGAAAATACCCTTGATATCCCATTCTCTATCATCCAATCCATATTGAAATTTTACATCTTGAATGTGTTCTTTTAACCACTCTACCCTTCGCGTATGTTTTGTGGCAAAACACTTTATTTTATCCCTATCCACAAACATCTTAAGATATTCTTGTTGAATTTCATATGGGTTGCGAGAAAAATGAAAATCTTTGACTTCTGCAGCAATTATTTTATCAGTCACTTTATCAATAATAAGAATATCAATATCTCCCAATGTATTACCTTGTAAATTTGATATTTTCTTACCATTTATTTTTTTGACATTCGGAAAAATGATAAACTCATTCATATCTTGAATAATATCAACGATCAGTTCATTAAATGCAGCTCCTCTACTTTTACTTATCTTTCCTATCAATTCTACCATTTCCTTACTTTCGGCTGTAAACTTTCCTGAATGAATTAAATCTGTCACATATTCAAGCATATGGTATAACTGACGATTGCCCCAAATAAGACTATTATCACGTTGCAATACCGGTCTTCTATTAAATGAATACCGCCTATTAAATCTCCATGGATACGCTTCCCAAGCATTATATTTTAAAGGCAATTTTAAATAATCAGCTCTGGGTCTATATGTAATATCATTTAATACTTTTTTTATAACATCTTCAGATAATGTTTCATTAAGTTCTATCAGCTTTGAAGTGATGCAAGATTCTTCAATACAAATAATTTCTTCTTCGTTCAATGCAACCATAGTAACGATTACTTTAACAAAGTCAGAATATTTATAACCAAATTCTTTAATATATGCCATCTCCAATTCATCTGTATAATCCAAAGAATTTACACTATACTGTTTTCTTATTACATATGATGAATCAAATTTTAATTGTCTTCTTCTATATATATCACTATATTGATACATATCAATAAATTCATCTTTTTTTAAACCTATTCTTTTTGATTGAAGAAATTCTATTGGAGTATTTATAATACCATATGTAAACAAATCTCCCTTATAAGCCCATTCAATTATCAAAGAACATATAGCTAGCAACTCTTCATACTGACCTATGCCTAGACGCTTATTTCCTTTAGGTGGTTGTGCTGTTATGTATTCGATAAGAAATTTTAATGCCAACGAAGTTCTGTTTAAATTATTATACTCTTCCAAATATAGTTTTTCTTTTTCCGGATAACACGCAATATCCATATAAAATCTTCTTTCAGACAAGATGAGTTTATATAAAGTTTCTTCAAGATCAAAATAAATCATTTCAATTATATTATCCGTCGAAAGTTCCGCCACTTTTGTCTGTAACCTATTATATAGCCAATCAACGACCGCATGTGAAACTTCATTTCGTTTTTCTTCTGGAACAATACCTATTTCCCAATTACCACTTTGAAGAAGCTCTCTTCCAATTATTCCGGCTAAATAATCCTCATCCTCTTCACGTATTTTGCGATTATTACCCAGTTCTACAGGTTTTAAGTATGGTTTATTTTCATACGCAAACGAAAAAAATTTCTTTTTCAACGGATCACTAAATATTCCATCCAATACCACTTTGTAATTACAATGCTCATATGACAAGTCATTTAATATTTCAAATAAGAATATGCACAGATCTTTTTCTTGTATATTAGTAGTTTGATTTAAATTTCCGAACGCTTCAGGTGTCCACTTAAGAAAAATATGATTTCTATTTATTTCTGTTCCTATGCATTCTGAATATGGTACGACCATATTTCTTTCATAATAATACTCTTTGGGCTTTCCTGTTAATGAAATATTAAAAACATATACATAATAGAACAAGTCAAACAATTCAATAATTTGTTTACATTCTGCCAGCCAATATGCAATTGCATCTACTAATGAAAAATAGATATTTATCTCTTCAAAACTCTGAATTTCATCCGTAGTAATCCATATTTTCACATTATCAAAGGACACACAATAAGCAACCTGTTTTTCGAGAAACAAATCATCTTCAACATAAATACTTCTTAATTTATCTGTATATATAACTTCAGCTTTTTCACCATCAATATAGGAATCTATTAAAATTCGATTTTCCTCTTTCAATGCCTCTGAAATATATTCAACAGAATCGCCTGGAGCTATATATATATTCATTTCATCCATGCTTACATCATCCGACATATAAAAAGTATAATTATTACTTGTATAAATACATACCAAATTTAATTCAGAAAATACATCTGACATCATTGTATTCATCTGATTTTTTGCTCGAATATATCTAGGTAAAAAGTTTGTAATATTGCGTTCCTTAATACTAATGCAATGTAACTCAAATGGATTTAAATGGATTGGTTTATAACCGAACGGTATAGGTTTTACTCTCAGTCCTATCATTCGACCAAAACTATTCGTAATAATTAATGCATACCAGTCTTCATTAGATATGCTTAACTCCTTTATCTTTTCAGCAAAATAGTTTATTCTTTCTTGAAATATATTGTTATGACGCTCATCTGGATAATGAACATGTATCCCATTTTTCGGATATTGCAATCCATCATCACACAAAAAAAATACAATCATTAACTGATTATTATACATTGTGGCAATCATCTCTTTATAGTAATCAAGTGATATACATTCCAAGCCTAAAGTTCTTTCATTTATCTTTTTGTGTCCTAATTTATCCAATGTTCTTTTTGATTCTAACCATAAATAATCATTATACCTATTTAGTACATCTTTTTTTAAATTATAATCTTCTGCCCATTCTATAGCCTTATAAAATGCAAAAGCAGGTAATAAAGACACATTAAGAATAATTATTGTATTATCTTTCGGATTAATAAGAAATGGCTTTTGGTAAAAAGGTCTATTATCTAAATCACCTGTGTCTTTTATTCCAAACCCAATAACAATTTCTTCTATTTTAAAATATCCATCTATGTATCCTTTTACTTTATCTAAAGGATAAACTATTTTTTCAGCAAAATGATTTATAACATCACTTGATGGCAAAATCACCATTCTTTGCTCATCATATTTTACATTATACAAATCAATTTTTAAACTTCTAACTATTTCCTCGGACATTCCCAATATTAGCGAAAAAAATCTATATACTTTTCTTAAATATTTTTCATGGAACGTATTCTGATACTGAAACAATACTCTTATAAGAGTCTGCAAATTATGCGCAGGAGTTAAATCTATTCCATTGAAAACCCTATAATTTGAACCCATCATAACATTTTGAATAAATACATTCTCGCAAGGGTCTATAGATAGGCTTAAATTTGTTGAATTCAATTCATTTATTATAGATTTAAATTTTCCTGCACTTATCTTGCTATGTGAAATATAATCTGACTCTTCTTTTGCTAACACATATTGAATTAACGTATCAAGCAAGACTGATTTGTTTTGATTTTCGGACATTAAATTTAAACCCGATATTTTCGCAATGAAATCAAAAATATCATAGTTTGATATCTTATTGACAATCTCTGAAATGTCATCTTTCGTATTTTCATCCTCAAACATATTACCCATAAAATCCATCTTCCGTTTACTCCTAAATAATGACCTTAACCAATATTATTTCTGAAAGATTAACTATATCAAATTATTGTTTTTAATACGTCCTCTCATCCATTACTTCTTTAGCAATTTCAGATATGCAATTACGACATTTAAGGAAATATACTTCCTATATCATTCTAAAATGTCTTAATGCCTCTATGATAGCCTTCTCTTTTTCTGGTGGGCATTTCGGCCGTCCGGAATCTTCAGACTTCGATAGATTATAATTCACTCTTTCAATGATCCCACACTTCCGCTTTACCTGAGCAATATAGAGATTGCTAACCTGCAGACCTGTCTGTTCTTTCACATACGCCTTGATTTCCTCATAAGTAGCTTTGCTCTCCGCAGCGGTCAGATCCATCTCGTCCAGATTTATTTCCACTTCAATATGGTGGTCGACATTGAGTTTGGACAATAAACACACCGTCTCCACATGCACCGTACCCGGAAACATATCGACGCAGCACATGCGCTCCACGCGGTATCCCATATCCAAAAATACCTCCAAATCCCTTGCCAGACTTGTCGGCTTGCAGGAAATGTAGACCAACCGCTCCACGCCGTAGGCAATGATCTTTTTCAATGCCTTCGGATGAATCCCGTCACGCGGCGGATCAAGAATGATGAAATCCGGCTGTTCCTCGATCTCGTCGAGCGCCTTCAGCACGTCGCCCGCGATGAATTCGCAGTTATGTAAACCATTCAGCGCCGCGTTTTCCCGCGCGGCGTGAACCGCTTCCTTTACAATCTCCACACCGATCACCCGCTCCGCCACCGGCGCCATCATCTGCGCGATCGTTCCCGTGCCCGAATAAAGGTCGTAAATGACTGGCTTTCGACCGCTCTTCGTATGAATCTCCCCGATATATTCCCGCGCGGTCTTATAGAGTACCTCCGCGCCGAGGCTGTTTGTTTGAAAAAAGGAAAACTCGGAAATGCGAAAGCGTAGTCCCAGCAGTTCTTCATAAAAATAATCCTGCCCGTAGAGTACTTCCGTTGCATCGCTCTGCACCACATCGGCAAGAGAATCATTACTGGTATGTATGATTCCTGCTATTTTACCATCAATCGACAATGCCAGTAGCCGCTCACAAAGCACTTTCAGATCCATTGTGCGCTCTTCCTGCGTTGTCGTCACGATCGCGATCAGCAGCTCCCCTGTGCGCACAGCTTTCCGAACAAGCAGATGGCGCAGATACCCCTCATGGCGCAGTTTGTGATAAAAAGACAATCCTTTTTCCCTCGCAAACTCCATGACCGCACGCAGGATTTTCCGATAATCCCCATCGACAATGCAGCATTCCGTTACCGGAACAATATCATAGAAGCTTCCTTTTTTATGCATGCCGAGCGCCAACGGTCCGTCCTTATATTCGTCACCGAACGTAAATTCCATCTTGTTGCGGTATCCAAACTGGTGGGGGCTCTTTTTGATTCCCTCATATAAATTCACCCCCTGCCTTTCAAAAATTGGCTGCATGAGCGAAAGCACCTGCTGTTCTTTCAGTTTGAGCTGTTCCTCATAGGGCATGGTCTGATAGCTACATCCACCGCATTCCCCCGCATGCGGACACTGTGCCTCAATTTCATAGGGCGCGCGCGCTAACACGGAAAGACAGCGTCCCTCCGCCTTTCCGTGCCGGACCTTCTGCACGGCAACAGAGACCTTCTGCCCCGGCAGCACGCCCTTCACTTCCATCCGTTCCCCCTCTGCTTCCACGATGCCTTTATTTGGGAAATTCACCTTTGTAACGATTCCTTCTATAACCTGTCCTTTTTTCATATGATATAAAAAAGCGGGATGACTACATCCCGCTTCCCTCCATTGTTTGTAATAGAATGTTTACTCGTCGGCCTTCTCCTCAGCCGCATCATCCTTAGCTTCCTCGTCCTCTGCCTCGTCTTCAAATTCATCGTCGAAATCGTCCTCGAAATCCTCAAGGTAATCCGGCGTAAAATAGCGATATACTGCATAAGCGATTCCAGCGACAGCAGCGATCACACCGATGATCGCAAGCACCCAAAGAAGCACATTGCTCTTTTTCTCCGGTTCAGGCTCCGGCTCTTTCTTGCCAAGCAGCTCGCCAACCTTGATTGCACTGATCAGTTCTTCCAGTTTTTCTTTTTTCATGTCCCTTACCCCTTTTCTATATTTTGAATCTAATGTCTTTCTTTGCACATAACCTGCAATTACAACTTACTTGCAATCTGCTTCTTCGATTCTTAAAACTATCCCTTTGCACATTATACCACTTATTTTTTTGTTTTACTACGATTAATTGTGAAAAATTTTATAAACTTACAGTTTTTTCAGCTTCGCAAATCCGGCGTACATGATCTTTGTCCCGGCGCCGTCAAAGGAGACCGTCACTTTGTAATCCTTCGGCTCTTTCTCCAGCTTTAAGACCGTGCCGTCCCCGTACTTCATATGGCGGACTCTGTCGCCGACACCGTAATCCACACCGTCCGTTCCCGACATGGACGCGCCCGTCTGAATGCCGCTGCCTGCTCCGAACAGGGGTCTTGCTGTTTTTGCGGCATTGCCGATGCCGTACACTTCCTTTAATCGGGAATCGCCTGCGTTGCCTTTCGGTTTTTTCAGATCAAATACATTATCGCCGTACACCGGGCCCTGCTGCCATCTCCTTCTATAATC
This sequence comes from uncultured Lachnospiraceae bacterium, assembly GCA_947176965.1. Taxonomy (GTDB): domain Bacteria; phylum Bacillota; class Clostridia; order Lachnospirales; family Lachnospiraceae; genus DLAJ01. The sequence continues at coordinate 6,313 of CAMWSU010000034.1, read as the reverse complement.
GACCGCACCGGTTCCCGAGCGTCCGGATTGTTCACCCGCTCCTGTCCTGCCCTGTCGCTCGCGTTCCTGCTGCTGATACCGTTCCACAAAGGACGCCGCGGACACGCCGCCGGCGCTGTCACTGCTTCCGTCGAAGCTGCTGTCAAAGCCATTTTTACTAAAACCGCTTCCGAAGCCGCGCCCTCCAAAGGAATTTTCCCCGTAGCGATCGCTGCCGTAGTCGTCCCGGCCCCGTGTCCCAAGCGGCCGGTTGTCCAAAAGCTCCTGCGGGATCTCCCTGACAAAGCGGCTGACATCATTGTACTGTGTTTCACCGCGCAGCATGCGCTGCTTTGCGCAGGTGAGCGTCAGTTCTTTTTTTGCCCTTGTGATTCCGACATAGGCAAGCCTGCGCTCCTCCTCTAATTCCGCCGGATTGTCATCATAGATTGCCATGCTGCCGGGGAACACACCGTCCTCCATGCCCGCAAGATACACATGGTCAAACTCCAGTCCTTTTGCGCTGTGGAGCGTCATAATGAGCACGCGGTTGTCATCATTTACATTGTCAACCTCCGCGACCAGTGCGACCTCCTCCAAAAATTCGCTCAGGCTCGATTCATTGTGCGTATCCTCGTAAGCGACCGCCTTGCTGATCAGTTCGTCAATATTGCCGATCCGGTCTCTTGCGTCTTCCTCGTCTGACGCCTCCAATTCCCGCACATATCCGGTAGTGTCGATCACCTCCCGGATGAGCTCGTCCACATGAAAGCCTTCCCGCAGCTTTGTCCGAAGCGTCTGTATCATCAGCACAAACGGTTTCAGCTTCACGGCGCTCCTGCCGATCGTATCGATCCGGTCCGCCTCGCACAGCGCATCAAAAAAGCTCATATCATGCGCCGCCGCATACTCCTGTATCCGCACGATCGTCGTTGCACCGATTCCCCGCTTCGGGACATTGATAATGCGCCTGACCGCCAGATCATCCTGTCCGTTGTCGATCGTTTTCAAATAAGCAAGAATATCCTTGATCTCTCTCCGCGCATAGAAATTCTGTCCGCCGACGAGCAGATACGGAACACCCTCCACGACCAGCCGCTCCTCGATCAGTCGCGACTGCGCGTTCGTGCGGTAGAGCACGGCACAATCCCCATAATCCAAAATCCCTTTTCTTCTTTTACGGCAAATGTCGTCCGCAAGAAACTCCGCCTCCTCATATGCCGTATCAAACTGCCTAAAATGCAGCAGTGCACCGCCCTCCTGCTCCGTCCAGAGTTGTTTTTCTTTTCTTCCTCTGTTATTGCGGATGACCGCGTTTGCCGCGTTCAAAATATTCTGCGTGGAACGATAATTCCGCTCAAGCTTCACAACCTTTGCCTCGGGAAAATATTGTTCAAAGTCAAGAATATTCCGAATATTTGCGCCGCGGAATTTATAGATCGACTGATCATCATCGCCGACCACGCACAGGTTATGCTTCGAGCCGGCAAGCTGTTTGATCAGCATGAACTGCACCGTATTCGTGTCCTGATACTCGTCCACCATGATATATTGAAAACGTCGCTGATACGCCTGCAATACTTCAGGACAGGTCGTAAACAGCTCCACCGTTTTCATTAATAGATCATCGAAATCGAGCGCGTTGTTTTTACGCAGGCGATCCTGATACTCGGTATACGCGCGCGAAATCTTCTGCTTCTGAAAATCTCCCTGCGCGCCGAGCGCATACTCCGTGCAGGAAATATTCTCATTTTTTGCATTAGAGATAGCCGAGAGGATCGCGCGCTCTTTTAACATTTTCGTATCGATCTGGAGACTCTTGCAGATGTCCTTCATCACGCTCATGGAATCGTCCGCATCATAGATCGTAAAACGATTATCATAGCCCAGCCTGTCTATGTACCTGCGCAAGATCCGCACACAGCTCGAATGGAACGTCGTCACCCAGATGCTTTCCGAACCCATTCCGACAAGCTGGTCAACACGCTCCCGCATTTCTCCCGCTGCTTTATTCGTAAAGGTGATCGCCATGATGTTCCACGGATCCACCTGACATTCCTCGATCAGATAAGTAATGCGGTGCGTGATCATCCGCGTTTTTCCGCTGCCCGCTCCCGCCAAGCATAACAGCGGCCCTTCCGTTGTATAGACCGCTTCTCTCTGCGCTTCATTCAAAGAATCATATTTATTCATACCGTCTCCAGACTGCAATTTTCCTATAGGTGAAAGAAGCAAGGGCAGTTCCCCGCCCTTGCTGTTCCTGTTTTTTCTTTCCATGCATGCTCTCACATGCCCGTCGTTTCGTTTTTCGATTGATCTGTCCGCGTCCGCATGCTGTTCCCATATGTACCGCCTGCGCCTGCAAGGTTTTCTATGCCCCGCCTGCGTACCGTTTACTGAAACAGCTGCGTTCCGCAGTTACCGCAGAACTTCGATCCGGTCGTCGCCGTGCCGCAGTTCGGACAAAACTTCGGGCTTGTCGTCGGAAGCGTTCCCGCATTTGCCGCAGGCGCGTTCTGCTGCCCTAAGTTCATCTGATTTACCATCTGCTGTCCCAGCGCCATACCCATCTGCATGCCAACCATCTGTCCCGCGACACCGGCACCGCTTGCGCCGCCCTTTTCCATGGAATTCGCCGCCGCAAGCTGCTGATAGCGGTTGACATCACCGATCATGGACTGTGCCGCCGCTTTCTCCTGCATCTTCTTGACTTCTTCCGGATAGGAAAAGCTCTCGATCTTAAAATCCTCGATCCCGATACCGATCTTCCTCATATCCATGTCAAGATCGGACTCAATCCCCTTCGCGATGTTTCGTGCATCCGCCTGCAGATTGAACATATCGTGGCCTTCTTTTGCAATCCAGGACATCAAAAGCTGATCCAAGCTTGCGACAATACGCTCCTTGACATCGCTGACCGTGTACATCTGACGGATACCCGCCAGCTTATCGATCACCGTCATCGTATCGGCGATCCGACAGTTAAATGTGCCGAACGCTCGGATCGGCATACCGCCGGGTAATCCCGCTGCCGGAAGATTAATGGCATTTTTCGTTCCCCACTTGCAAAGTACCTCTTTGGTATTGATAAAGAGCACCTCCGCGCGCAGCCCCGAATTGAACCCGAACTTAAAACCCTTTAAGGTAGAGAGAAACGGAATGATCTGCGACTCAATATCAAACTGTCCCTCGTCGGTAAAAATTCCTTCCACGCGTCCGTTATACAAAAAGATGGCATCCTGTCCCGGACGGATAATGAGCACGGAGCCTTTTTTGATCTCGGAATTGCTCCACTTCCAAAACAATACCTCCGGCTGATTTTCCTTCCACTCCACCACATTGGATAACTCTTTTGAAAAAAGTCCCATATCGGTCTCCTCTTCTTTCCTATTCTATCCCGCGCTTCTGCGTTCGCTGCCTTGCAGCTTTCCCGCTTCACCTGCGTCCTACTGCATGCCCATCTCTGCCTTTAATGCCGCCAGCTCGTCATCCACATCGCTCAAACGGTTGCTTGCGTCATACTTCTTGGTCAGGCTCTCAACATCGTTGCTCGCGCTGTCCGCATTCAGCTCTGCCATCGCGTCCGCCTCGTCAAGCATCTTGTCAACCTTTGCCTCCATACGCTCAAATGCTGCAATATTGCTGCCTGCATCCGCAACGCCGCTGCCCATCTGATTGATCTTCTTCTGCGTCTCGGCAACCTTCATCTTTGCCTTGATCATCTCGCGTCTGGAGCGCAGCGTGGAAATATCGCTCTCTAACTTGTTGTGCATCTCGCGCATCTTCTTGGAATTCTCACATGCCAGCTCATACTGCTTTACGAGTACTTCCTGCGTTGCCGTAAGCTCCGCCTTCTTCTCCAAGAACTTGCGCGCCTCGTCGTCATTGCCGCTTGCAACAGCCTTCTTTGCATACTCGCTCATCTTTGCGATCTCTGCGGCGTTGTCGTCCATCTTTCTCTTTGCTGCCTTCTCGTCAGCCATGATGGAAGCGGTCTCCGCTTTTACCTTCGCCATATCATTTTCCAAATTACGTAAGTATTGATCGATCATCTTCTCCGGATTCTCACATTTGTCCAACAGTGCATTGAAATTTGCCGCCATAATGTCCTTAAATCTTGAAATGATACCCATATTGTAATATCCTCCTCCTGTATTGTGCGTCGTTTGACGCCGCATTTTCCATCCGGCATCCGGACGCGTTACGACTTTATTATATACGAAATTTTCCTGCCTGTCTATGATGAGTCAGACAATATTTCCATAAAAAAATACAGTTGCAACCGCCCCCATTCCGCACTGCAACCATAGGGTGCGCTGTCACCGTTTTTGCCTCCCGCAATATAATAGACTAAGAAAAACGTTGCGGGCTTCCCGCCCGAAGAAAAAAATATGCGACGAAAATTATCCACGCTTCTTCTGATTACAGCACTGCTCGTCTGCACACTGTGCGGCTGCGGCAAGGATACAAAAGAACCGTCCGGTCTGACAAAACTCACCTTAAACGAGGTGGCACACTCCATTTTCTACGCGCCGATGTATGTGGCAATCGAAAACGGCTACTTTACGGAGGCAGGACTGGACGTTACGCTCGTGACCGGATACGGCGCCGACAAGGTCATGGCGGCCGTACTCTCAGGCGAGGCGGAGATTGGCTTTGCCGGCTGTGAAGCGACTGTCTATACTTATTTAGAGGGCGCGTCCGACAAGATTGTGAATTTTGCGCAGCTTACCCAGCGCGCGGGCAATTTCCTTGTTTCCCGTGAACCGATTGAAAACTTCACCTGGGATATGCTCATTGGGCAGGACGTACTCGGCGGACGCGCGGGCGGCATGCCGGAAATGGTATTTGAATACATTTTGAGAAAAAACGGCATTCAGCCCTCTGAGGTGAACATTGACCAAAGCATCGATTTCGGTTCCACCGCCGCTGCGTTCTCCAGCGGGCAGGGCAGCTTCAGCGTTGAGTTTGAGCCGCATGCGACCGGCTTGGAGCAAAAGGGCGACGGTTATATTGTCGCTTCCCTCGGTGTGGATTCCGGCTATGTTCCCTACACCGGATTTTTTGCAAAGCAGAGCTATCTGGATGCGCACAGCGATACCGTGCAGGCGTTCACCGATGCGCTTCAAAAAGGAATGGATTATGTAAACTCCCATACCGCGGAGGAGATTGCCGCCGTGATCGCGCCGCAGTTTGCGGAAACAGAGCTTGACACCGTCACGACCATCGTCAACCGCTATCTGACGCAGGACACCTGGAAGACCGATCTGATTTTTACCGAGGACGCCTTCCTGCTTTTACAGAATATTCTGGAAGAATCCGGCGAGCTTCCCGAACGCGTTCCCTACGAGGAGCTTGTCACCACAAAATATGCCGAGAAAGCGGCGGAGTGATCTGACGCGGCGTAAGCGGGATACCCTTATTAGATAAAAAAAGAAACGCGGACAGGAAGCATACTCGCATTCCGCCGCGTTTCTTTTCGTTATCATATATTTCTTGTGCCTGTCGGCTTTCAAAATCTGATCACCTGAAATTTGCTTTGATCTGTTTTTTATTTTCATACATGCGGACGTCCGCCTGCTGGTATACGTCCATCAGCATTTCTTTCTCCTGGAGCTTGTCGTAGATCGCATAACCGCTGGCGATACTGATGCGGAATGGCTGTCCAGTCACCGCGTTATAGTCGTCCATGGCCTTTTGAAAGCAGACGATCGCCTTTTCGCAGCGGCCGGCCACATCCTCTCCGCTTATGATGCATACGAACTCATCGCCGCCGATCCTGTAGCAGATGCCCTTCACGGATTCCGCCGCTGCCCTAATGATTTCGGCACTGCACAACAGCAGCTGATCGCCCTTCTGATGGCCCTGATTGTCGTTTATCAGCTTTAGGTCATTTACATCGAACATGATAATCGCGATTCCGGGAAGCTGCTTTTTTTCTTTCTCCAGCTCCGCCAGCCGCTCCTGAAAAGCTGTTCGGTTGCCGATGCCCGTCAGACCGTCCCGATAGGCAAGCTGGCTGACAAATTCTGACTGCACCCCAAGCTTTACCGCATTCATCATTTTCTCCAAACTGGAGCTTCCATAGCACAGTATGAAAATCAGCAGACCGATACGCACAAACATCGCGTTGTCGGTACTATTGCCTCTATAATATCTTATAATATCTATCACCGCAGCAAAACTCAGTCCCATAAATCCGATAGTACGCAATATCATATAAACATTCCTTACCCTGATTTTTTCCACTCGAAATGAGTTTTTCAGAATAGAATGCAACAATATTAATGCCGAAATTGCCAGCATAACATGGGAAAAAGTCAGGGTCTCATGG